>NZ_CP023278.1:1619791-1943750 GCF_002896875.1 Nostoc sp. CENA543
GGGCGGCTGTATTGACAATCCGACCGTCACCACTACCTAAGTCGTACAGCACATCATTTTTATTAACTTGCGCTACTTCTAGCATGGCATCTACTACAGGTTGTGGAGTCGGGACATAGGGAACATCAGCCGGACGTTCTTGGGGTTGTGTCTGAGCTAATGTTTCAGTTTGACCTGTTAATGTGGGTGCAGAAGGCTGTGCTTGTGCATCTAAATTTTGCGCTGGGGTTGTGCATCCCACAAGACCAACATTAGCAAAACTTACGCTAGCAACAACGAGCAGTAACATTTTTTGCAACTTCATAAAAAATAACCTCCAATGAAAATTGTGAATTTTGAACAAAAGAGCCGCTAAGGGGCTTCCAACTAAAAAAATATAGTCGCGGTGATGAGCAGGGAGCAGGGGGGCAGGGGGCAGGGAGAAAAAGAAATTATTTCACTCAGCACCGGCTAAACGCCGCGCTACCGCTAACAGCACACAGCACTCATTACTCAGCACTCATTACTCAGCACTCTCAGATCTGACGTTGGCGGTAGCGATTCCAAACTAAAAACGGTATCCCTGCTGCTACCACTAACACCCCTGCGATCGCTCCTACGTTGGTATAAACTAAGCTGGAGTAAAGCAGGTAGCCACACACAACACAAAAGAGTAATGGTGTCAAAGGATAAAACGGCACATTAAAGGGGCGTGTTATCTGTGGTTCTCTGTATCGCAGCACTAGCAAGGAAATACCAGAAAGTAGGAAAAAGAACCAAAATACAGGCGCGGTGTAATCTACCATTGTTTCAAACCCTTTGCGGGTGAGTGTGCCTAATAAAACCAGTCCCAAGGCGATCGCCGCCTGTACAATTAACGCAGAGGTGGGAGTGCTGGGGAGTTGTTGCCAACGTCCCATAAAACTAAATAGAGGAAAATCTTTGGCGAGAGCGTAATTAGTCCGCGCCCCAGTGAAAATTGTGGCGTTAATAGCTCCCAAGGTGGAAATTGCAATTAAGAAACTAATAAACCAAGCTCCAGTTTCCCCGGCTATGGAGCGCATTAAATCGGCGGCTACAGCTTCGGACTGTGCCATGTTGGTTAATCCTAAGCCGCGCAGGTAAGCCCAATTGATTAGTAGGTAAATGGCGGTGATTATCCCAATACTCCACAATAGCGATCGCAATATGTTGCGCCTTCTATTTTGGATTTCTGCGGAAATATACGCCGCTTCGTTCCAACCACCGTAAGATAGCAACACAAACACCATTGCTAACCCCCAATTACCTGTAGTAGTGGTTTCTAGCGTTACCCTAGAGGCATTTGTGGCAAATAACCCAAACATGACTACTAGTAACAACCCTAAAACTTTGGCTACAGATAGTAAGTTTTGTGTCCATTTACCTTGTCTTAAACCCACCAGATTCAAGGCTGTTAACAGTGCAATGACTCCGGCTGCATATATAGAGGATGAAAATGCGCCTAATCGCCACAATTGGGTAGCATAATCACCAAAAACGAAAGCGAGGAGAGTAATAGAACCAGTTTGAATGACTGTGAGTCGCGCCCAAGCAAACAAAAAGGCCAGCGATCGCCCAAACGCCCTTTTAAGATAAAAATAGACCCCACCCACGTCAGGATAGGTTGTTGCTAACTCTGCATAACACAACGCACCGATAATTGATACTAAACCCCCAGCTAGCCACAACAGCAATACAGTAATATCATTTCCTGCTTGACTTGCTACTAATGCAGGAGTTTCAAAAATACCTGCACCAATCACAATACCTACAATTAAAGCCACTGCATCTGGTAATCTTAACAACGGCTTAGGTGTTGCCACATCTGTAGCCTGTACTCCCTCCAGTACAATGTTTTCTGTAGGTCTACTCACATTAGCTCCTTACTTTGAGAGTTTCAGGGAACACGACTAGACTTTGCCATACTTCAAAGTCTATGAAGATGAAAAGCAAAGTTTTCATCAAAAAGCCCAGGGTAATTTTTAGGTAATCACTGAATATCAGCACGATTTTTTGGCATTTTTGACATTAAAAGTAAATGGGACTGAGGAGTAGTGTCTTTGGTGTGGGTAACAGAGGAGTGTTTGATCAGTCCCATATCTTAAATTTTTATAAAAAAATATGACACAAAAATGATAAACACAAAATAAATCACTTTTTTTTTGATTTTTTTGATAAAAAATAATCTTTTTATTCCCTGTTTTTTAATTTGTATAATCCACAAGATAGTTGCCAAAAATCTAGTTTTATCCCTAGTGAAATTCCGTATTAAATAGAAAGAACTCCGGTTTCAAGATTGTTTAATCTAAACCGGAGTTCTTTTTTACAAGTCGCGGAGAGGAGCAGCGAATTAGTTTTATTTCCCCCTGCCCTTCGGGTTCGCAGTCGCTCATGGGGGAAACCCCCTTCTCTACGAGAGGCTACCGCCAACGCGAAGCCTCTCGTAGAGAAGACCGCGCTGTCTCACCCCCTGCCCATATCTTTTTCACTAGAAGCCCGTTATCTAATTTCCCTCGCTGTACGGGAGACTGTATCAGTTGCATCTTCAGCTTGTTGCTGAATGTTACGACCAATATCTGCTGCTCCACGCTGAACATTTTTCGCTGCATCTTCAGCAGCATTTTGGGTGTTTTGTTTGAGGTTTTCAAACCCGCGTTGAGTTCCTTTGACTAAACCTCTACGCACTTCTTCTGCTGAACTACCCACATCTTCACCTAAATTTTTGACTCTTTCATCAAAAGGTGTACCTTGGCGATAATTGCGGGCATATTGTTCTGTGCTATCAATACCTTTTTGTTCCACATTTCTTTTAGCCATGTCTCGCAAAGCCTTAGCTTTGGCTTCTGCGGCTTTTTCATCGGCTCTAGCTCTAGGATCTACATCGCTAAAGTTGTTCATTCCACTTTGGGGTGCATTCAGAGGATAGCTTTTTGTGGGATCATATCTTTCTATATTTGGAGATTGCGCGCTTGGTTGCGGTGGTTGTGCTGCAATAGTTGGACGGTTACAAGCTTGTGCTGTTAACAGGACAATCCCTGCTAGAAAAGCTGTCAATACTTTTAGAGGACGCAGACTTTTGAGCCAATTAATTAATCTTGTCATAGTTTTACTCCTGAGATTTTTGTAAGTTGACAATTTCGATGAATAAAAAGTATCAATTCATGCTATCTACCAACTGCGGGGTTCTTTTGCAGTTCAGGTCTTGCACTTGTTTCATCTGCTTTTTCTCGCAAAAAACCAGAAGCTTCTTTAATGTTTTCTTGGACTGTACCCACTCTTTCTTGAATTCGAGTCCCTACGTCCGGTTCACGCTGAATTAATCCACCTGGTTTTGGTTGTTTGTAATCTTCTTGAGTAATCAATGGTAGTTCTCCTTCTTTGAGAACTCTACCAGTGGGTGTTTCCGCACCAGGATAGAGCAATTCAGATTCTCTATTGGCTGCAATTAATATTGGTGCATTGCTGTGTAAACTAGCTTGGTTATTACTTTTATCTGTCTTGGGGTTGTTGATTTTTGGATCTGTAGACATCCGATATTTGGTGTAATTATCTCCCCCATTTTTATAGGGATTGTTCGCACCACCTGCTTGTACAGCAGGATTTTGCGGATTAGATCCTTGGGGATTGGCTTGACTACAAGCAGTGTTGAAAACTAACAATAGACCAGCCAAAAATACAGTTAACACTTGGCGAATTCGCAGCTTTTTCCATAAGGCTTTTAAATTATCCACCACTTCCTCCTTGAAAATAATCAACAGCTTTATTAGTTATTTACAAGCAATCAATAATTAACTATTTATATGCTGTTTGAGGACTTTGTTAGACTATTAAATTGACTAACAGTTTTTAATAGTAGGTGGTAGAAACTAGCTTTTCCTCTAGCGTAAGTCACATTATTTTGATGAAAAATGTATAATTACTATCTTACTAGGGAGAGATATCAGATAAATTGCGATAAAACGAGTGTAGATAAGTATAATTTATACTTTTTCGGAATAGGAAATCTGCAAATTCAAATTAAAGGTTTGTAATGTACCCCTGCACTCAAGCAAGCTATGCGTAGCGTCTAGTTGGCGCAGCCTATCATAGAGAAGAGAGAATTTTAGTTCTCTCTACGAGACGCTCCGCGAACAAAAAAGGACTAAAGTCCTGACTCCGAACTTAATCTTAGTGCTTCTACATTACTTAATATAGTTTGGTGGTTGCAAATCTTTCTACTTATTTAAATAATTAAAAGCTTTTTATTGGTTATGAAATATAAATTTTTCCAGTGTTGAACAACAAGAATTATGTTGTATGATATCAATTCACCCAAGTTTTGAAATATATCCCAACCCAGATATCGTTGTAAAAAACAGATTTCTTAATGGGTGAATTTTGTAGTTTTATTTTCCCATAGGGTATGTATGGATTTTGAATTGGTATGACTGATGTAGCATAGTATTTGAGATATTTAGCCTTGGGTGTTTTAGCTAGGTAAATGACTATTAAACTGAAGCAGATTCTACGTTGGGTAATTTTGGGGGCTACCTTAGTTTTTGTTGGTAAAGCCTTGCAAGATAACTGGTTGGAGGTGACGGCTATCCGCATTGATGAGGCGGGATGGTCAATTTTAGCGATCGCAACCGGTATTACTCTCTTAGCGCATACCTGGGCTGGTTGGATTTGGACTTGGATTCTCCAGGAATTGAAACAACCCGTACCAGCTACCAAATTTATTCAAGTTTACCTCAAAACTAACATCGCCAAATATTTACCGGGGAATGTGTGGCATCATTATGGGCGAATTGTCGCAGCCAAAAATGCTAATATCTCGGCTGGTGCAGCTACTCTCAGTGTTTTATTAGAACCTCTATTGATGGCGGCGGCGGCTTTAATTTTTGTGGTGTTATTCGGTAATCAATTTGCCGCTAACAACAATACTTTTATTCAACAGTTATTTAAAATATTTAGTTTAATAATTATTCTTGGTGCTATACATCCCCGATTTTTAAATCCAGTAATTAACTTATTGCATAAATTAAAAGTTAAAAAATCAGACAATAAATCAACTCCCAATGTCGGGATTCGTCGCTATCCCCTACGCCCCTTGTTAGGCGAAATGGCATTTTTAGGACTGCGGGGTTTAGGGTTTATCTTAACTCTATTTGCGATTATGCCCTTAAATTTTGGTCAAGTTCCTTTATTGTTGGGGGCTTTTAGTTTTTCGTGGCTGTTGGGGTTTATAGTTCCTGGTGCGCCTGGAGGTTTGGGTGTATTTGAAGCTACAGCGATCGCTCTTTTACAACATCGCTTTCCCTCCGGCGCAATTATTAGTGCGATCGCTTTATATCGTCTCATTAGCATCATCGCAGAAGTCGCCGGTGCTGTTTTGGCTTCCCTGGATGAGCGTTAGGCAAAAGGCAAAAGGCAAAAGGTAAAAGGCAAAACAAGAAAAGATTATTTTGCCTTAGTCCATTGCGAATTGCGTTAGCGTAACACTCCGTGGAAGCAAGCTACGCGGTAGCGTCTCTTAGAGAAGCGAGGCGGGAGCATCGTTGCGAATTGCGAATTGCGAATTGCGAATTGCGAATTGTTTTAACGCATGGTGACGAATTCTTCGGCGGAACTGGGATGAATCCCGACTGTGGCATCAAAATCAGCTTTTTTCGCACCCATTTTAACGGCAATTGCTACGCCTTGAATAATTTCAGCAGCATAATCGCCTACCATGTGCGCGCCCAAAACTTGGTCAGTTTCTTGATTGACAACTAACTTCATCATGGTTTTTTCTTCTTTACCTGCTAAGGTGTAGTACATGGGACGGAAACGAGAGCGATAAACTTTAATGCGATCGCTACCATATTTCTCAATGGCTTCTGCTTCTGTTAATCCCACTGTCGCCGCTTCGGGACTGGTAAAAATCGCTGTGGGAATATTTTCATAACTCATCACGCGCGATTTACCACCAAATACGGTATCAGCTAAGGCTCGGCCTTCATTAATTGCAACAGGAGTTAGTTGGAATTTACTAGTACAATCACCGACAGCATAAATATGCTCTTCCGCCGTGCGACTGTATTGATCAACTAAAATCATCCCCGCTTCATCTACTTTTACACCAGTATTTTCTAAGCCAATATTATCGGTGTTGGGTTTTCTTCCCAATGCCGCTAAACTGACTGCATCGGCTAGGATATTTTCTTCCTCATCTGTTTGAACTTTAACACTGACCCCATTATCTGTCTTTGTAATTTCGACAGTTTTGATATTATTAATAATTCTGATACCGTGGCGGATCATCCCTTCTTGAATTTCTGTCCGCAAATCGTCATCGAATCCACGCAGAATTTTATCTTGGCGAATTACTTGAATGACTTCTGTCCCTAAGCCATTTAAAATGCAAGCAAATTCACAGCCAATATAGCCACCACCAAGTATGACTATTCTTTTGGGTTGGGGATTCATATTAAACACATCATCAGAAATCAGTGCGTGTTCAATTCCTGGAACATCAGGACGGACTGGTGTTCCCCCCACCGCAATCAAGATTTTATCGGCGGTGACTTTAGTGTCACCAATTTCAATGGTATGACTATCAATAAATTTTGCTCGTCCCTGATATATCTGCACTTTGGAGTTATCTAACATTCTTTGATAGATACCATTGAGCCGCGTTACTTCATTATTAACGCGAGTAATCATCTCTTCCCAATTCAAAGAACTCTGCACAGGACTCCAACCATAGCCTTGTGCTTCTTCCATCGCACCAGGGAAGCGAGAAGCATAAACCATTAATTTTTTTGGTACGCAACCACGATTAACGCAAGTACCGCCGAGTCGATCAAACTCTGCAATTCCCACCTTTGCACCATATTCCGCCGCACGGCGCGCAGTAGCAATCCCACCTGAACCCGCACCAATTACAAATAAATCAAAATCGTAAGTCACGTTGTTTTGCTCCCAATTACAAATAAATTTAAGGCATAAGAAGAACAGGGTAAATAATTATAAAGTTTGTAGTAATAACTTTATTTCTCTCTGCGTTCTCTCCGAGAGGCTACGCCAACGCGTAGCGTGTCGTAGACAGACTTCCGCGAACAGAAAAGGACTAAAGTCCTTACTACGAACTAAATTCTAGGATTTTTACATTGTTGAACATAGTTTATTTTTTTCCAGTCGTTCTATTTAAGTTAAATGACAAATTAAGAATGAAATAGGCAAAGGAAGTAATCTACAGTCTAGCTTCCCTTGCCTAAAAACCAACAAGCGCAGAATCATGAACAATTAACAGTGGTAAGTGGTGTTAGCGGTAGCGCGGCGTTTAGCCGATACTGAGTGCGGAATTATTGTTTCTCTGCTTTCCCTACACCCTTACACCCTTACACCCCTATACCCTTATTAACCGACGAATGCTAAACGAGGTGCAACTTCTTTGGAACGTTCTACACCTTTGAGGTATGCCAAAACTGTATCTGCGTCGGAAACTTCAAAAGGATCGGTAGGACAGTTGTCTTCAAAGCCTGGTTCAATGAACATTTGTTCAATCTGTCCATCGTTGACAACCATTGCATAACGCCAAGACCGCATTCCAAAGCCGATGTTAGATTTATCTACTAACATTCCCATTTTACGGGTAAATTCGCCACTACCGTCAGGTAACAAGAAGACGTTCTTCGCGCCTTGTTGTTTACCCCATTGGAACATCACAAACGCATCATTTACTGATAAACAAATAATTTGATCAACGCCTAAAGCTTTGAATTCATCATATAGTTCTTCATAACGGGGCAGGTGAGTAGAAGAACAGGTGGGTGTAAAAGCCCCAGGTAAAGCAAATAAGACTACTTTTTTCCCGCCGAAAATTTCTTGAGTTGTGCGGTCTTGCCAACGGTAGGGATTAGGGCCAGGTACGGACTCATCTCTAACACGGGTTTTAAATACAACATCGGGAACGCGAGTAATAGCAGTCATAAATACCTCGTTTTTAGATGGAATAATTAAACTTTCGTCGCAGTTTGATTATTTTTATTGGTGTGTGTTGTTCACCTGTAAATCAGAATAATTCCAAGTTAGGAATTAGTAAATAGTTATAAATACTGATTTTTTATTTTTATTCTTAAGAAAGTTAAACTCTTAAAGGAGAAAGGTTATAATAGCGGTCTAGGCTTATTTACCTTGGTCAAGTAAATCCTATGCAGCAGCGAGCAGACGAAATTATCAAGACACTCAAAAGTAAAGGATTGCGAGTCACGCCACAAAGGTTCGCAGTCTATGCCAACCTGCTGGAGAGAACAGACCATCCTACCGTTGAGCAAATTTTGACGGATTTAAACAAAGATGCGCCAACCTCATCACAGGCTACAGTATATGCTGCGCTTCAGGCATTGCGTGAGGTTGGTTTAGTGCGAGAAGTGCTATTAGAAGAGGGTGTTTCCCGCTACGATGCCAATGTAGCCCCCCATCATCATTTCCGGTGTAAATGCTGTCGCACAATTGAAGACGTTCAATGGAATGCTTTCGGCAATATTGATTTAAGTCAACTGCGTTCAGGACTCAAAGCCGAAAGGTTTGAGGTGATAGTACAGGGAGTGTGCGATCGCTGTCAATGAGTTGGTCATGGGGTATGGGGCATGGGGCATGGGGTAAAATCTTCCCTACACCCCCATACCCTTACAGCCGTACACCCTTCTTTCACTTCCACTGATAAAATCAACATATATCTTGCGAAGGAATCAATCCTATGGAATATTCCATTGCTCTACCCCAGCTGCCAACAGCCGAAGAATTGCCCGATTCTGACGAGACACCTGTGGATAACGAACTGCAAAATCTGATTCCTAACTTACTGTTGGCTATTTTATCGGCGGTGTGGAGCGATGGGCTACGCCCCACCGGAGGTGATCGCCAGGATTGGTTTTTTGGGGTAGATATGGGTATCTACTATTTGCCGACTGCACCCCGAAAATCTATTGTTCCTGATGGTTTTTTGAGCTTGGGTGTAGAACGACGACGACAACAACGAGGTAGACTCAGTTACGTTTTATGGGAAGAAAACTGGATTCCGCCTATTTTGGTTGTTGAAGTTGTTTCTCAAACCTATGGTGGCGAATACGACACCAAAATGAGCAAATATCTGGATTTGGGCGTATTGTATTACGTCATCTATAATCCCGACTATTGGCAGCGAGATGATCACGCTCCCTTTGAAGTGTATAAACAAGTTAATGATGAGTTTGTTTTGCAATCGCAAGCACAGTTTTGGATACCGGAATTACAATTAGCAATTGGCGTGGATGTGGGTATCTACGGAGGCTGGGAAAGAGAATGGTTATTTTGGTTTAATCAGGATGGTGAGCGATTCCCCAGTCCCGATGAACGAGTAGAACAAGCCGAACAGCAAGCTCAACAGGCTCAACAGCAAGCTCAACAGGCTCAACAAGAGCTTGAAGACTTACGAAATCGACTCAAACAGCGCGGTATCGATCCCGATAGTTTTTAACAGTTATCAGTTATCACGCTTGTGAAACACCACACGCCTGATAACTGATAGCTGATAACCTCTGCTTTAACTTTGCATTACCGCATCTAACAGCACATCTGCCCCAAAACGGACGACATCGGTGCAGGGTAGACCGGTTTCGGCTGTAGTTTGAGCGATCGCATCTTTAGCCGTAGTTTCATCTAAATGGGCAGTGTTCAGAGCTACACCAACTACAGGTACTTTTGCAAATGCACCCCCAGCACTAGCGACGGTTTCATACAGGTTAATTACCTCTGGTAAAGGCGGAATGGGTACGTGAGAGTTATTGCGATTGTGGGTTTGTCCGGCTTTATGTACCAACACTAACTGCGTCGGTTGAGAACCACGAATTAAAGGCAAGGTTGCAGTTGAACCAGGGTGTAATAATGAACCTTGTCCTTCTATATATAAAATGTCGTAGTTTTTGCCGTAGCGCATCACCATCTGTTCTACTGCACCAGCCGCAAAGTCTACACGGACAGCATCCAAGGCGACACCATCCCCTTCTAACATCACACCGGTTTGTCCTGTCGCCAAAAACTTAGAACGCCAACCGCGCAATTTTGATAACCAATGGAGTTCTAAACTAGTGGACATTTTGCCGATAGCCATGTCAGTCCCCACAGTTAGCACCCGCCGACAAGGTAAATTTCTGGCTGCGCCACTGGCGATTTCTAAATTAGGGGGTTCTTTACGTACATCCCAAATTAATTGTCCAGGTTTGAGGAGTGCATTTAAATCCGGCATATTGGCTAAGGGTGTATGTAAGCCATTCACCAAAGACATCCCTGATTCTAAAGCTGTTTTAATTTCCATCCAGTAATCATCAGGTATCCCGCCACCTGCGGGTGCAATCCCCAAAACTAAAATTTGCGGCTGATATTCCAAAGCTGCTGCTACCGATTCCACAATGGGAACATCCCGCTTAATACCTGTGATTTCTCTTAAAGATTTGCCTGCACAGGTTTTATCTATGACTGCGACAATGGGGGCTTCACTGTAGCGTAGGAGTGCTAGCCCAGTTTTACCTATAGATCCTTGAATTCCTTCGTGTAATAAAATAGCGACTTTTTGATTAAGCGGCAGACGCACTGTATTTTACCCCCAACCCTGGTAAATCGTTTGGTAATACTCTCCCTTCTTGTACTACTGCACCTGTGAAGGGATCATCAATTAAATTTAAATGACTATCTAAATCTAAATAATCAGCTAATGGCGAAAGTTGCGCCGCCGCCGTATTAGATAGGGAACTGTCAGAATAACAGCCAAACATGACCTGTAAACCGTGCGCTTTTGCCGTGTGTACCATCCGCATGGCTTCAGTTAAGCCTCCAGATTTCATCAACTTGATATTAATGCCATCAACATAGCTTGCCAAATGGGGAATATTAGAGCTATTAAAGCAGCTCTCATCTACAAAAATTGGCAATGGTGATTTTTCTTTTAGCTTAATTAAATTATTTTCTTCTCCCCGTGGTAACGGCTGTTCTACATATTTAATCCCTAAATCTGCTAGCCAATTACACATCTCAATGGCATTTGCTAGACTCCAACCCCCGTTAGCATCCACAAAAAATTCTAATTCTGGTGCGACTTCTTGCACCGCTAATAACATTTTCTTATCCGCTTCTATACCCTCTGGAGAACCTAACTTGACTTTAAACAAGCGCACATCCATAAATTGTAACCAATCTCTTGCCCTGGTCTGAGCTGCTGTTGGTGAATCAATGCCGATGGTGACGGAAGTTGGTACTATTGCTTGGCGATTCAGTCCCCAGATTTGCCACAGGGGTAATCCCACAGACTTACCAAACCAGTCATATAACGCCATATCAAGTGCAGCCCTAGCCGCCGAAGGAACTTGATGTTGGATGAAAACTTGCTCAATTTCCTGTCTCTGCAATGGGTGGAATGCCTGCAAAACAGGTGCAATTTGTTCCAAGGAGGTTTTAATAATATCAGTTGATTGTGCATGATTGCCCACACCAAAAGGCGACGCTTCACCCCAACCTACAATCTGATTGTCTCCATCAGAACTGACAATTTTGACCCAAACATTGGTTGTCTTTGCTGTTGTTCCGCGACTAATAGTTAAGGGAAATCGCTTGTTAACAGTAAATAGATTTACTTCTATGTGCATAATAATGCTCAAACTTTGGCAAGAGCAAAAACAGTGTAAGTGCAAATTTTAGCTGATTTGGTGTCACTGTTATACTTTTTTACATTGAGTCTGAATTGCTAAAATATTAAATATTAAGTCGTAAAATCAAGAATTTATGAGTAAATTGCAAAAATGGCAAATAATCAACTCTAAAATGGTGTTAAATCATCCTTGGTGTCAGGTTAGACAAGATGAGATTAAATTACCCAACGGTCAGGTAATAGATGATTATTTTGTGATTATTAAGCCAGATATCGTCTTGGTTCTTCCTATTACTACCAATAGAGAAATTATCTTTGTCCGGCAATATAGACATGGAGTGGAGAATTTTTTCATGGAACTGCCTGCTGGTAGGTTTGACCCTACACAAGAAACCCCAGAAGATGCAGGTTTGAGAGAACTAAGAGAAGAAACAGGTTATGAGGCTGAACAATTGCAAAAAATTGCCACACTATACGATAACCCCAGTAAAGATACTAATAAAATTCATCTCTTCTTAGCAGAAAATGTCATTAAAGTTGGGGGTCAAAGTTTGGATATTACAGAAGAAATCGAAGTAATGCTGATACCAATAGATGAGGTATTAGAGAAAATTACTCAAGGAGAAATTGCGGTTGCAGGTAGTGTTGCTGCTCTACTTTTAGGACTTAATTTTATAAGTAACGCCTGATGTGAATTAGAAAAACCTTAGATATCCAAAAAATAGCGGATGCTGGGAGCTAATGAGACTCGGTAGGGGCGGGTTAATCAAATATCATGAACAATTAACGATGATTTTGGTGAACCCGCCCCTACAAATGTTTACGGAATTACCAGATTTTAATTCACATTAGACGTAAGTAATAAATAAAAGTAAGCATGATTCAATATCAGTTCTGCTAACCACGAGAGAATCTCTCAAGCAAATATGAAAGAGGGACTGGGGACTGGGAAAGCAGGGGCAGAATCACCCCGGACTACCGCTAACAGCACAAACAACCATAATTACTTGCATTTACCAAGAATCATAATTGGTTGGTTCAGAACCAATCAGAAAATCAAAATTACCTTCACCTCTGCTTTGTTTCAGTGTTTCTATAATTTTTTGTGGGCTATCGTAGGGGCCACTAACGTAGCATGGTTTTCCATCACGACCGCATTCAATACGAATGCTTTCATCCCAGTTGCCGATGTGCGAACGTGATTTTTCAAAGTCTTTGTGTGGTTGAAATCCTAAACTTTGTGCATATTCATAAGCACTAAATATCATCCCTTGAGCAGCTTCGAGGGAAATTTCTTGTGGGTTTTCAGGAAATGGTTGGAATAGTAGTTCTGCAAATTCTTGAAATTCTCTCTTGTCTAATGTACGTGGTGTTGTGGCATCTTTAATCCCTAAGCACCAGACATCTAAAAGATAACTACTAACTGCGATTTGATTGTATCGAGCAGTTCTGGCAATAACAACTAGTCCTAAACCGCGATCAAGAGACTCATTGTCCTTTGCAGATAAAATTGTAGACGGCAGATTTTTAATGCTATTGTCTGATGAGTCTTTAGGTAATAATTGGACTAAATTATTGCTTGCTAAACACTTGTAAACTGGATCTAGTTCCCCTTTGGCCAATCTATCTAATGTGGTTTGCTCTGCTTGATTTTTAAGTGCTGCATTAACGTCTGATACTTTAAGGCCTAGTTTTCGCGCTATTTGTTTGGGTGTTAAATTTAATGCTCGTAAAGCATCGATTTGTTGTTGTGTTTCTGTCATAAATCACTAAATTTATATCAAGTTATAATAAAAATATTAAATTGGATATCATTCTCACTAATTTAACTTCTAAAAATTAATCATATTTCGTTCATAAAACTGAGAAAATAAAAAACTAGTAAAAACATATCTCAATACACTGTCAATAGATAGCAAGCTTAAAACTACGTAACAATTTTACCCAAATAATTGAGGAGTGTTTTGGCTAGAAGTTAGCAAAACCCCAACTTGATTTCGTTGTTGTTTAATCTAGCTGTTCGTGTGATTTCCAATGCCAAATTTTGCAGAATATGGGCTGGGGTGTAGCTATAACGTGATCAATAGTCTGAACCCCACACCCACTGAAACTTCATGTGATGACAACTACCGCTTTTGAGTAGCGATCGCCAATTTAGCACCCTTAACCAATCGCACCTGATCCATCACAGCAACAACCTTACCATGACCGACCCGTTCATCAGCATTAATCACCACCAAAACATCTGAACTAGAACCAAGTAAACCCCGAATCCGTTCAGCTAAAGAATCAACCAACACAGATTGACGATTCAAACTAACTTCCCCTTTTTCATCAACCGTGATTGTGATCTTAGCGGGGACTTGCTGTTGATTTGAGGTAGCCGCCTTGGGTAAATTCACAGGTAAACCCTCAGAGCGAGTCAAAAACAGCGTAGACATAATAAAAAACGTCAAAATCGCAAAAATCACATCAATCATCGGCACAATATTAATCTGTGCTGGGATATCGGGTTCATCTTGCAGACGCATAGGTTCTTTCTCCTTTCTCATAGCGGCGACGATAGAGCAATTCTAACTGTCCACCATACTCCTGAAACAAAGCCATCTGCCGAGTATAAAGACCCCGAAAAGAATTAGCGAAAAATAGTGTAAAGATAGCAACAATTAACCCAGTAGCCGTTGAAACCAAAGCCTCACTGATCCCCGCAGTCACCCCCGCAGTTTTCGTTCCACCCACATCTCCAATATCCAAAGAAGCAAAAGAAGTAATCAAACCCAACACTGTACCCAGCAAACCTAACAGTGGTGCTAAACCAATAATCGTATCAAAAATATTCTGAAAACGTTTGAGAATCGGAATCTCCGCCTGCGCCTCACTTTCGAGAGCCAAACGAAACTCCTCCGGTGTTGGTTCTTCCAACTCCAAAGCCGCTAAAAACACCCTAGCCAGAGGTAAATCTGCATTTTGTCGGAGTAGTTCAATCGCACCCACCACATTATCTAAACGATAAAGTTTTAACACCTCTTTGATCACACGACCTTGACGATTATTTAATTTCAACCAAAAACGTACACGTTCAATAATCAAAGCTACCGCCAAAATCGAAAAACCGAACAGCGGCCACATCACAATCCCACCAGCCGCAAACAAATTCTTAATTCCCATGCCCTACCTCGTGATGCCAAAAACAGAAAAACTATATAGCATCCTCAGATAATCAGATGAATTGAGAGTTATTGTCAAGATATTTTCCCAAGATTTGCTAATTATATGCAATTAGCATGACCACATTTTCTAGGAATAAATCGTTAAAAAAGTCTATAAAACGCTTTTCTGGCTATTAAGCACAGTTAATAACCACCTATAATTATCACTTGATATTTATATCTAGGCATCTTAATATGTCTAAGTTAGTAATATTAACTTGCAATAAATTATGACCTTTTCGGGCATAGCTGTTGAGCAGCGTTCCAAGGAAGCTAAGACTCTCCGGTCTTTTCTGATTTACAGTCTGATTGGTTCGGTATCGTTGCATATTGGTGTCTTAACTTTCGGTATTGGCAATTTCTTCAACAGAAATCTTGAGATTGCTGATGAACCTTTAGAGGTGACGATAGTAGATGCGCCTACTGTCACACCTCAACCTACACCAGAGGTGACTCCACCAGAACCAGAAACATCTGTGACTAATCCCCCTCCAGTCGCACCTGCTCCCCAAGCTATTGCTCCGGTGGCCATATCTCCTGAGAAATTCACACCTCAACCAGTGCAAAGGTTGTCTGAGCCTGTGAGTAAAGCACCCAAACCACAGCCTGTGGCACCATCTCGTGAAGTTGCCACTTCTCAACCTGTTAAATCACAGCCAACAACACCCCAATCTGCAAGTCAAAGCAGTGAAAAGTTAAGAACTTTGTTGAGTGGTGTGAGAGATAGTAGAGCTAGTCAACAAGGCAACAATAACGCTACTGAGGGGACAAGTTCTAATGTGTTGGTAGGTTCTGGTAATGGTACTCCCGTGGGGACTAATACTGGTACTAATACAGGGACTAATACGGGGACTAATACTGGTACTAATACAGGGACTAATAGTGGTACTAATACGGGGACTAGTAATACAACAAATAGTACAGTAGCTACAGCCCCAAGTCCTGTGAGAGTTGCACCCCCAGCTAATAATACAGGGAATGATTCTCCACGTTCTGGAAATGGTCGGGCGGCTTGTCGTGAGTGTGGTACTCGGTATCCAGAGGCGGCGAGAAGAAGAGGGATAGAAGGGACGGTGAAAGTAGCCGTTGATACTGACGAAAAAGGAAATGTGACTAATGTCAGAATTGTGAATTCAAGTGGGAATCGGGATTTGGATGAAGAGACAATCAGACAAGCCCGGAACTGGAAATTAAAGCCTTCAGAGAGTGGTAGACAAGGGGTATCTATTGCCACCGAGTATGCAATTACAGGTTCTCGACGTTATCGGGAGTTACAAGAACGTAAACGACAAAGACAAGCACAGGCTAGACAACGTTCTACTGCTGCTAGTGCCAATAATGAGGACGATAATTCTAGTAATCGCCAAAGTACAAGGGCTGCCAATAATACTGAAACTCCCACTCGACGCAGACGGTTATCTCCCAGTAGTCCTGCATCTGAAACTGCATCTACGACTAATACCAGAACACCTGAAAGTCAAGGAACTGTGAGGAGTCCTTTACTCAGGGTGCGCCGTGATTCTGATGTTACACCTTCTTCTCCATCATCACCGTCTACTGCTAATAGAAGACGGCGCAGAATTCCAACACCAGCTACACAAGAAGCTTCTTCTTCTAGTGCTAGTCGCTTACGTAGTGCTTTGCGTCGTTCTCGTCAGTCTGCTCCTGCTCAACCAGCTTCAGAAGCTCCCGCCTCTACTGAGAATAACAATTAGTAATTTTGTGGAGAGAAAATTATGGTTTTCTCGACCTAAATTATCTATTCCCTCTCTACCATCAAAAGCATGACAAGAGCAACTACAGCATCACCTAGAAACTGGAAAATAGCGCAATTATCACCCTTAGCAGGTCTGATTTTAGGAATAATGATCCTGCTAATTTGCTTAGTTTATAGTGTCACTTTAGGGGCAGCAGAAATACCTTTAAAGACAATTATCGAATCTTTCATCATCTTTGATGGTTCTTATGAACATTTAGTGATTCAGACGGTGAGACTACCGCGATCGCTCGTTGCTCTGCTGGTAGGATCATCCTTGGCAGTCGCCGGTGCATTAATGCAAGGTTTGACACGTAACCCCCTAGCAGATCCCGGTATTTTAGGTATTGAATCAGGAGCCGCGTTAGCTGTAGTTACCACAGTTTTTATGTTTGGTAGCTCCTCTTTGAATGTGTTAACGATGGTGGCTTTTGTAGGTGCTGGGGTGACAGCAATCTTAGTCTACCTTCTTGGTTCTCTGGGAAAGGGAGGCGCAACACCATTAAATCTCACCGTTGCAGGTGCAGCGTTAACGGCTCTAATTTCTGCCCTCACAACTGCTATTTTGATTGTCAGTCAACGCACCTTAGAAGAAATCAGATTTTGGTTAGCGGGTTCTTTGGCTGGAAGAGATTTTGACATCTTATTATCAGCCTTACCTTTTGTCGTCATTGGCTTAGTAGTCGCCTTGTTTCTGGGGAGACAAATTACAACCATGAGTCTGGGTGAAGATGTGGCTAAAGGCTTGGGGCAACAGACAACCTGGGTAAAAATTACAACTGGTATCAGCGTAGTTTTACTGGCGGGAAGTTCCGTTGCGCTTGCCGGGCCAATTGGCTTTATTGGCTTAGTCGTTCCCCATATGGTGAGATTTTTTATCAAAGCTGATTACCGTTGGATTTTACCCTACTCCGCAGTAGTGGGAGCAAGTTTGCTGTTAATTGCAGATGTGGCGGCGCGTGTTTTACTCAAACCCCAGGAATTACCAGTAGGAGTCATGACAGCCTTGGTTGGCGCACCCTTTTTTGTCTACTTGGCTAAATCGAAGGTGAAAAAATGAAATTGGACTGGCTTGTATTCCGTTCTGAGTCTATATCTTTGCAAATTGACCGCCGTGTACCACCAATGCTGCTATGTTTGGCAGTGGCTATTGTGGTGGCGATGGTGATGAATTTAGGACGGGGTGAATATCCGATTTCTCCCTTAGATATCGTCAAAACTGTCTTGGGTATAGATACAGGCAACCCAGATCATGCTTTTGTCGTTTATAATCTGCGTCTACCCCGTACCCTAGTAGCTGTCATGGTAGGAATGGCTCTGGCGGTTGCTGGGACTATCTTTCAAGGCATCACACGCAACCCCTTAGCTGATCCCAGTATTATTGGAATCAATGCGGGAGCAAGTCTAGCAGCCGTATCGGTCATTGTCTTATTGCCATCAGCACCCATTTACATTTTGCCCTTATCAGCCTTTTGCGGTGCTTTATTGATGGCTGGGTTAATTTACTCCTTCGCTTGGAACAATGGTAGTTCTCCGGTTTTATTTATTTTAATGGGCGTGGGGTTGTCTGCGATCGCCAGCGCATTCACCAGTTTATTAATTACCTTTGGCGATATTTATAGCGTCAGCGATGCCCTGGTGTGGTTAGCGGGTAGTGTTTACGGACGCACCTGGGAACAAGTCTTTTCCTTCTTACCTTGGTTAATCGTTTTTGTCCCGATGGCGTTGATACTAGCTAGACAGTTGAACGCCTTAAATTTGGGGGATGATGTTGCCCAAGGTTTAGGTACTCGTGTGGAATGGCAACGGGGTTTACTGGTGCTAGTGGGTGTCGCCTTAGCTGGTGCAGCAGTCGCCACCGCAGGCATGATTGGTTTTGTAGGATTAATTGCACCCCACATTGGCCGACAGTTAGTCGGTACAAATCATCAAGGACTAATCCCTACCTCTGCATTGTTGGGAGGAATGTTAGTTGTCATCGCAGATTTCTTTGGCAGAACCATGTTTGCACCTATCGAAATTCCTTGTGGAGTGGTGACAGCTGCTATCGGCGCGCCTTATTTTCTCTATTTGTTAATTCGTAATCGGAAAAAATAGTCATTAGTCATTAGTCATTAGTCAACAGTCATTAGTCAACAGTTAAAATAGGAGTAAATATGAAAGGATTATCAACGAAAGGTTTATCTTTAGCTTATGATGGTGCGCCAATTATTCGTGACCTGAATTTGGTAATTCCTCATGGTAAAGTTAGTGCTTTAGTGGGTGCAAATGGTTGTGGTAAATCAACTCTATTACGAGGTTTAGCTAGGTTGCTTAAGCCTTATGGTGGGACAGTTTATTTAGACGGACAATCTATTTTTAATCTTTCTACTAAAGAAGTAGCACAACAATTAGGAATTTTACCTCAAAGTCCGGTTGCACCGGAAGGATTAACAGTTAGAGATTTGGTAGCCCAAGGACGTTATCCTTATCAAAATTGGTTGCAACAGTGGTCACAAAAAGATGAAAGAATTGTCCAACAGGCTTTAGAGATTACAGATTTGTTGACATTGGCAGATAGAGCCTTGGATACTTTATCAGGTGGACAAAGACAACGTGCTTGGATAGCAATGGCACTAGCACAAGATACAGATATTTTATTATTAGATGAACCAACTACTTTTTTAGATTTGGCACATCAAATAGAGGTTTTAGATTTGTTATATGAATTGAACCAGCATCAACAGAGAACTATTGTCATGGTGCTGCATGATTTAAATCAGGCTTGTCGTTATGCAGATTATTTAGTTGCAGTTAAACAAGGCAGAATTTTTACGGCTGGAGAACCAAAACAGGTAATGAATGAGGAAATGGTCAAAGAAGTTTTTGGTTTAGAATGTCGTATTGTTGCTGACCCAGTTGTAGGAACACCAATGTGTGTACCAATAGGACGCAAGGGAGAAATGCAATTACAAGCAAATTCTTGTAATTTGTAGGAAAATTTGGCTTTGCTGATTAATGGGATGATTTTTGTCGGACTACGCCCCGCTAACGCTAACACGCCTACCGCTAACGCGGAACCGCTTGCGGTAGGCGCAAAGATGCAAAGAATCAATACTAACCAAGTCTTTACTATGACCCTGACTTTAAAACAGCAAGAATGGGAAGAAATGTGGAATACAACAGCCCCAGATGTTACATCTAGCTCAGATGTGCAATCATTTGAGTATTTATTCCAATTTCCTCAGCAATTTGGTCAAGGTGGAAGAAAAGATATTGAGGTGCATCCAGAAATTTGCTTATCAATTTTTGATTATGATCTGCGTGAAAATGTAGTGGTAAAACTACCAGAGTGGGAACACCCTTTACAATTTAGTGTGAGTCTCTCTGGTACAGTTATCGATGAATATGGCGGGAAGTTGGGAGCAGGGTATACTTGCATTTCTGGGGGTGGGATACAACGTCAGATGTTGGTCAAAAGTTCTAAATCTCGACATATAGGGATAAATATTCATATGTCTCCTGATGTGCTGCGAACTTTTTTCCCCCATCATGATGGTGAAACGCTTCCCCAGTTGCGTTTGCTAGCCAACGGTGATGACTGGCAATCCTTAATCTACCCAGAAATTACGACTGCCATAGAACAAGTAGTCAAGCAAATGATGTCCTGTCCCTACCAGGGAACGACAAAACAGATATATTTGCAAGGAAAAGTCATAGAACTTATGGCTTTGCAGTTAGCTCCTATTTTAAATAACCAAGCAGAACTAGCACCATCACCACAGCTTAAACCCACAACTGTTAACCGCATTCATCAGGCTAGGGAAATTCTGCACTTTCGTTTGGAAAATCCACCATCATTAGTGGAATTAGCAGAAATTGTCGGTATTAGTGATAGAACTTTGCGCTATGGGTTTAAGGCTTTATTTGGTACAACTGTATTTAGTTATCTGACGCAGAAGCGTTTGGAACGTGCCGAAGAACTTCTGCGACATGGTGGGGTGACTGTAGCGGAAGTGGCGAATTTATTGGGTTATTCTCATTTAGGACATTTTGCGGCGGCTTTTAAACGTCAGTTTGGAATTACACCGAGTGAGTGTTTGTTGGGTAAAAAATCTATTTCTCTTTACTAATGCCGTTTTGGGATATTAACGCCATTTTTGGATAGACGCGATCGCACCAATTTATCTAAACTACCTCTAGATACAACTGAGAACTTTACGCAATAATTTCATTTACTGGTGTGGAGAGGGGCGTGACTAATTTGACATTTCTACCAAATGTGCGTTTTTGGTTAGGTATTACTTTATTAGGATATTTTATTAATTGTTCCACCGCCCAAACGGCTGTGGCTGAGGCGAAAGGGGAAAATCCAGAAATCATGGAACTAGGGGAATTAAAAGCCCCAGTTAGTAGCATTAATGGTTTGTTGTCTCAATCTCCAATACCAACTAATTCTCCTGCAACTCCATCAGCTATTACCATCACGGGTGTAAAAGCAAATCCCACAGACAAAGGTGTAGAAGTAATTTTAGAGACAACCCAGGGAGATCAACTGCAAATCACAAACCGTAGTGAGGGTAATAACTTTATTGCAGATATTTCCAATGCTCAGTTGCGTTTATCTTCGGGAGAAGCTTTCACATTTCGTTCGGAAAAAGCACTTGCAGGAATTACGGGAATCACAGTAACAAATATTGACAGCAATAATATACGAGTCCTGATAGTGGGTGAGAATATTTTGCCTACAGTTGAGTTATTTGATGGGGATGAAGGGCTGATTTTCGTAGTAGCATCTACGACAACGACAACCCAACAACCCCCAGAACAGCCAACAACTGCAACACCACGAGAAGAACCAACAGTCCAGCAGGATGAGCCAATTGAGTTGGTAGTCACGGGAGAGCAAGATAGATATCGTGTTCCCAATGCCAGTACAGTGACAAGGACAGATACACCTCTGCGAGATATTCCCCAATCGATTCAGATTATTCCCCAAGAAGTGTTGCGGGATCAACGTGCCGATATATCAAGCGCGCTGTTGAATGCTCCCAGTGTGCGTAACGCCGCACCTTCTAACTTTGATTCGTTGCGATTGCAAGTACGGGGATTTTTTAGCCAACCCACATTAAATGGCATTAAAGAGACTAACGGTTTAGCCTCTAATGTGGGGCCTGACTTGACAGGAATTGAAAATATCGAAATTCTTCTAGGGCCAAACTCAGTTTTACTAGGTTCCACGTCTCCAGGTGGAACAGTCAACTTTGTCACCAAACAGCCTTTACGAGATCCTTACTACTTTGTTGAAGCAACTGTGGGTAGTTTTGATTTTTATCGTGGTGAGGTGGATTTATCGGGGCCGCTAGATGATGAGAAAAAAGCACTATATCGGCTGAACGCATCTTACAGAGATCAAGGATTTTTTACTGATCTGAGCCAAACTAGAAATCTAGTAATTGCACCAGTTTTGAGTCTAGAACTGAGCAAAAATACCAATTTGACCATTGAAGGAGTTTATAAGAATCTAGAGCAAGACAACAATAACTTAGGCTTGCCTGCAATTGGCACTATCTTTTCTAATCCTAATGGCGAAATACCCCGTAGTCGCATCACTAATGAAGGCGAACTTGATGTCACAACTGCCAGGATTGGATATAGACTAGAGCATAAATTTAATGAGAATTGGTCATTAAATAATTCTTTTCGGTATGGCTACGTTAACTATGATGGTACTGGTATTAACGTTGGTACAAGGCTTTTAGCCGATAATCGTACCCTACTGAGAACAGCTAACGATTCTAGCGATCGCTATCGTGACTATAGACTAACAGCAAATGTGATTGGTAAGTTTGCCACAGGTGCAATCCAGCATCAATTATTATTTGGTATTGATCTAGGAAGGCTGAACAATAGCTTAAAGTTTACGGGTAGATCAGCCGCACCCATTGACTTATTTAATCCCATTTACGGTCAACCAGTGGGAGCAATCACATTTGAGCTTGATACTAACACCGTCACTGATGAACTTGGTCTTATCATACAAGACCAGGTAACAATTACCGATAACTTAAAATTACTCATCAGTGGTAGATTTGACACCTTCACTCAAAATAACAAAGATTTTCTCGCCGCTACAGAAACAAGTCAATCAAGTAGTGCTTTTAGTCCCCGCATAGGTATTGTATATCAGCCGATTCCACCTATTTCCCTGTATGCTAACTATAGCCGTTCCTTTGAACCAGCTATTGGTCAAGCCTTTGATGGAAGCGACTTTGAGCCGACAAGGGGGACGCAGTACGAAGTTGGGGTAAAAGCAGATTTGCATAGTCGGCTTTCTACGACACTAGCTTTTTATGACATTACCCAGTCCAATATTTTAACTGACGACCCAGATAATCCAGGCTTTTCCATTCAAACCGGAGAACAGCGCAGCCAAGGTATTGAACTGAGTCTTGCAGGTGAAATTTTACCAGGATGGAATGTATTTGCTAGTTATGCCTATAACGATGCTCGTGTCACCGAAGATAATAGCATTCCTGTCGGCAACCGCGTACAACGGACAACTCCCCATGCTGCTAGCTTATGGACAACCTACGAAATTCAACGGGGAAATTTACAGGGTTTAGGCTTTGGTTTAGGATTGTTTTATGTAGGCGATCGCGCTGGAGATGCTGGAAATACATTTGAAGTACCTAGCTATTTAACAACTAATGCAGCTCTCTTCTACAAACAAGATAGATTCCGTGCAGCGATTAATATCAGAAACCTCTTTGACATAGACTATTTTGAAAATGCGTTCAATCGCTTGCGCGTCTCTCCTGGTGAACCATTTACAGTCCAAGGAACTGTTTCTTGGACATTTTGACAATCTCATGATTTCTTAACTCACACTGGAGGATAAAAGCTGGCAGGATTTATCTACACATCTTCAGCAACAATAATCTTCTAAATTTTTGGAGATGTGTATCAATCCTGTTTTATCAAACACAAATCTATGAAAATAATTTCACATCGCTTTATTGTCCTATTGTTATTAGGAACTGTACTATTTACTGCTATTTGGGCTAGCAGTAAAAGTTTTACCTATGAAGCGACAAACTCATTATCTTTACAACGAACTGCAAAATGTCGAATGGTACAACACGTTAGGGGAGAAACTTGTATTCCCCTCAAACCTAAACGAATTGTCACCTTAGATTTTAATAGTTTTGCCGCAGTTTTGGCTTTAGAAACTAAACCTATCGCCACTTGGATTACAACGGAAATAGAAGATGACTTTCCTTACTTTCTAGGAAAAGCAGATGGAGTAGAAATATTAAGAAGTTCCAGTGGTCAAATTAATTTAGAAAAGCTTGTATTACTCCATCCCGATTTAATTATTGTGATTTCCCATCCTGGATTTGCAGGTATTTATAAATATGCTGCACAAATTGCACCTACAGTAGTTCTACCTTGGGTCGAAACTAGAGGAAACTGGAAACAACACATTCAAGATACTGCTAGGATTTTAAACAAAACAGCAACAGGTACTCAACTAATAAATTACTATCATCAACGCGTTAACCAATTAAAGCTAGCAATTGGTAATAATCAGCAAAAGAATAGCATATCATTTGCTTATGTCGCTGCCGGACAACTAGTTATTACCCGTCAAAAATCTTTTGCAGGTGAAATTTTGCATGATATTGGTATATTAAAACCTATATTTGCTGAATCTGGTGATTATGATTTACCTCTTTCGGAAGAACTTTTACCCAAGATTGATAGCGATATCCTGTTTATTGCGCCGCTACGCAAAGACGACTACTCTGTGATCAAAAAACTTCAGCGAAAGCCTTTATGGTCTAAACTCAAAGCTGTGCAGCAAAATCAAGTTTACATAGTGGATTTTTCTGTTTGGCGGGGATTGAATATGCTTGCAGCTTATGCAATGCTCGATGACCTTGATAAATACATAGTTAATATCACTTAAAATCATGCCCAAATATAATTTATTTGTCTGCAAATCTTGTCACCGTTCTTCTCAGGAACGTCCAGATAATCCCCCTTTTGATGGTGATATCTTACTAGAAAAACTAAAAGATTTATGTAGTGAAGAATCGTCACTCCATAAACTAGAAATTAAACCCGTTGAATGTTTATGGGCTTGTAATCACGGTTGTGTTGTAGCTGCTTCTCACCCAGACAAACCCACCTATCTTTTCGTCAATTTAACTCCAGAAGAAAGCGCAGCATCTTTACTGGAATTTATGGAATTGTATATCAAGAGTCACAAAGGCAATATAGCTTGGAAAAAATTACCTGAAGTGTTACAAGCTGCTATTTTCGCGCAAATTCCACCTGGGGAAAGGTAGTGGTGGTTATACTTTTTGAGGATTGTCTTCACTCAACTTCAGCGAGCAAACCAAGCCTCTAAATCAGCCATTCCCTGAAAATCTAACAGTGCTTCGCCAAGATTTTCTAATTGTTCTAAGGACAAAGATTCAACTTGCTGCCGCACCTCTGGAGATAATTCTCCCACACGACGAGTTAATTGACGCAAAACAAGCGATTTTTCTCCTTCTTCCCGTCCTTCTTCTCGTCCTTCTTCTCGTCCTTCTTCCCTTCCTTCTTCCTTAATTTCACGGTAAACTCTTGTTTCCTTGAGTGTAATCCCTAACATCTCTTCAACCTCCCGTTGACTCTTATCTTCAAACTTGTAGACCATGATAGTTGTTAGTAGCTCTATTATGGCGCGATTTTGGGTTTGAGGTGTTTCTTCTTGACTCCTGGCTAGCAAATACCTTGCTTCTTGTGGTGCTTGCTCATCATCAAGGGTAGTTAACACCATTAAAGCTACCCATATAGGTAAAGAGCGAATATCCCCCAACTCATCTAAATATATGCGATGTACTTGGTCGCCATTGAGGTGATTTCTATGGGGATAAATATCACTTTGCTCAATACTACGGGAAGGGTAAATAATCACAACTTGCCAGTCTCTAAATCTATTACGTTGGCGATAGAAATATAATGATGATTCTGCAAATACCCTTTCGTAAAGCTGTTCATCCCGTTGAAATTGCACTTCACAAAAATACACTATCCCTGGTCTTTCATCCTCTGGTGGCAAAAAAACTCCATCAATTTCAAACTTCGGTTCTTTGACTGCTACTGAATCAAACCGATATGCTTCAGCATTTGTGGGAGGATTGGTTAACAATTCAAATAACAGAGTTGGTGATTGTTGAAATAGTTTGTAAAAAATTGAGTCACGCCGCATGAAGCATTCTCGTTAAATTCTATTAAACATCTAACCATACTTACCTTGACATTCTGATTTGATTACTGCTCAACTCATCCCTAAACCCAGGTGACTCTTCAGTATGTGACATTCTTAACCTTGTCAGCGATCGCCAAAGTCTGGTTAGCATTATCCTCGTTCAACTCCGTGGTAAAATTATTGCTATTAATTATCATTAGTGTAGGCAATTCCTGACTTTGAACACAACTCCGACAGATGTTTGATGTTGAACATACAAGCAGGTGGGGGATTTGGTAGCCGTACTCATGCAGGTTTCCCCGGATAACCATTGACGGTTTTGGGTTCGATGTTGGTGAATTTTTAGGATGAGGGTAATTGTGCGATTATTGCTGTTAAGTTGTTTAATTTTAGTCTCAGTTTTAGGTTGTCATCACCAACCGTCTGACATCCCGTCTTCCCATCTCACACCCAGAGGTGATTGTCAAACAGTGCGACATCTGGGAGGAGAAACGCAGATTTGTGGACATCCACAACGGATTGTGGTTCTCAATCCCAAGATGTTAGATATTGTACTGTCATTAAATGTCCAGCCGATTGGCTACGCAGAAATATTTAGCAATCGTCGTGGCGACTTCGATCAACCTAGCCAACAGATTCCCTATTTAGGCGATCGCATCACTCAACCAATTGCTAACCTGGGAATGAGTAGCAATCCATCCCTAGAAACTATCATCAAACTCAAGCCAGATTTGATATTGGGGGATATTCGGGGAAATCAGCAGCAATATAGTCAATTATCCCAAATTGCGCCTACATTGCTATTTGACTATGTTGGTAGAGATAAATGGCAAGATTCTCTACAAGCGATCGCTAAAGTTTTAGGACGTACTGATCAAGCTAAAAAAATCGTAGCAGCCCATCGTCAACAAATAGCAACAACTCGCCAAGTATTAGCACCGATTGTGAAAGCCTATCCTAAAGTTCTCATGGTATCCTCAGAACAACTCAACTCTTCAATAAATATTGTCACTCCTCTAGATTTTTGTGGAGGTTTATTAGAGGATATTGGATTTAAACTGGCTACTGTTTCCAACTCTATACCCACAAATATTACTCAACAAATTTCCGTAGAAAAATTACCCCAATTTGATGCCGATTTAATCATTGTTCAAGGATATAACATTGTAGAATTAAGCCGAATCAGAAATACCAATAGTTTTACCAAATCTCAATTAAAATCTGTGCAAAAATCTTGGCAAACCAACACTATTGCTCAGTCATTAAGTGCGAGTAGAAACAACCGAGTCTACTTTATTCCTTCTTATATTTGTCTGGGTTTACCTTCACCCAGTGGTACACAGATTACTCTTGAATCTTTACAAGAGCAGCTATTACCCTTGGACAAAACAGTGAATCGAAATTAACTTTAGTTGTCAACACCATGAACCCTACCCACATAGGTAATTGGCGAATATCTCCCAAATCATCCAAATATATGTGTTAGCGAAGAAATTTCTTTGGGGCGATCACCCGCAAAATTTAGCTCTGAACTATCACGGCTAAATCCCATAAAACATCAAATTTTGACTCCTCAAATTTGTTAGCTGGGGAAGAAAATACGAATTGCGATCGCAATAATTAAGACGTAACCAATAATTCATTATCCAAAATTAAATTTGTCATATTTAAACTTTTTTCAATTGTTAATTTAAAATATTATGCAATTAGTGCTTATTGCAATAACTATTCATTAAGTAGCAATACTTTCTGAGATGTTTAAAATATCTATTAGCTTAATATACTGAACTTCTCTAATAAAATAATGATATTATTTATCAATAAATACTAATAACACTAGAGATATTACATGATCAATCATGAAAAGGAAGCAATATTTTTCGCCTTATTATCAGCACTTTTTGCAGCCTTAACCACTATTTTTGGTAAAATTGGAGTCGAAGCAATTAACCCCACTTTAGCAACTGCAATTCGTACAGTTGTAATTCTAGTTATGGTTTGGGGTTGGGTTTTTACTAAAGGACAAATAGATGCACTGTTGACAATTTCTCCTAAAACTCTGCTATTTCTTATCTTATCTGGATTATCAACTGGTTTATCTTGGTTATTTTACTTTCGTGCTTTACAAGTTGGAAAGGCTTCTTTAGTAGCACCTTTAGACAAATCGAGTTTGCTTTTGGTACTTGTGTTCTCAGTTCTTTTTCTCCAGGAATCACTAACGCTGCAAGTGATATTGGGTACTGTCATGATTTTGGCTGGAACACTAGTGCTGATTCTCTAAGATAGTGGTTTTACGGTTAATTGTTAATAGACCTACAATAGCACAATTCACTGTTTGAGGTATTTCTTTTTGACCCTCAGAATTTTAGACTTTGGATATAAGGATTGTGAATTGAGTTTTGCGGTTCAGAGTATAACTGTGTTCAATAAATTACTGAACAATTACCATATTAGGATAAAAAATTGCCATTTTTGGATAGAAATTGTATATCGAAAAATAGTAAGCTTTATATATTTTGGTTAATTGCTGTTGTAATTAAGTTTCTAGATTTTAATTGAGACAATGACACCTAAATTGCATAATGTATCAAATCAACTCCCTCCCTTACGGCGATTACTGCGATATGGACAAAAATATCGCGGACAAATTTATCAAGCTTCTACCTATTCTGTAATTAATACTATTTTAGATTTAGCACCGCCTTGGTTAGTGGGTATTGCTGTAGACATATTAGTGCAACAACAAGATTCTATAATTGCTAAACTTGGTATTAAAGAAGTAGTATGGCAATTTGCACTACTTTCATTAATTACTATTCTTATTTGGGTCTTTGAATCACTTTCTCAGTACGCTTATGATCGACTTTGGCGCAATGTCGCGCAGAATATTCAACATAACTTACGTTTAGATGCCTACAATCACTTACAACAATTAGAATCAGCTTATTTTGAAGACAGCAGTACAGGTGGTTTGATGTCGATTCTCAGTGATGATATCAACCAACTTGAAGACTTTTTAAATGGGGGAGCAAATGAAGTTATTCAAGTCACAACTGCTTTGATAATTTTGATGGTTGGGGCGTTTTTTATTTTACCAGTTCATATTACTCTGGCGGCAATGTTACCTATGCCCTTTATTCTTTGGGGTTCATTGGTATATCAGAAGCGTCTTGAACCCCGTTATGCTGATGTTAGAGAAAAAGTTAGTTTCCTCAATTCAAGGCTGGCTAATAATATTAGTGGAATTACTACAATTAAAAGTTTCACAGCAGAAAATTATGAGAATGCTAGATTAGCCGAGGAAAGTGAAGCTTATAGAAAAAGTAATACCAAAGCCATTAAACTTTCTGCGGCTTTTGTCCCCTTAATTAGAATGTTGGTTTTAGCAGGGTTTACGGCTTTATTATTTTTGGGAGGAATGGCAGCTTATTCACAAAAAATATCTATAGGTAATTACAGTGTTTTACTGGTGTTGGTGCAGAGATTACTGTGGCCATTGGTGTTTTTAGGAGAAACTTTTGACCACTATCAAAGGGCAATGGCTTCTACTAAGCGGGTGATGGATTTATTAGATACTCCTATCCAAATTACTACGGGAGATGTGCCTTTAGTGATGGAACAGGTGCGGGGTGAAGTTGATTTGCAAAATGTGACTTTTGCCTATCGCAATAGTACCGCGATCATTAAAAATTTATCATTGCATATTCCTGCTGGAAATACTATTGCCATTGTTGGTTCTACCGGCTCAGGTAAAAGCACTTTAGTGAAATTATTATTGCGGTTTTATGATGTTTCTAGTGGCGCAATTACGATTGATGGCGTTGATATTCAAAAGTTAAATCTGTATGATTTGCGTCGTAGTATTGGCTTAGTTAGTCAAGATGTGTTTTTATTTCATGGTACGGTAGCAGAAAATATTGCCTATGGTACGTTTGATGCTGGGGATGAAGCCATTATTAACGCTGCAAAAGTAGCTGAAGCCCATGATTTTATTATGCGACTTCCTCAAGGTTATGAAACGATAGTTGGGGAACGAGGACAAAAGTTATCTGGGGGACAACGCCAACGTATTGCTATAGCTAGAGCCGTTTTGAAAAATCCACCGATTTTGATTTTAGATGAAGCGACATCTGCGGTAGATAATGAAACGGAAGCAGCAATCCAACGTTCTTTAGAAAAGATTACCGTAAATCGGACAACAATTGCGATCGCTCACCGTCTTTCCACAATTCGTCACAGTCATTGCATATATGTCATGGAACATGGACAAATTGTCGAGCAGGGTACACACGAAGATTTAATCGCCCTGAATGGGATTTACACCAGTTTGTGGCGTGTACAGTCTGGGCTTTAACAGTCCACAGCGTTCTAACTTTTCACGTTATAGGGAACAGGTAACGCAAAACCTAACCCCCTAACCCCCTTCCCTACTAGGGAAGGGGGAAAATTAAAGCCTCTCTCCTTTTAGGCGATGGTGTACACACAAGTGTTACCAGCATCAAGAGAATTACTTCGATGGTGGGCATAATCGCTGTACGCTTGCAGGTAATTTTTGACACATTTGTTGTAAAGTTTGTGGGTAGAGTTGCGAGAGTGCAAATAAAGCTATGGCGGAACTACCCATGAGTACAATTAGCAGCCCGCCCAGCATTAACCAAGGTTTACGCCGACGGATGGGGGTTGGAGTGGATTCTGCGCTCAGTTCTAAATCTAACAAGGCTTGAGAACTTGCGGCTAAAGCAGGTTGAGGTTCAATTTCTGCTAGTGATGATACTTCCGGTTCTGAAATTTCTGGGGGTATTTGTGTGATATCTGAGGTTACTGGGGGTATCTCTGCGATATTTGAGTTTAATGGTGGAATTTCTGCTAGTTCTGAGATATCTGGTGGGATTTCTGCGATGTCGAGTATTTTTGATTCTGGGGGAATCTCTGCTAGTGGCTGTGGTTTAGGAATGGGGACTAAATAATCTTTACTGAGACGACACAGAAGTAACACAAGCGAAATATTATCATGGCCATTTTCTTGATTGGCTAAATCAATCCATTGCTGAACGGCATCGGACAAAGCTAGTTCACCTGTTAAGATTGGCAGTGCGTAATCTTGCCAGGATTTTTCTACTAAATTGCGATCGCTCAAACCATCAGAACATAGCAATAATATGCCATCTTCCTCTAAAATCAAGCGTTGAATTACAAAACGCAGCGATTCAGCATCTCGGCTTCCCAAGGCTTGAGTTAAAGCTTGAGCATCTGGTCTTTGCAGTGCTTGATGATACAAGCTCCTTCCCAAACGGATTTCTCTGGCAATCACATCATCATCTACTGTCAGTTGTTGGCAATAGTCGCGAGTTATCCAATAAGCACGACTATCACCCACACTTGCCAAATATAATTCGTGGGCGTTTTCTGACTTCACCCCCGATAGTGTGGAAACTCTTTGCGGTACTTGTAAGGCCATGACAAGAGTCGTCGCCATCCTGGCTCTACCTTGGCGGTTTTGTTCGTCGTTGCGGGAGCTAATTAAGTTATTAACTACCCGTAAGCAAGTTTCTAGTTGTTCTTGCAATAATTTGGGTGTAATTATCTCCGATTCTTGGGCTATCTCTGCCATTAGAGCTTGAATTTGCAATTTTAAGGACTGCACTGCTAATTGACTAGCAACTTCACCGCCTTGATGTCCGCCAATGCCATCGCAGACAATTGACAATTTTGGGATTAAGGAATCATTGAGATGCTCTAAACTTTGTGGAAAGCAAGTATCTTCATTTTGTGTGAGTCGCATCCCCGTATCTGTTGCACCGCAAACCTGGAGCGTTAAGGGTAATTCTGCTGCTGTCGAGAGTAATAAAGCATTGAGTTGGGTGGTAATGGTGTCTAACTCCACTGCTGAGTTACTCATTTGCTGGAGAATATTATTTAATGCGACAGTGATTGGGGTGTCTGTGAAATTGATTAGAGACTGCCAACTCTGGGCTAAATCCTGTAACGTGGGTGGTGCGGTGTTGATATTGGCGTGGAGTTCCAAAAGTCGCACACACCAACCTTGAACTCGCAAATTATTCGGGATCAGTAAACTTTGACTCAGTCCCAATTCCGATAAAGGTGTCCACAGTTGGAGGATTTGCCAGAGCCAGTAAACTTGTCTCACTGGTTTAGCCTGATCCCAGGCGACATTCAAAGACGGGTAAAGATTTCCCTGTTTGTCGATAGGGACATTATCTAATAACAGGATATCCCCTTGATCTGCTGCTTCGGAGGGAACAAATCCATAGACTTGGGGAAGATGTAAACGCTCTGGATATAAGCGCAGATAGGGCATAATTGCTGGTGGCAGTTCTGGGGGTACAATTGGCGATCGCCCTGGTTGAGTGTCTAGCCATACTTGAGGTGCTATGACCTCATACCTATCGGCAAATTTTATACCTGGTTTCATCCTAGCTGCTGCTGCTCCACTTGCCCAAAGATAGCGATAAACTAAGTGAGTTTGACAACTGGCGCAGACAGCATCACCTATAGAGTTTATCGGATTCTCACAGTGAGGATTTATACAAAAAATAACTTGCTCAGTAGAAATCATAAAATTATTAATTTAAAAATAAATCAGATCGTGAATTCAATTAAATTTAGCTGCCAAAGACTTGAAAGCTAGAATAGACTGGACTTGTACACATTTTGCTACAGGTTGTTACTGAATTTAATCACAATTATTTACTAAAGATCGTCAATTTTTCTGTAAGCCGCTAGTGTCGATATGTATCTACTCTCAGATATTGAGAAGTTTATGTTGTAACTGTAGTGTCTAGGATGGCGATATGCCAATTTCTACCTTAATCTGGCTGATGGCAGGAGCAGTTTTATGTTTGACAGAACTGTTTCTACCATCGGCTTTCGTGGCCTTTATGATGGGGATTAGTGCCTTAATTGTGGCGTTACTCTCGCAATTCGGGTTGGCGTTGTGGATGCAAGTTGTAGCTTGGCTGCTAATTTCTAGCTTATTGATTGTGCTTTCCCGCCGATTTTTACAGCCACGACGACGCAAGTCAAAAATTCAAGATGCGGTGACAGCAGAGACGTTAACGGAAATTCCTGCTGGGAAAACAGGGCGTGTGCTGTACGAAGGGAATTCTTGGCGGGCGTTATGCGACGATGAAAAAATTGCGATCGCATCTCATGAAAGGGTTTATGTAGTCAGAAGAGAAGGAACTACATTGATTGTGATGCCAGAAAATTTGTTGAGGAGTCATTAGTCATTAGTCATTAGTCATTAGTCATTAGTCATTAGTCATTAGTCATTAGTCATTAGTCATTAGTCATTAGTCATTAGTCATTAGTTATTAGTTATTGGTTTCAAATTTGATTTAAATATTTGGGAGTATTGATAAATGTTTGAACAACTTCTTCTACTGGTATTTTTGGGCTTGGGTGGTTCTGCTGTGGCTGGTTCTGTGAAAGTTGTTAACCAGGGGAACGAGGCTTTAGTAGAAAGGCTGGGAAGCTATAACAAAAAACTCGAACCTGGGCTAAATTTTGTCATGCCTTTCTTAGATAAAATTGTCTACAAAGAAACTATTCGGGAAAAAGTTTTAGATATTCCACCCCAAAAATGTATTACCCGTGACAACGTAGGTATTGAAGTAGACGCGGTGGTTTATTGGCGGATTGTTGATATGGAAAAAGCCTGGTATAAGGTAGAAAATCTCCATTCAGCAATGGTGAATTTAGTGTTAACTCAAATTCGCGCCGAAATGGGACAATTAGAATTAGATGAAACCTTTACTGCGCGCGCTCAAATTAATGAAATTTTATTAAGAGACTTGGATATTGCGACTGATCCTTGGGGCGTAAAAGTGACACGGGTAGAACTACGAGACATTATCCCATCCCAAGCAGTGCGGGAATCGATGGAATTACAAATGTCAGCAGAACGCCGCAGAAGAGCCGCAATTTTAAATTCTGAAGGTGAAAGGGAAGCTGCTGTTAATAGTGCTAGAGGTAAAGCTGAAGCACAAATTTTAGATGCAGAAGCTAGACAAAAATCTGTGATTTTACAAGCGGAAGCCGAACAAAAAGCCATAGTTTTGAAAGCACAAGCAGAACGTCAACAGCAAGTGCTGAAAGCTCAAGCTATAGCAGAATCAGCAGAAATTATCGCTCAGAAAATTAACTCAAATTCTACTACGAACCAAGCATTAGAAGTATTATTTGCTTTGGGCTATCTTGATATGGGTGCTATCATCGGCAAGAGCGATAGTAGCAAGGTAATGTTTATTGATCCCCGCACTATTCCTGCTACTTTAGAAGGTATCCGTTCAATTGTTGCAGATAATCCCACTGACTCAATAGTTAATGGGCGTTAGTCAAGTCGCTTTGCTTTAATTCAAAATACAAAATAATTAGTAGGATAATTTTTCATGGGTGCAAGTATTTGCACCCTTATTTAATCAGTTTGTAGTAAGGACTTTAGTCCTTTTTTGTTCGCGGAGCGTCTCGGAGAGAAATCCATTGCGTTAGCGTAGCGGGGCGTTAGCCCATTGCGAACTGCGAATTGCGAATTGCGAATTGGTTTTATATTGACTTACCTAAAGCACTGTTTTCTAATTGTTTGATTTGTTCTGATTGTTCTGCTAGACGCACAGTCAGACTTTGACACACTAATTCGCACAAATCAAAAATAATCGGATCAGCAATTTCATAGTATACACTTACACCTTGTGGTTGACGCTTGATGATACCTTTTTGCGCCAAAATCTGTAGGTGCTTGGAAACATTGGCTTGCTTAAGCTGCGTAATTTCCATAATTTCTGTGACATTTTTTGCACCTGTTTTGAGCGCGCACAAAACCTGTAAGCGGCTCACCTCAGATAACACTTTGAAATACTCTGCAACAGGTGTAAGTGCAATGGTGGAGGATTCGAGCATGGTGCAATTAAGTTCAGTAATTTTTTTCTTGACATTCAGTATTGTAACATGGCTAAATTATATTACTATATAGTAGTATAGTAGAAGCAAGTCCATAGATAATTTCTCAGGAGTTCTCATCATGTTCTTTCGTCAGCTTTTTGACCCCGAAACCAGCACCTACACCTATCTAATTGCTGATGAAGCCAGTAAAACAGCAGTTTTAGTTGATTCAGTCTTAGAACAAGTCGATCGCGACCAAAAATTAATTGCAGAATTAGGGTTGAAGCTAGGTTACTGTTTGGAAACCCACTTACACGCTGATCATATTACCGGTGCGGGAAAATTGCGTGAGTTAACAGGATGTATAAATATTGTGCCGTTTGGTGCAAATGCGGCTTGTGCTGACAGAAAAATTCAAGATGGAGAAGTATTGCAAATTGGCTCAGTAGAAATTGCGGCGATCGCCACTTTGGGACACACTGACAGTCATATGGCGTATTTAGTCAACAACACCCATTTACTCACAGGAGATTCCCTGCTGATTCGCGGTTGTGGACGTACAGACTTTCAGAGTGGGAATGCAGGCGCGCTTTATGACTGTATCACCCAGAAGTTATTCACCCTACCTGATAGCACCCTTGTTTACCCAGGACATGATTATCGGGGACACATGGTTTCTACTATTGGTGAAGAGAAACAATTTAATCCGCGATTTGTCGGACGCGATCGCGTAGATTTTATCAGCTTAATGAACAATTTGAATCTTCCCAATCCGCAAAAAATTATGGAAGCAGTCCCAGCTAATCAACGGTGTGGACAAGCAGCTTAACAATTCAAAATTCAAAATACCCTATCGGGAAGCAAGCTACAAAATTCAAAATTCAAGAAATCACAAGGAATAATTATGGTGCAAACAGCAAAATTGACAGAAATTGATGCAGCTACACTCAAACAGTGGTTAGATTACAACAGCATCTTATTAATTGATGTGCGTGAACCTTCAGAATACGCCGAAGAACATATCCCAGAAGCCAAGTTACTTCCTTTGTCTAATTTGCAACCCAAACAAATTACCTCAGAGGAAAAACCCATAGTTTTATACTGTCGTTCTGGGAATCGTTCTGCTCAAGCTGGTAAGAAATTCATCGCTGCCGGCATGAACAATATCTATCATTTGCAGGGTGGATTACCAACTTGGAAAGCCGCAGGTTTACCCACCAAAATTAATCCGCGTGCGCCAATTAGTATCATGCGACAAGTGCAAATTGTTGCCGGTTCATTAGTAGTTACAGGAACTTTATTAGGTGCATTTGTCTCACCTTGGTTTTTAATTTTGAGTGGCTTTGTGGGTAGTGGATTAGTCTTTGCTGGGGTGACAAATACTTGTGCAATGGGGATGTTATTGGCGAAACTACCCTATAACAAACGGATGGGTTAATTATGACGTGGATTATCGGTCATCTACTCGCCGTTGTTATTGGTATTAGCTTGGGTTTGTTGGGTGGTGGCGGTTCGGTGTTGGCTTTACCTGTATTAGTGTATGTCATGGGGGTTGCGCCGAAAAATGCGATCGCTATGACTCTGGTAATCATTGGTACAGTTAGCATATTGGGATTAATCCCCCACTGGCGCGCCGGAAATGTCTGGTTAAAGACAGCCGCTATCTTTGGCGCAGCTACAATGCTAGGTGCATTTTTCGGCGCGAAGTTAGCCACCCTACCATTTATTAGCGATGCTATGCAGATGTTACTGTTTGCGTTATTAATGTTAGTGGCTAGCATCGCCATGATTTGGCGTAGCGCACGCCAACAAAAAACAGATGATACTGGGACTTATCCACCGCCAGTCTGTAAATACTGCTGGCTATGGTTGATGAGTGAGGGAATCGTGGTTGGGACTTTGACGGGTTTAGTGGGTGTAGGTGGGGGATTTGCAATTGTTCCCGCCTTGGTGTTACTGGGTAAAGTCCCCATGAAAGCCGCGATCGGCACATCATTATTGATTATTATCATGAATGCGATCGCAGGCTTTATTGGTTATTTAGGACACGTCACCCTAGACTGGGGTTTAATGCTATCTTTTATCTTGGCGGCTAGTATTGGAACGGTGTATGGTAGCTATTTATCTCAATTCGTTCCGGCGACGCGGCTACAAAAGAGTTTCGGTTATTTTTTACTTGCTGTAGCCACGTTAGTATTATTTCAAAATCGCGATACCTTTTGGCAATGGTACGCACCAAAAAACACCGCATCCAATAAAACCAATTCGCAATTCGCAATGGACTTCGTCCCGCTACGCTAACGCAATGGACTTCGTCCCGCTACGCTAACGCAATGGACTAACGTCCCGCTACGCTAACGCAATGGACTAACGTCCCGCTACGCTAACGCAATTCGCAATTCCCCATTCCCCATTCCCTATTTCCTATATTTTCCCCTGCAAACTAAAATAGCGGCGATATAATTCACAACTGGGTACTACTTTATCTTTTAACTGTTTCACCAGTCCCATACTACTGAGTTTATAAATTGTAATTGGATCTAATGATATTGCCTCTTGAGAATTAATTACTATATCTAATGCTTTTGCTAATTCTGGTTGTTCTTGCAAGACAGCTTGATGTCGTTGTAAGTGAGATGAATAAATCCCGTTTGATGTAGCGGCTGTATCTAGGAATTGAGCAAAGCTAATTTCCTCACGACTCAAATGATAAATAGCCATGTGTACTAATGCGGGATGTCCTTCCACCATAGCCATTAAATCTGCTGCTTCTTGGCTATTATTCCAATTGAGTCCATAGCGTTCGGCTAACTGCTGTACTTGCTCAAGGGTAAAGTGAGTTAATTCAATTGGTAATCCTACATTGAATGGGGATTGTTTTAATTGCAGAGGTACATAAATTTCTGTTGAGTGAACTATAACTAATCTGAGTTTCTGCCAAAGGGATTCTCTTTTTGCTTCTTCAAACCATGAACGAAATAAAGGTAAAACATCTTTTGCCACTATAGGATGTTCAAAGATATATTGCACTTCATCTAAGGATAAAATTAAAGGAGTTTTGATTTGTTTTAATATATGATTGCGGAAATAAAGAGAACAACTAATTTTACTACCAATATCTTCATCCCAATAATCATCTAACTTAGATTCCAGTTGCAATTGACGGGTAACGTTAGCACACAGCCAGCGCAAAAACCGATTCAAGTCACTTAAAATTGCATCATCAATTTGTTCTAGATTTAAACTAGCCGTCTGATAATTTTGTCGAGTTGCATAGTCTAAAGTCCTTAGCAGTAAAGATGTTTTACCCATTTCTCTAGGTGCTTTGATTCTGACTAATGCGCCATTTTTTCTAATTGCCTCGAATACTTGTGATTCTACCGCAGTTCTTTCTATGTAAAATGGAGAATCAAGGGGGACTGCTCCACTAGGATAAGAGAGAGAATTAATTGCCGTTTCAGGATGATTGAACGTCGGGTTAAGACTATTGAGTGTTGGTAATTCAGTAATATTTACTAATAAATGTTGATGCAGCCAATCTTGATGAAATATTTTGGTATAAATCGGATTTTTAACAATTAAATTTCCTTCAGATTGGGATACAAGACCAGATAAGCGCAATTCTAGATACTCTGGAGAATTCTGTACGGGAATTTTTCCCTGTTGTAAAATGTGATAGTATATTTGCAGTAATTGTTGGCTTTTGGGCGTATTGCGGAGTAGGCGATCGCGTATTGTTCTCAAATGTTCTGGTTCGTCTTGAGATTCCCAGTTATTAATAATTTGGGTGTGGACAATTTTTTCTACCCATTTGGCTACTTCATCCTCTTGATTTGGACAAGCATCTGGATGATGATTGCAATAATTAACAATTAGCCAACACAGTTTTTGCGTAAGAAATGGCTGTCCGTTAGTCCAATATAAAACCTCTTTTAATACTGCCTTGGGGTTGTCAATTTTTTCTGAGAATCCTTGTAATAAAGGTTCACTATCTTCTATTTTAAATCCTTGTAATTCAATCGCTCTACCAATATTAAACGGAGTAGAATAGTGTTTATCTTGAATTAAATCTGAAGGTGAAGCTACTCCTAATAAAGCAAATGCTAATCTTTTGTAAGCTGGTTTGATGGCTCGATTTTCATAACAGTGTCGAATGAGGGCAAAAAATTCATCTGTAGAAAATTTTAACCCCAGTACGTTATCGATTTCATCGATAAAAATCACAATTTTCTGTTGAATTTGCGTCAATAAGACGGTTTCAATAAATTTATTTAAACACTGAATTGGAGATAAATCATCATGCTCTTTTAACCAACTACGGCGATTGATTTTGAGTTGAAACCCACTTACCAATTCTTGAATAATCCCGCCATACCATTGAGAAGCTGTAATTTGCTGACTACCTATCCCACTTAACTCAATCTCAGCACAAATAAATCCCTGAGTCTTTAGTTTATTCATCGTTCGGACTCGTAAGCTAGACTTACCCATTTGTCTAGCATTGAGAACATAGCAATATTCAAGAGCCAATAGACCTTCATAAAGTTCAGTATCAGCTTGTCGCACGACATAAGTAAGTGCATCAGGTGGGAGACTACCACCTGCTTGATACCGATAGGTGGTATTAAAGTTTGCAAACATTGGTAGGAATTTACACGGCTAAAACCTGCTTCAGTGTTAATTTTCACATGATTTTCAGGTTTTGAATACCTGAGTTTACCTGAATTTACCTGAATTTAACTCAATCGTCTAGAGTTAAGCAAATCTTAAGAATACTGATCTTAACTCAACTATTGATTGCCAAAAGCCAGCATACTTATGAAAGATGATTAAAAGGTGTTTGAAAAGTGTTTGTCTGTTACTGTAAGTGTATTCATATCCCCCCTAACCCCCTTTTTTAAGGGGGAATAAGAATCAAGGTCTTCCACTTGCAAGGGGGAATAAGAATCAAAGTCTCCTTTTTTCAGGGTGATTTAGGGGGATATGAACTGATTTGAGACATCATTAATAACCTGTCAAATATCTTATTAGTTTGCCGACCAAAACAAAAACCTAAATCAAATTCATAAATAGAATTATCTTTAGTAAAAACCAGAAGGAACTTATCACAAAATTCACAGGGTTAGTATGTAATATGGCTACTCGTAAAATTATTCTCCATACTCTCAGATGTGATAAAGCAGAAGATTATTTTGGCGGCGATGAAACTCTTTTAGAAATCTTCACTGACGGACAACAGCGCAGTCAAATTAAAAAAGATATGAAAGCGGGAGACACCTGGCTACTAGGGAAATCATTTAATTTTAGTCAGGATGCAACAATCAAGTTATGGGATGAATATAAACCATCATGGCGCGATCCTAATTACTTTTTAGGTGAATTTAAGGTAGGTAGTCTGGATGTCAATTTTGGTATTGCTAAATTTACCAAAGGGGCAGATTATACTTTGACATACACCGTCACTACTGACCGTCAACCCCAAGTTCTTCCTCAGACTTCCTCTCATGTCACTATTGAAATACTTGATGTTTACTGTAGTAATGTAGAAAATCCTACCAATGTAGACGATATTTACATTCTCGGTGGCGTGACAGTTTTTGATCCCCAGACATCTATATTGGATACAAAACAGGCCAAGCCTGTCTTAACTAAACCTGTTGGGATTAGCAACGGTCAAACTCAACCAATCCCTTACGTTGTTTTCGATGCTGATGTCAAAACTAACTCTGCCATATATTTAGAAATGGCAGCATATAATGAGGATTTTACAAAAGATTGGAGTCAATACCAAGTCTGGCTGGGTATTGCAATGACGGCTATTCGGACAATAGTTAATACAGTGGCCATATTGATAGCTGGTGCTTTAGTAAATATTGTCTTAGTGGGACTGAATCAATTTGCAGGTTGGGACAAGGATGAAAGATTAGGTATTCAGACACACACAATTATGGTGCAAGACCTGAAGCCTGGAGAAACTATTTATGACTGGAGGATGATGGAAACTGGTCTAGGTCGGTCTACTGGTGACTATAAAGTTAGATATAAAATTACAGTGAGATAGGAAGCTGCTTTGATTTCTGAAATGATTTGCGTAGGAAGGGAACAGGGAACCTAATTTAAATTCATTTGAGTCCGCAAAATCTCATTGAAATAATTACGATATAGTTGACAACGAGGTTCTACTTCGTTGCCGACTAGCTTGATTAAACCCATACTCTGTAACTGATAAGCGGATAATGCTTCTAATTGCACTGGTTTACTGGATGCAATTACTGTTTGGAATGCTGCCAAAAGTTTTGGTTCTTGTTGCAAACTCAACCAATATTCTCTGAGGTGATGGCGATAGATACCTGCATCTGTTGTAGCTTCAATTAATAATTTTTCTAGGGTAATGTTGGGATAACTAATCAGGTGAGAAAATGCCTGTTGTAAAAGATAAGGATGACCACCCACTAATTGCATTAATGGTTCTACAAAAGTAACACCTTTGGCTAATCCATATTGGGCAGCAAATACTTGCACTTCTTCTTTAGTTAATTCTGGTAATTCAATGGGTAAGCCAACATTAAAAGGTGATTGATTAATATTGAGGCGGATATAAACATCGGTGGCGTGAGCGATGATTAAACGCAGTTTTTTCCAGTTTTGACGACTTCTAGCTTTCTCATACCAAGAACGTAATAATCCGAAAAAGTCTTCGTAAACTTCAGGATAGGGGAAAAGTACATCGACATCATCTAGACATAAAACTAGAGGACTATCAGCATCAGTGAGCAGATATTCTTCTAAATAAGTCGTGCAACTGACTTTAGCACCAATACCTTCTTCATCCCAATATTCATCTATGTGATTAGGTAAGCGTAGTTCTCGACTGAGATTAAGACAAAACCAACGTAGAAATTTATTCAGGTTGGTAAAGTGAGTTTTGCGATCTGCCATCTCCAAACTAAAGCTAACTGTGCGATAACCTTGCTGTGCTGCTTTCATTAATAATCGCTCTAGTAAGGAAGTCTTACCCATAAGTTTGGGTGCTTTGATTCGCATTAGAGAACCTGGTTGCAGCAGAGTTTCATAACATAGTGATTCTAGGGGAGAACGACTTACATAAAATTCTTGACCTGAGACTAAATAGGGAGGAGCAACAGTTTCTAGTAAGTTGCTATTATGATTTTGACTGTTAGCGGTGCTGGTTTCTGGAACAGATAAGTAATCTGTTGTCATCAACTGTTGATCCCAGTATTTTTGCTCCCAGGTACGTTTCAATGCTTCCTTAAAATTACTCTTTCTGACTTTTTCTCCCAAAGAATCTGTTAATAATTTCCATAACTTGGGGGCAACATCTTGACTAATATAGCTGGTAGAATACTGATGTTGAGCGGCAATTTGATCATACTCTTCTCTTGCCCACGAACCTTTGAGGACAATGATTTCGACATCGCTTAACTTTCTCGAAAACTTTGTAAACACTGCTTGATTAGCGATGTTAATTGCTGCGTCCAAGTTAAAAGTCATGACAATTGTTAGTCCAACAGCTGCTATATTCTATTATCTATAAAATTCAATCCAACGACTGTTAAAAATTAATTCGTAAATCCGGTTGTGGACTTTTAAAGCACCTTGTTCCTTAATTACCAAGCCGGATAAAAGCAGTTCTCGTTCGTCTAGACTATCCACAGAATTGACCTGTCCTAATTCTAGGATCTGCTGATATAGGTCTAGCATTTTAGTGGGTTGACGATCGCCTTTGAGGATGCGATCGCGTATAGTTTTTAAATGTTCTGGTTCGTCTTGGGCTTCCCAATCTGCGATAATATTGCTATGAACTAGGTTTTCTACCCATGCTTTTTCGGTTTTCGCAGGGATAGAAGACGCAGCAGTGCGGATCATTTGGCAAATTTTTTGAGTTAAAAATGGCTGGCCATTAGTCCAGAATAAAACTTCTTTCAGCACTGCTTGGGGGTTAGTCACCTTGTCAGTCAATCCTAGCAAAAGGGGTTGCGCTTCGTCCATTTGAAAGCCACGCAGTTGAATCGCTTGACCAATATTAAAAGGAGTTTTGCGATAGTCGGTGATTAAATCACCAGGTGTAGCCACTCCAAATAAACCGAAACACAATCGTTGATACTCTGGGTTGATATTGCGTTGATTATAGCAGGAGCGAATCAGGGCAAAAAAGTCATTGACAGAAAAATCTAAACCCAACACACAATCAATTTCATCGAAGAAGATAATAATTTGCGGTGGTACATCACTATCTGGTAATGTCACTTCCCGTAACAAAACTTCTTCAAAGAACAGACTCAATCGCTGTACAGGAGAAATATCTAGTTTATCTTGCCACCAGGCTTTTAAATTCACCTTCCCTAGTAAATCAAAACTTTGCCAAAGTTCCACAGCCAGACCTTTGTACCACTGATCTGGGGTAATATTTTCATTGCCAATGCGAGTCATATCAATGGCTACGCAAGCGATACCCTCTTGTTGTAAATGGTGCATCATCCGCACCATGAGGCTAGATTTACCCATTTGTCTGGTGTTGAGGGTATAACAAAACTCGCCACTTTTTAAAGCTTTGTAGAGATAACGATCAGCCGATCGCACTACATAAGTAGGCGCATCAATTGGTAAACTACCACCTACTTGATAATCATAATCGGAGGTTGATTCACCACTTTTGAGCAGAGCATTTTCAAATTCCAATTTGGCTTGAGTGGCTTTGAGAATTTCTAGAGTTTGTGTAAGTTCTTGGGTACGTTCTTGTACTTTTTCTTCGAGTGTGGCATAGAGGCGGGAATTTTCAATGGAGATGGCAGCTTGGCTAGAAAGAATATTTAAGATTTGGACACGATCTGATGTGAATGCTCCAGTGACTAAATTATTTTCTAAATAGACAATACCGCTTAATTTGCCTTGGGTGAGGAGAGGTGTACAGAGAATAGATTTAGGCTGAGTGGTGATAATGTAGGCATCACGGGTAAATTGTCCGTCTTGAGTAGCATCATCCAGCACTACATTTTCTTGGGTGTGGGCGACGTAGTTGATGATAGCAGATGATATTAGGGGTTTTTGTGTGGATTTATCTAGTGAATCTACTGCTATGGATTGTATTTTAATGTCAGTTGTGGTGGCGATCGCTTCTATCACCCACTGTTCTTGAGAATACAGCAACAAAAAGCCTCTTTGCGCCCCTGCATTCTCAATCATCATTTTCATTAACTTCGCCAACAATTTATCAAGAATAATTTCTTCAGCTAAAGCTTGAGAGGCTTTAATAACTGTGGTTAAATCAAGTATTTCTCCATCACTTCCAGTTGTCGAGATAGTGGGGCTAAAGCTTTTAGTTATTCCTTGGTTTGTATTTATAGTAAGATACTGGGGGTATTCTGTTTCTAATTGTTTTACTTTGGCTCTAGCTCCCCAAAGAGTGCAACAATGGTGTGAATTTTTTAAATATAACTGACCGATTTCTTCCCTACCAATAGCCAGATAAAATTCTGCGGCTTTTTCATAAGCCAGTGCTTCTTCATGAAGAAATTCATATTTTTTTGCACCTTTTATAGCTTGTTGATAAAGTTCTTCCGCTTGCCAATTTTTTCCTAAAAAACGAGCTTTTTCGGCAGCGACTAAATCATATTTGTGTTGAAAATTTTCTGGGCAATGACTAGCCCATAATTTCATACTGTCCTGATTTTTATTTACTTGCTTGAGTAATTCTTTGTGCTGCTCATCGTTACTTTGATGACAATGGGCAATAAATGCAAGAGAAGAATAAAAATTATATTGAGGACTAACTAAAAAACCACTACAATCTTTTAGATATTTCTGACATTGGATAGCATTTTCAACAGCTTGCGTATAATTTTTAAATAAATAGAATAGATAATTCTTGCCGAAATAGTAAATAAATAATAGCCAGTTATTATGCTCATCTCGATATTTTTGGATAGCTTGGGCTTCTAGTATTTGAGAATTACCAATTAATAAGCTATCATAGTTATCTTCAGTGATTATATTTGTGACAATATTTTGGCAAATCTCTATGTAATTTTTAGAATATTCTTGATTGAATTTATCAATTAATTTATGATATTTTGCATAATCTATCTCTAACTGTTGCAGATTACATCCTCCAAAAAATCTGATGAGGCAATAGTCCATAGAAATATAGCAAACATATTCATTATTGCCTGTATCTATACCTTGTTTAATAGTATTTAATAATTGTTGTTGTGCTGCTTGTTTATTTATCAGTTCTTTCCAGTGCCAGATAAAAGCATAATATGAGTGCATCACTAAACACTCTGAACGGCGACTAATGGATTTCTCTAATAATTTGAGAGCCATCTTACCAAACTTATATCCAGAATCAATATCATTGATTAATCCACACAGTAGCATTCCATAGGAACTATAAATACCAGGAGCCTGGGAAGGATTATTATATTTAATACAAATATTCAGCTGAATTAAAACAATTTCAACAAATAAGGCAAAATTTGTTGTCCATGTTGCACTCATCATAGTTTGCAAGATTAATATAACCCCTATTTGATAAGGGTCGTCCATCATAGGTAAATCAGCCAAGTCTTCAATAGACCTTTCTTTTAAAATACTCCTGATGCTTTGTTGTTCCTCTTTAATCCTATTTTCTACTTTGAAATTTTTAATAACATGGTTAGATATTTTAATGTTTAATTGCCGTAATACTTCTAAGGCAACATCAATAGCTTTGTGGAGTTGAAACTGAGCAAAATAAGATAAAATTTTTAATTCGTATACTTTGATTTTATCCAATAAATCCTGAGATGATTGCTCAACAATTTTAGATAGGAAATCTATTTGATCAAATTTACTATTTAAGTAGAGAGCTTCTAAAGTCTCTACATGAAGTTCCAAAGTGAATTGATAATTATATTGCCAACTATCTGATGCCAGTAGTTTTAATCCAGTTTCTAAATACCTCAAAGCTGTATCATAAGCTGTTGATGCTTTTGCTCTCTTAGCAGCCTGCATATTTAATCTAGCTAACTCGTCTTTTTCTGATTTTTCAACAATCAGTTGAGAACCTTCATTAATTTGGTTAACAATATCAAATATTTTCTCTTCTAATTTTTCTTCTGGACTGCTTTTAATTAATAAGCGACCTACTTGTAAATGCACTGATTTTTTTTGCTCATGGGGAATTAAGCAATAAGCTGCTTGTTGTACTCGGTCGTGTAAGAATTTATAGAGAATATTTTTGGATAATTTAGGTTGTAAATCACCAGATACTTCCGAAACACTAATCATTGATTGTTCATAATTCCAAATTAGTGTAATTTTGTATTCATCATTGAGGGGAACAATTAATCCGGCTTGGATTGCTGGCTGTAATTTTGTAGCTGTAAATGTTGGAGAATTTTTATTAACTAATGAGAGAACCTCTAAATCAAATATATTACCGACACAAGCAGCTAGCTTCAGAACATCTTGAGTTTCCGGTGGGAGGTTTTTAATTTTCCCCACCATTAATTCCACTACATTATCAGTAATACCAACTCGTTTTATTTGTTCAATATCCCACTGCCAGCATCCCTGAAACTTGTTAAACAATAAAAGCTTATCTCTATATAGAGATTGAAGTAATTGATTTAAAAAAAATGGATTGCCACTAGTTTTATTAGCAATTAACTCTACTAAAGAAGCTGCTTCTTCTGTGGAACATCCCAGAGTATGAGAAATTAATTGATTGATGTGTTCAATCTTTAGGGATTGAAGACTGATATAACTTGTTTTTGCTTTTGCATGATTAATTTGCTCCAGGGTAATCATTAAAGGATGTGTAGGACTTACTTCATTATCCCTATAAGCTCCTATGATTAGTAAATATTGACTTTCTGGATCTGTTACCAGTAACTCAATTAACTTAAGAGATGGTAAATCCGCCCATTGTAAATCATCTAAAAATATCACTAAGGGGTGTTCTTGTGTGCTAAAAACACGAATAAATTTTTGAAAAAATAATTTAAATCTATTTTGAGCTTCTGTTCCTCCTAATTGCTCAATAGCAGGTTGTTTACCAATTACCTGTTCTAGCTGAGGAATCACATCAATGATGATCTGAGCATTCGGTTCTAAGCTTGCTAAGATTTGCTCTGTCCAAATTTTTAACCTAGCTTCGGATTCACATAATAGTTGACGAATTAAATCCTGAAATGCCTGTGTAATTGCTGCATAAGGAATATCTCGCTTTAACTGATCGAATTTACCTGTAATAAAGTATCCTCGCTTGCTAGTAATAGGCTTGTGGATTTCATTAACTAAAGCAGATTTACCAATACCTGAATAGCCAGAAAGCAGTATCATTTCAGTATTACCTTGGCAAACTCGCTCAAAGGTTGTTAATAACTGGATGATTTCTTGTTCTCGTCCGTAGAGTTTTTGAGGAATATGAAACTTATCTGATACGTCTTGACTACCTAAAGGAAAGTCATAAATTTTTCCCTGAGTTTTGAGTTGGTGAAGACAGTTTTTTAAATCCGCTTTAATTCCCAACGCACTTTGATATCGTTCCTCTGGAGTTTTCGCTAATAATTTCATGACAATATTAGCTACTGTTAAAGGAATCGTGGAATTTATTTCATCAGGTCGCTTGGGATATTGTGCTATGTGAGCATGAACTAATTCTATTGGGTCATTAGTTGCAAAAGGAAGTTGATTAGTTAACAGTTCATAGAAAGTGACACCTGTAGCATAAAAATCACTTCGGTAATCTATACCTCGGTTCATTCTACCGGTTTGCTCTGGGGCAATATAAGCTAAGGTTCCTTCTAATTGATTAATACTGCAAATTTGACGATTTTCTTGAGGGAGACTAGTGGAAATGCCAAAATCAATGATTTTTAGTTGTCCTGTTTTCTGGTTATAAACTATATTGAATGGGTTAATATCTTTATGAATAATATTAGCTGCATGAATAGCTGCTAAACTCTCGGTAATTTTAATAGCAATGCTCAAAAATTTTTCTAAATTCAACCTTTGTTTTGATATGAGAATTTTTAATGATTCTCCTCCAAAATCTTCTAATAGCATTACTAAACTATTTTTATATCTTCGCAAATCATAAGCTTTAATAATACTTTCTTGGTTGATAGAACGAGTAATTTCATACTCTTGTTTATATCTGCTTAGTTCGGAGGGAGTCGGATAATCTTCCTTCAGAACTTTAAGAATAATAGGTCGATTTTCCAGTTTAATGATACCTCGATAGATTAATGAGGAAGCACTTTCATATATTTGTTCATTAATCTGGTATTCATTTTGCAGTATATCTTGATAATCAGGCATATTACGTTTAATTAATTACAATGGAATACAAGCATATTTTATGTTTATTTCTTACATAAAATATCTCTGAACCTAGAATAAAAAAGCAAGCGGATTGCCGAATTTACACAACCCACTTGTATATTACTGTATACTAATTACAGGATTAATCACAATCACCCTAAAGCAATATTGACTAAGGTAAATTAAGTAGTGCTGAGGGGAATATACGGATAGGGAGAAGCCACAAATTTTAGTTTTTTCTGCTGCCAGTCTTCAGTCTCTATCCTCTGATCTTTATCTTTGTATCTTTCAGGATAAAATGGCAGTTCGATGTGACTTTTTCTTGTCCCATTTTGGGCTGTTTCTTGCGCTCCAGACCATCTTTGAATATCTTCTTGTTTCAGGCTAAATTCAGAAGGTCTAGGAGGATAGCCTAGAGTCACTTTTGTGTAGGGGGGTCTAGCTGGATAACCAGTTTGGGAAAGGTCTACTCTACTAGCATAAAAAGTATCCCATGATACATCTAAAGCATATTCCCAAATTGTTTCATAGGTGCTTAAAATAGACCTCCAAAGTTGTTTCCATTGATTTCCGTCTTGATAGTATACCTGCCCACTTAATAGGAGAGATAACGATATTGAACCATAACTTACATATTCAGGATGAATTAAATATTCATCTTTTTTGTCTGAGTCAATGATCTTTTTACGTAATTGCTGGGATTTTATAGGCGTTAACTTCAAGTTTCCTGTATGATTTTCCAGCCAATAGGTATCAGGGATGATATTGTAAGAATTAAATATTTCTCTGACTAACTCTATTTGTGTTTTTTGTGCAGAGGTTTGAATTGTTTGGTCGTCTAGCCATGTACATGACATAATCTGAGAAAGTTGACGACATTGTAATAAAAACCTAACTGCGGAATATCTTGGATCATCAGTAGTGACAAATTCTTGGTCAACTTCTGTTCCTGCTGTGGGTAAATTATTCTCGTCAATTTGATAGTAGGCAATGAGGTCTTTTTTAGAACCATAGACTAATTTCTTTTTTGTACTACCGAATTCTTCTGCGATCGCCAGTATTTGAAACAATGTTTCTTCTGGATCTAAAGATTCATTTTTCCTGACACTGACTGGATGATGTGATACAGGAGAATTGGGAAACAAATTTTTCAAATTCTCCAAATGTTCTCGTGTAAATGTGTGCATTTTTATTTTCCTTGACAAATAGCCAGATAATTCAATCAGAAAGCATTAGTGTAAACTGTAAAAATGGAGAGGGTTATCCCAAAGAATCTTGTGGATTGTTTCTTGAGGTAACTGATTTTCCAGTTCTAGAAGCCGATTTACAATGTCCGGCTGATGATCCATATGGGGATAATCAGAGCCGAAGAAAAAGTTACCTGCTCCAATGTACTCGATAATTTCTAATAAGCAAGGTTCAGAAGGTTCAATGGCAATAAAACATTGGCGGCGAAAGTATTCTGAAGGCGGCATTTTGATGTGATCTTTCACTTCAAAATATAAATTTTTGTATTCTTCATCTAGTCGCCAAAGCCAATAAGGAAGCCAGCCACAACCAGACTCTAAAAAACCAAATTTTAATTGTGGATGACGTTCTAAAACTCCGCCTTCAATTAACGCTAATAAAGCCATCATCTGTTCCATTGGATGGGAACAAGCGTGCATAGCAAAACGAGTATGAAATCTATCTGCACCTGTAGTTGGTAAACGGCTATGAGTTCCTTCATGAATTCCCACCGCAATATTTAATTCTTCGCAGGCTGTCCAAAATGGTTCATAGCTGCGATCGCTGAGTATTCTACCTTTGACGGGGTTGGGACGTAAACAGATGGCTTTCCAGCCAAATTCAGCAATGCGGTGTAATTCTGACACCATTTTTTCTGGTGCATGAAGATTAATTGCTCCGACTCCTTTTAATTTGTCTGGAGCATAACTACAAAATTCTTCATATAGCCATGTATTGTAGGCTTGGGTAAAAGCTCCTACAACCTCTGGAGACATACTATCAATCGCAAATAGCCATAGTCCGTAAGTGGGATAAATAAAGGCGATATCAATCCCCATTTGTGTCATTGCTTGCAGGTGAGATTCGGCATCATAGCGGTGAAAATAGGCTTGGGGGTGAGCTTGCATCATTTGGCGATCGCCTACTGTTCTCACTTGTTGCGATATCTTATTTACTATGTCTTCTCCTTGAATTTTCATGTCTAGCGAGGGTGCATAGTGCCTAAATTCAGGTGCAAGGTATTTTCCCCACATCTGCGGCGGTTCAATTACATGGGAATCAGCATCAATAATCTTGTATCCATGCAGCATATTATTTGGGGAATGGGGAATGGGGAATGGGGAATTGGGAATTTTACGCAGTTTAAAATCAGCCCAATAGGTGTCTTGACTTTTCACGGGATCTGGAAAACCCCTCTCCCAACCTCTCACGCCAGTTGCTACAAGTCGGGCATTGCCTGCACAACGCACTGGCTCCCCTATAAGGCTACGGTGTACACACAAGTCTTATAACCTTGTCCCACATTGTTTTGATCCCCCTAAATCCCCCTTAAAAAGGGGGACTTTGATTTTAGTTCCCCCCTTTTTAAGGGGGGTTAGGGGGGATCAAGCCACATTCTGCACTCAGCAAAAAGATGTGTGTACACGGTAGCCTACCAGGAGAGAGGCTTTAGTTTTCCCCCTTCCCTCGTAGGGAAGGGGGTTAGGGGGTTAGGTTTCACGTTAGCTTTTCCACATAACGTGAAAAGTCAGAATGGGTGTACTATCAAATTAGGATAGCCAGCATTGTTTCTAGGAAATCCCTGTAATATCTAGCTTTCTTAATTTTGTAGGCGCAAGCCTTCCCGTAGGGTATTTTAAATTTTGAATTTTGAATTGATATTACATCCACATGGGATAGGGATTGAGTTGTGCTTCTGTAAGCGGCTGTTGTAACCAACCCATTTTCACGGGGACATCATAAAGTCTGCCTGCACCTAAGCGTTTCCACATATGGCGCATTCCTGGTACAATCACTTTAGCGACATTGAGGCCAATATCAGGGCGAGTCTGATCTAGAACGAGCATTTCTAAACCATGCTGTTCCACAATTTTTTGACATAGCCTGACATCTTCAAGAAGATCATCGCTGGCTAGTTGGGGATAATCTGCATAGACTTTGGGAACACTTTGAGCGTCGGGAAGTAGATAAGGTTGATTGGAGATATTTGCAGATTTCCACCATTCCACAGCAAGGCGATCGCTAGATGGGGGATACTGGGTACTACCATCCGCGTTAGTCACTAATACATTCGGCAGAATTTGGTTCACTTCTGTTAAAGCTCGGCTAATGGCTAGCTTGGCATCAAAGTGAACGCCGTAACCTAAGATAATATCCTCTACATCTCTATCCGTTCTGCGACTAATGGCCGCAAAAGCCGGAATGTTGAGATCACTAGTAATATCTATTACCCACAATTGTCTGTCAAGAGTTTGATAATATTTGTTCAAAGTTTGAAAATAAGGTTCATTAAAACTATTTAAATCTACTTGATGTTTTGGCAGCCGATTATACCACCACAACGCTACACAATCCCTTTCTACGAGTTCCATAAACCCCTGGAGAATGGCTTCTTCGAGGGTATTACCTGCGGCGCAGCCGTTGGAGTCTGCCCAACAATCCCTCTCTCCTGACTGGGGATAGCCATAATAACAGTAGGCAGTAGGCAGATATTTAAATTCCTGATGAGTTAAAGACCAAACTGGTGTCCAGTCAATTTCTCTGGTGGTATCAAAAGGTGCAGGAACTTTTTGAAACCAACCTTGACAATCAACATTCCATTGTTCTCGGTGCTGATATTGAGTAGGGCTAAAATTCATACAATCATTGGGGTGAATTGCTTTGTCGCCCAACTGTTCATAACTGCTTTTGAGTCTGATTTCATCTCCCTGAAACACCCCAGAATACCTTTCAATCGCTTCACAAAAACCACTAGCTTGGGCTTGGGTATCGGTTCTACCTTTACCGGCACTTCTACCGCCGATATTTTGGCGTAAACTACCTAAATCATCAAAAAGGCTTTGAAAGTGATGCTTGGCTATGTATGTGTGAGTTAAGCCATTCCCTGGGATTTTGCTGAGTTCTCGAACAATACCTGTGATGGGGCTAATATGATGGGCGTATTTCTTTAAAGTTTCCTGTGGTGAACAAGAACGATGTCCGCCATCTGCGGTAAAAGTCTTCTGACGAGATTCTAAAACAATTGGCGAGGGCTGGTGATTTGGTTCACCGCAACTATGACATTGGGGACGCTGTATCACGGTATGGTTTTGGGTTTGGAGAGTCAAGGTGTCATAGGTGATAAGACTTTGATGCAAGGCAGGGGGGCAGGGAGCAGGGAGTAGGGGGGATTTGGTTGGAACTGAACTTTGTCCCGTTATGCTCGTACCATTGATGGTTGACTTTTCTCCCTTGCTCCCTGCTTCTTCATTTCCGCCTTGAATAATCCATTTGAAAACCTCTGTCGCTATCATTCCGAGTGCGGTTTGCACTGTAGCATTGAGGAATCCTAGAGGTGGGGATAGGGAAATCTGTTTATGTCTTTGAAGGTAACTAGCGACTGGGCGATTATTTCTTAGACGGTTAGCGAGACATTCCCAACAAGCTGTTTTTTGGGGGTGAAATATCGGCCCTATCCAAACTATCGTTCCCAGAGGATTAGCTAGTAGCCACGGAGATGAGGCTTGTTGATTAAATGCTGCTAGTTGGGGGTGGAGGTAGTCGTCAGTCAACACGACGGTGATATCTCCGGTTTCTGCGACTGGGATATCTAGGGATTTGAGGAGAGAAATTAATTCATCGGTGGGAAGAGAACCAAATGCTTGAACTGCAACTGTAGTTGATTGCAACCTTTGAGCAGCTACGATGGGGGGAATATGGAGATGATGACAGAAAATGGCTAAAGGCGATCGCTCGGATTCATCTTCTAGATAACCCCGTTGTTCCATGTGGAATAGGGCGTATTGGGCTTTGATGCTGATGTTGAGAACATTCTGAAAAAATTCTGAATTTTCTGGGTTGGTGGGTAGTAGTTCTAGCTGAATGATATCAATGATTTCGTCAACGCTATACTTACCTTCTTTGATGAGAGAAGCAAGAAGAAATGAGAGGCGATCGCTCAAGCAAATGGATTCTCTCTCAGATATGATAAATACTTGGTCTGGTTCTATAGTTTCAACGGTATAGCAGGACTTGAATTTTGGTTGATTAATCATGTTTTGTCAGCCAAATCTGGATATAACTGACATATGTTAACTAACAAGCAATTGCCCCAATAAGTAGAACAGGGTAAATATTTGTAGTTCTGATTAGGCAGGGGGCAAGGGGGCAGGGAGCAGGGGGAAAGAGGATTTTAGCCTAGTTTACATTTCTTAAGATAGTTAGGTTTTTTCTCACCGACTTACTTATAAAATTAATTTTTATTAATTAAAGTTTTAGCGACCTGCTACCAACTGATATTAACTAAATCATCAGGATTGCCCTGGATGACATTTGGTTTAACAGTAAGATTTTTAAGTTTATCTATTTTTTCTACAGGGATTATTTTTAATAATTTGCCATTTTTATTAATTTCTAATGGCATACCGGTTTCTAGTACCTCATCTAATAGATGCTCAATATTATTCATTAATTCTGTTAATGTTACCTTTTTCATTACTTGCCTTCAAGATTTACATTGTTTCATCAGTTCTAGGGTAACAGAGAGTGAATTCGATAACCTCTCCCCAAACCCCTCTCTCTTGAAAAATATACGAAAAATCAAGGTTTTGAAGCCTCTCTCCTTGTAGGGGAGAGGTTTGGAGAGGGGTTTTTAAAATTCATCGAATTCACGTTAACAAAAATTTTGGCTTTACCCATAAGCATAGGTTAATTTGAAATAGCTTTAACACCGCTAATCTTTAATACATCACTCATAGTTGCACAGTAATTAGGTAACTCAAAACTACCAGGATTAATTACGGTGTCATAGGTGAAATGGCGATAGTTCATGCAGAATCTATCCCAAGCCGCCATTTGAATCCGAAAGACGGCGATAATTAAATTAGCTAAGGATAAAGATAGGGGAATGCGGAAGAAAATCTTTTTGCCAAAATAACTACAAAGTTCTTCTATGGCTTGGTCGGCGGTTAGCCTTTTTTGTCCTAAAACTAGCCTGCGTGGTTTATCGTTTTGGGGAGGATTGACAATTAAATATTTAACTACAGTTGCAATATCTTGACCGTGGATAAAGTGAAAACTACCATCAGCTTTGAAGAAACGAATTAAATTAATATATTTGGTAACTTCGGGAATTCCTGATGTTAAATGAGAATAGGGTTTTTTGGCATCACCACCTAAAACTAAAGTTGGGAAAACAGTAGTAATTTTCGGTGCAATCGCCAACTGTGATATCTTTTGTAAACACTCATATTTAGACCGGATATAATCTGTACCAATTTCTCCAGCTTCTTTGAGTGGTTGATTATGAGAGTCTAAAACACTGGCTGTAGAAAAATAAATAACTTGTTGACAACGTTCAGGATTTAATAGACTGAGTAATTCTAAAGTTTTAGATACATTAATATCAAAAGTTTGTTCACCACCCCAAGCCGTAGCTGTGAGAACAGCGACATCAATTGTAGGTAGTAAATCTGCTAATTGGCTAATATTTTGCATATCACCCTGCAAAACATGAATACCAGGGCGAACAGTGGTATCAACTTGTAATTTTTGGGGGTTTCTGACTAGTAAATATAATTCGTCTTCTGTTTGTTGAATTAATGTTTCACTTATATAGTGACCAATACAGCCACTAGCACCAGTTATTAAAATTCTTTTATTCATAAGAGAGAGGCAGGATAATTTTAGATTGTAAATTGAACAATCTAAAAATCGCAAATCCAAAATTAAATTTTATCGATAGAGTCAATAGTCTCTAATCCAAAGTCAATAGTTCCCAGAACAAAAACTAATGACTATCGACTAATGACTATTGACTAATGACTAAACCAACGCATTGAGTTGCTTGGCGGTTTCAAAGAAGAAAGCCACGTTTTCTTCTGGGGTGTCTGGGTGTACACCGTGACCGAGGTTGAGGATGTGACCCCAGTTACCGGCTTTGCGAACAGTGTCAATGATGCGATCGCGGATAAATTCTTTTGAGCCGTATAATACGCCAGGGTCAAGATTACCTTGCACTTTGACGTGTTTTCCTAATCTGGCTCGCGCATCGGCCATGTCTACTGTCCAGTCTACGGTGACGATATCCGCACCAGATTGTGCCATCCGTTCTAATACGCCTGCGCTACCACTGACTAACAAAATCAATGGGGTGTCTGGGTGAGTTTCCTTAACTTGCTGGAATACCCGCTTTTGGTAAGGTAGAGCAAAAATATCATAGTCTTGGGGGCTGAGATATCCTGCCCAAGAATCGAACATTTGCACTACTTGCGCGCCGGAGTCGATTTGATAACGGACGTAATCTGCGATCGCATCTGCTAATTTAGTTAGGAGTTGATGCAGCAAATCTGGCTGGGTGAAAGCCATGTTCTTGATGACGGAGTAGGTTTTAGAACCTTTACCCTCTACTGCATAAGCCGCTAAAGTCCACGGCGCACCCACAAAGCCCAATACCGTCGATTTGTTGCCTACTTCTTGACGTAATGCCTGCAAAATAGTTTTGATAAAAGGTAGAGCCGTTTCTGGTTCTAGTGGGTGCAGCGCGTCAATTTGTGCTTGAGTGCGAATGGGCGCATGAATAATGGGGCCTTTACCTTCCGCAATGTCCATGTCAATCCCCAAACCGGGTAAGGGAGTCACAATATCGGAAAATAAAATTACGCCGTCTGGTTGGAAAGCTCTCCAAGGTTGCAGGGAGACTTCAATCGCTACTTCAGGAATTTCGGAGCGTTCGCGAAATGAAGGATATTTCTCCCGTAAATCCCGATATGCTTTCATGTATCGTCCCGCTTGGCGCATCATCCACACAGGGGGACGATCTACAATTTCACCACGAGCAGCCCGCAAAAGATGAGGAGTCGTTGAAGCAAAACCCATTTAACACTTCATCCTAAGTCACTTTTTTATGTCAATGTTTAGCTTATCATTCTGAGATTACGCTTTCTCAAATAGAGGTAACAGCTCAACAGTAACAAGTGACACGCGAGATGCTCAAAGCCCTACGCCCCATGACCTATACCCATTTTCATACTTAGGTTACAAATGTTTTTATTGAGATTATTTTTTTTAAATTTCTTAACTTAAATTAATATGAAAACTAATTCTCATCATGCAACTAGTCAGAGTAAATCTCCAGCAGTGAGATTATTGATCCCCCGTTCCCAACGCCGGACATTTTTATTTCAGTTTACTTTGATGACGGTTTTGGGTTGGGTGGTGGGTGGTATTGTCAGTTTGGCGATTGAAAAAATTCTCTGGCAAGGTTTTCTGCCGTTTTTTGCCGAACAGCCACAAATATGGAGTTTTTGGGTAAAAATACTCGGTAATATTGTATTTGCACTAGTTTTCGCAGCCGATCAGGCCTTAGTGATGCGCCGTTACATCTCTGGTTGGCGGTGGATGTTGGCTACTAGTATCGGTTGGCTACTAGCCAATGCTGTCTCCACTGCTTGGATTAACTATATTGCTAATTTATTTAATCAACCATTGGCTGCTGATACCGCTTTCGCATTGGGTCTTTTGTCAACACTTCCATATATTTTATCTGGGGTTTGGTTGGGTTTATTGCAATGGTTAGTCCTGCGGAGTTACACATTTAAAAGTTGGTGGTGGAATTTTTTGCCCTCGATTTCCTTCTTCTGTATTAGTCTGGTAGTTTGGTTACTTTCTTTCATACAAAATTTAATTCCAGTACCCGTAATGTCTTGGATTGAACAAGGATTTACGGCTATGATCCTGGGAGTCATACCAGCTATTGGCTTGTGTACTTTAAAAAAACAACTACAACGTCAGACTGGAATCTCTAGTTTCCCCTCAAACTTGGGGTAGCTAGTTGGTTGATTTGGGATAAAAGGTTACAGAAGGATGACAAAAGACCGGGTGTTACAAACAAATATTCTGCCGCCTGTAGCTGAGAAACAGCTACAGGTTCTAGAATTACATGGCGATCGCCGCCTAGACAACTACTTTTGGCTGCGCGACATTGATAACCCCAAAGTAGTCCAATATTTGGAGGAAGAAAACGCCTACACTGACGCAATCATGCAGCATACAGCATCCTTGCAAACTCAACTTTATGAGGAAATGCTCTCACGCATTCAAGAAACTGATTTAACAGTACCCTACCGCAAAGACAATTATTACTATTATTCCCGCACCGAAGCCGGTAAAGCCTATCGTATTTATTGCCGGAAAAAAGATAGTTTAGATGCGCCAGAAGAGATACTTTTAGACGAAAATGAATTAGCAGAGGGACATGATTTTTTTGATTTAGGTATCTTTGATGTTAGCCCTGATCATCAAATCTTAGCCTACTCTTTTGATACCAGTGGCTCAGAAAGATATACACTTTACTTTCTGGATTTAAATACCCGTCAATTCTATCCGGAAACTATTGCTGATACTTATTTTTCTTTTTGTTGGGCTAATGACAACCGCACAGGTTTTTATACCAAAATTGATCATGCAAATCGTCCTTACCAATTATTTAGACATACCCTTGGCACTTCTCCAGAATCTGATGAATTAATTTATCACGAACCTGATGATGCTTACTCTCTATACGTTGGCAATACTCGCTCACAAGCTTATATTTTAATGAGTTTGCAAAGTAGTATCACCACAGAAATTCACTACTTAGATGCTAATCATCCCCACAATAGTTTTCAGATCATTTATCCCCGCCAAACAGGTATAGAATATTATATAGACCATCACAACGATGACTTTTACATCGTCACTAATGAAGCCGCCACTAATTTCAAATTAGTCAAAACTCCCATCACTGCACTATCAAAGGATAACTGGGAAACTATTATTCCTCACCGTGAAGATGTGTTACTTTCAGGAATTAGCCTGTTTACTGACCATTTAGTAATTTATGAACGCAAAGATGGGCTACAAGCTGCTAGGGTGAGAAACTTATCTACAGGTGATGAAGATAATATTGCTTTTCCTGAACCCACCTATGCGTTTTCAGAAGGTAGTAACCCAGAATTTAATACTAATATTTTGCGTTTTCATTATACTTCTTTAATTACGCCCCCATCGGTTTTTGATTACAATATGGCAACCAAGGAGCGAGAATTAAAGAAGCAAACCGAAGTGCTTGGCGGCTATGATCCTACTCAATATTGTAGTGAATGGTTAATGGCCACAGCCCCAGATGGTGTACAAGTTCCCATCTCCATAGTCTACAAAACAGGAACTAAAAAAGACGGCAAAAATCCTTTATTACTCACGGGTTACGGTTCCTATGGTTCTTCTTACCCTGCGTCTTTTTCTTCCACTAGATTAACATTGTTAGACAGAGGATTTGTCTTTGCGATCGCACACATTCGTGGTGGCGAAGAAATGGGGCGCGAATGGTATGAAAATGGCAAATTCTTACACAAGAAAAACACCTTCACCGATTTTATTGCCTGCGCCGAATATTTAATTAACGAGGGTTGGACAACAAACACAAATCTAGCGATTACAGGTGGTAGTGCAGGCGGTTTATTAATGGGTGCAGTCATTAATATGCGTCCTGATTTATTTCAGGTAGTTGTTGCTAATGTGCCATTTGTTGATGTAGTGACAACAATTTTAGATACATCTTTACCCCTCTCAGCCGCAGAATGGGAAGAATGGGGAAATCCCAACGACCCAATCTATTATGAATACATGAAATCCTACTCACCCTACGATAACGTCGAGGCTCAAACTTACCCCGATTTATTAATTACCGCCGGTTTAAATGATTCCCGCGTCAAATATTGGGAACCCGCCAAATGGACAGCCAAATTGCGAGAATTGAAAACCGACAATAATATTTTGTTGCTCAAAACTAACATGGATGCTGGACATAGCGGTGCTTCTGGACGCTACGAAAGTTTAAAAGAATTAGCCTTTGAGTATGCCTTTATTTTGGAACAATTAAAATTGGTTTAAATTAGGAATACGTCCAAAAATTTTAGATTTTAGATTTACCTAAAATCTAAAATTGAAATCATAAACACCTACTCAGCAAGAACAGTCATGAAAGAAAATAGTATCATCACTGGTTTTCATGCTCATATTTACTATCAACCCGAAACTCGCTCAGTTGCTGCCAAAATTAGGGAAGAATTAGGTGCTAGATTTGAAGTTCAGTTAGGCAGATGGCATGATCAACCAATTGGGCCACATCCTCAATCAATGTATCAAGTCGCCTTTTCCCAGAACCAATTTCCTCAAGTTGTACCTTGGTTAATGCTAAACAGTCAGGGGTTAGATATTCTCGTTCATCCTGAGACGGGTGATGATCTCACAGATCATACAGCACACGCTCTATGGTTAGGAAATAGACTGGAATTAAATATTAATTTCTTAGCGCGAATCAAGTCTAATGCTTCCTAATAGAGACGAAAATTTTCTCATCTCTATTAGCAACACCACAACTAGTTAGAGAACACCAAAAAATAAATTATCCCAAATAAATAGCTTAGTAGCTTAGTAGGGTGCGTCAGTATGAATAATCTGTTGGTATAGTTAGGTTTTCTCGCACTGACGCACCCTACAGTTTGGATATTTTTTTATCTGGAAGTCCCTTAATGAAAATTGGCGTTGTGTCGCACTAAATTCATAAATTCCTCGCGAGTACGTGCATCATCAGCAAATACACCCCGCATCGCACTGGTGACAGTCCAAGAACCTGGTTTTTGTACACCACGCATCACCATGCACATATGAGTGGCTTCGATGACTACAGCTACTCCTTGAGGTTTGAGTAAACCTTGGAGCGCATCAGCAATTTGCAAGGTGAGACGTTCTTGTACTTGCAAACGTCGCGCATACATTTCACAAATGCGCGCAATTTTTGATAACCCAATTACTTTACCATTAGGAATATATGCCACATGGGCGCGTCCAATAATTGGTAAAATATGGTGTTCACAAGAACTGAAAATATCGATATCCCGAATTAATACCATTTCATTGGCATCTTCTGTAAATACAGCTCCATTCAGGAGTTCATCTAGAGATTCATGATATCCTTTCGTCAGAAATTGCAAAGCTTTCACAACTCGTTTAGGAGTATCTAATAAACCTTCTCTATCAGGATTTTCTCCTAAACCAATTAACAAAGTACGTACAGCCTGCACCATCTCTGCTTCGGTGACAGTGGGAACATTTTTGGTAGCGATAGATGATACTACTTCAGCAGCAGAATTTGTATCGGGATGAATCGATAAAGTCATTTTCTTTGTTGAATTGGTAAAAGACTATGAATTAGTTAATAGTGAAGAATCTGTGACTCACTATTAACTAAAGTTGTTGATCACTTAACACATCTTTATCATATCAAACATTCGTTAAGCTGTGAGTGAATTTGATGAGAATCTAATTTTCTACCAATAAAAACTAATTGATTTTTAGGAACATCACGCCATTCATCTGCGTGCAGATTATAACGTTGTCCACTTAGTTGAAAAATATGGCGTAATTCACTATCACTAAACCACAGAATCCCTTTAGCACGAAACACATTTTGCGGCATTTCTTCTGCGAGGAAGTTTTCAAATTTATGCACATCAAAAGGTCTATCATATTGACAAGAGATAGATACAAATCCATCATTCTCTAAATGGTGAGAATGGTGTTCGTGGTGATGGTGATGATGGTGTTCATGATGATCATGCTCATGATGATCATGCTCATGATGATCATGTTCATGATGGTCATGATGTTCATCTCCTTCTAAATCATGACTAGTATATTCATCAGTGGGAGTTAAACCCACACCTAAAATTAAAGGTAAAGCCACCTCGCCATATTGAGTATGTAAAATCCTCGCCCCATGTTTCACATCATGAATATAGCTTTCCACTTCTTGCAGCTTTTCTGGGGTGATTAAATCTGTCTTATTGAGGAGAATAATATCTCCATAGGTGATTTGTTTTAAAGCCGCTTCACTTTCAAAATGTTCTCGATTAAATGTCTCGGCATCAACTACAGTCAAAATCGAATCTAGACTAGTTAAATCTCTTAATTCTGTCCCTAAAAAAGTTAAAATAATCGGTAATGGGTCAGCAACGCCCGTAGTTTCAATTACCATGTAATCAATGCGGTCTTCTCGCTCTAGCACACGATAAACAGCATCAACTAGACCATCATTAATAGTACAGCAGATACAGCCGTTGCTGAGTTCTACCATATCTTCATCAAGAGAAACTAGCAGTTGGCTATCAATGTTAATATCGCCAAACTCATTGACTAAAACAGCGACTTTTAAATCTTGTTTATTTTTCAGAATTTGATTGAGGAGGGTAGTTTTACCACTCCCTAAAAATCCCGTAATAATCGTAACAGGCATTCCCCGTTTAGGGATATCAGGAATGATGTCTTTAGTCGGTGCAGTGATAGTATTCATAGTGCAATTAGATTTTTGTAAATTACTCAATTTCGATTTATCTTCCCAAATTCTTGAATAAATCAGGAAGCTTGAGAAATTAAGGACAATCAAAGTCGTAGTAAAGTCCGGTTTCTGTAACTAGGCCAATTGCTACCTTAGTCCCTGGATATAGTTGCTGTACCGCGATCGCCATGATGTGGGCGCAGGTATGAAGGATGCTTGTAAGTTTGTCGCTATGGGACTGGGTGAGGGAACTGACCATAGATTTCAATTCAAAGTTCAAAGTTCAAAATACTCTGGGAATTGGGGGTAGTGTCGCGCCTACAAAATGCAAAGAGGACTAAAGTCCTCACTACAAATGGGTTTTGTTAAGGGTGTTGGAGATTGGTGGTCTAACAAAGAATGAGAATCGTTATCATGTTAACGCAAAAAAGGCGTTTTGGTTAAAAGATTTTGAGATATGGGAAATTTGGAGAGTAATTATGCTGGTTTTAAATGATACTGTTCTTCTAAGAAGTTAAATAGCCAGTCTTTGACGAGGTGGGTGGCGTGACAGTCGTCTTCATTGTAGCGGCTGATGATTTCCAGTAAAGTGCGATCGCCTGTCTCTAGCCATAGGTCATACCAGTAAATACACTTAGCACCACTAGCTTCAGGATTACGCCATTCAAATCCTAACCAACGAGCGATCGCTTTTAGGGCGTAACTTTCAATGGGTAATGTTACAGTCTCGGTGAGATATTCATAAATATCGACAAATCGATTTAAGACTGGCTGGACTAACTTATTGGGAGTACGGTATAACTTGGCCAGGCGTTTCACTGTATCTAATTCGTAGACGCAAAAATGATAAATCGGTGCATCGGGATATTGCCAGACTAATTCGAGAAATTGTTGCCAAATTAATTCTTCCTGGGCTGGTGTTTCCGCTAACAAAGAATAGAATTCCTTGGTATTGGTTTGTTTATTCACCACCAACACCCCTAAAAGATAATCTAAATTGATATCTGGTTGGGCTTCAATATCAAAGTACAGTTCTACCGGAGCATTAAGATCAACGTGGGGATGGGGAAAGGAAAATGGTAAAGTTAGGGGTATTTTTTCTAAAACTGATTGGGCTTGAATGACTAATTTTGTGGCGACTTTGGCATCAAAACCCGTAAGATTTTCCAAAAGGCTGGGACTGGTGTTAGCCAGAGAATCTAGAGTAGTGAGATTGAGGCTTTGAAGTTGGGTGTAGCGGATGGGTGTCACTCCTGGTAGGAGGGAGAGGTGCTGCTGAGATTGGGCGATCGCATGACATTGACTGTGCCACTGACAAAGATTACACTTTTGACGAGCAATAAAGATTTCTGGCTCAGTTTGGGACTCTAAAGCCTGGATGAACTCCTGCAAAATTTCCTGCATTTGCGGTGTCCATCGAGATAAATCTATGAAGTATTTTGTTTCCTTACTGCGTAGCATTAACCAAGCCGTTGACGGTGTGACCCCTTGGACTGTAGCTAACACCTGATTATGAAAAGCGGTGACAACCTGGTATTCCTGTTTGGGACGCTTACCCAATTCAATATTGACTGCTGTATACATCCACTCACCAAAGCATGATTCTCCTGGTTGCTTCACCAGTAAATCAGGAATACTGAGGAGAGTAGGATTTAAGGATTCTGACTCTGTGTCTACTAACTGACCGTAATTAGCTAACAGCACTCCTTGATAGATGTAATCAACCCCAAGCTGCATTAATTCTATAGTGGCCGCTTGTCCGGCTTCCCATTTTCCTCTAGGGTAACTGGGTTTTTGATAGGAAACCCGAGCCAAAATATTCAGCCGATGGGCGTTTTTGTCCTGTTGTAGTTTCAGCAACAACTCACTAGGCTGATCCCGTAGGCTTCTGTCGCCGTGAATATCTAAAACCGGACGACGTTTACAGCGTTGGTATTGCAGGAGGTGTTCAGCATTAATTAGCATTCACTCTAGTCACCTTTCATAAGAAATTAAAAGCCCCTACTTTAGTGTAGGGGATAGGGAGAAGAAGGCAGGGGGCAGGGGGCAGGGAGCAGGGGGAGACAAGGTAGAATTTATTTCTCAACTCATTACTCATTACTCATTACTCATTACTCACCACTGTTCTGGTAACTTTTCCGACAATAAAATTAGGCTCAATGGCTCTAAACGCACATACCAAGGGAAAGGCTGATCTTTGATGAGTTCCCATTTCTCCTTAAAAACTTCTGCTTGCAGGTGGTAATCCTGTAAATCATTTACTGGAGAATTTAATTTTAGAAACAGTGTAACGCGATGGGGTGTTTCACTGGTTCTGGCTAACCAGCAAGGAAAAGTATTAGTCGCGGTTGGGTCTGGAGTAAATTTGAGATGATGGGCGCGAATACCAATATGGGTGATTTCTGTGGGAATTGGTGCAATTATCTGCAACTTACAACCCCAATCAACCGCTTCCACTTCCTGGGATGATTGCATAATCACCTGGGAAAAGTTTTTACAGCCAGTGATTTGGGCGACGCTAACAGTAGCAGGACGCTCGAAAATATCGTATTTAGAACCATGATGCACGACTTGACCATGTTCCATTACCAAGAGATGCGGACAAACGCGGTAAGCTTCTTCCATGTTGTGGGTGACAAATAAAGTCACACCTTGATATTGAGCTAAAGTTTCCGTCATTTGCTGTTCTAATTTGTTACGCAGATGTGTATCCAGTGCAGAAAAAGGTTCATCTAAGAGTAAAATCTCTGGTTGACTGGCTAAGGCTCTGGCTAAGGCGACTCGTTGTTGTTGTCCGCCGGAAAGTTGGTGCGGGTATCGTTCGCCTAATCCCTCTAACTGCATGGCGATGAGTAATTCTGCAATTTGTTGTCGTTCTTTCCCATTCGGTAGACCTTGCGGTAAACCAAACGCAATGTTTTCTACTACCGTCATATTTGGGAACAAAGCATAATTCTGCACTAAAAAACCGACTCGGCGATCGCGGCTAGGTAAATTAATTCCCTTTTCAGAATCGAATAAAACCCGACCATTTAAAACTATCCTGCCTCTAGTGGGTGTTTCAATCCCCGCAATACAGCGCAAAATCATACTTTTGCCTGCACCCGAACCCCCCAACAATCCCAAGGGCTGCTCATCGGTATTAAATGTCACCTTAAGGCTAAAACTGGGCAATCGTTTCTCAATATCTACAAACAATTTCACATCCGTCGCCACAGGTGACAAAACAGACATCTCACCTTTTTCTCTTCCTAGTTGTTTTGTCCCCTGATTTCTCTTATGCCTGACTTCTTGCCAAAAGTTAACCGTAATAATCCCCGACAGGGAAACGATCATAATAGCTATCGACCAAAACCAAGCCTCATTCGTTGCACCAGCTTCCACAGCAAAATAAATTGCCATTGGAATCGTCTGAGTTTGCCCAGGAATGTTACCAGCTAACATCAAAGTAGCACCGAACTCACCCAGCGCGCGGGCAAAAGCTAAAGATGTGGCTGCTAAAATCCCTGGAAACGCTAGGGGTAAACTGATGCGGCGAAAAATTGTCAATTCGCTTGCGCCCAAAGTTCTCGCTACCTGGAGGAGAGTACCATCAATCTGTTCAAAAGCACCCAGAGCAGTTTTATACATTAAGGGGAAAGAAACAACCGTCGCTGCGATCGCTGCCCCATACCAAGTAAACACTACACTGAAATCAAAAGATTGCATCAATTTACCCATAGGGCCATTCGCGCCAAAAAACAACAGCAACAAAAAGCCCACCACCGTAGGAGGTAAAATCAACGGGGCGACAAATATACCTTCAATCACAGATTTACCCTTGCCCCGATATCCCAACATCCAATATGCTGCGGCTATTCCTAAAACAAAGGTGATCAATGTCGCTAGTAACGACGTTTTCAGCGATATCCAAAGAGGTGAAAAATCCGATGGCATGATGATTTGCGGGAAAATTGAATGTGCAACTATTGACTTGATTGCTCTGCTACTTTTATGTGATTACTTAAAACTATACCAACTTTATAATTATAAAGTTGGTATATAATCACCAATTATGGCATTAACGCTCAGAGTCTCGCTGTTGAGAGAAAAATATATAGGTTGAATGACCTGAAGAGAAGTTAGCCTGGATAATACATTCTGTCTAAAATACTACCAACTAAAATATATTTAAGTATAAATAATTACAAAATAGTCCATCGAGCGTTCGTATATTTTTGTAACTTTTTCTCAAGATTTCACACAATGAGGAATTATATGTGTTACTATATGCTCTGAGAATTATATTCGGTTATAGTGTTTGTTTTTAGTATTGACAGGCTTTTTCCTTTTGGTATTTGCAGACTCTCTCCGAAATCTAAATCTCTGCAAACTGATGATTTTGGAGACATATAAATGTCGATTTACGTAGGCAATCTCTCTTACGAAGTTACACAAGATGCCCTCACTGCTGTTTTTGCAGAATATGGTGAAGTGAAACGAGTACAAATACCTACTGACCGTGAAACAGGTCGCCCACGAGGCTTTGCCTTTGTAGAAATGAATTCCGACACACAAGAAGCTGCTGCTATTGATGCCCTTGATGGTGCTGAATGGATGGGTCGTGATTTGAAAGTTAACAAAGCCAGACCCAAAGAAGACAGAGGCGGTTCATTTGGTGGAAATCGTGGCGGTGGTGGTTACAACCGCAACCGCTACTAAGACCAATAAGAAGCAGGGGAGAGGAAAGCAGGGAGCAGGGGAGAAAGCCATCCACAAAGGGTGAGGTTTGTACCTACAGTCACCTTTTCTCTCTGATTCCTACCTCTTAGCGAATAATATCTAGATGATTGAAGGAGATGCGATTTATCACATCTCCTTCAGTTTTTCGCTCACGTCTAATGTGAATTACAGATTTTTTGAAGTAATTGATGTACATCACGAGTAATGAGTGAGGAAATTTACTTATTACTCACTATTTATTACTCATTACTTGTCAACACTGGGAGGTAAACAAGCCTTTTCTAACTCCAGTCGTTGCTCTACATTACGCAAGAAATACCCATCTACCATTGCAGAGCCTAAAAGTTTACCCAACTCATCGCGACTGGTAGTAATAGTTGTATTGAATTTTCCCCCAGGTAAATTACCCAGAGTCGCTACAATAGAGCGTTGAATTAACTGAAGTACCTCTGGCGAAGCGGGTTTAGATAATTGGCTAACGGTTTGACTATCCATTGACTGCAAATAATCCCATAACCGATTTTGACTCATCACATCAGTTAGAGAATTTTCGGGCTGGCGATGGGAATCATTACTCATAGTAATTATCTCAAGTGCTGCTTAACTATCAACTAATTTAGCAATTTACTTTTACTCACCCAGTGCGCTTAACCGAACTCTGCCATAGGGGTTTTGACACTCATGGGAGTGGGGAGTGGTGAGTAATGAGTAATGAGTAATGAGTAATGAGTAATGAGTAATGAGTAATGAGTTGAGAAATAAATTCTACTTTGTCTACCTTGTCCCCATGCCCAATGCCCAATGCCCAATGCCCCATACCCCATGCCCTAATCCCTGGCAATCACAATATCATTAGACTTAATGACCGCATAAGCTTCTGCACCTTCCTCTAGTTCTAATTCTTCAGCTGACATTCTGGTGATGATGGAAGTCAGCTCGACTTTGTGGACAATTTCTAGAGTTACTTCGCTATTGACTGCACCTGTCACAACTTTTTTCACCACACCTTTAAGAATATTACGGGAGCTAACTTTTAGGGGCCTTTTGGGAAGATTAGGTTCTAAATCTAAGTTTTCAGATGTTTGCGTTGCTACTTTATCTACTTTATCTACCCCTTTGGTTGGTAATGATTTTGCTGCTGGGGGTTGCTGATGAAGACCGCGCACAAGTTCCCGCAGAATCTCAGTTTTAGTGCGCTGAGAATGCTGGCAGAATTCCTCTAGAATCTTGCGTTCTTCTTCTGATGTTTGAAAAGTGATCCATCCTTGTTCTTTTCTTGGCATAATGTTACCAATTTGGTTGGTAAATATCACGGTTATCTTTAAGTACGATCCGACCAAGCCTCAACTCTTGGAGAAGAATCCATCTCAGCCTGATTTTCCTATGAAACGAAGACAAATTCTTGCTTTTCTTGGTGCGGCGATCGCTAGTTGTTTGATAGCAGTTGGCTTGCCTTTTATGACACCCTCTCCTGTAGCAGCCCAATCTAATGTCAGTTTACTGGTATCTGCTGCGGCTAGTTTAAAAGATGCTCTAGAAGAAATTAAACCACTTTATCAAAAGAATAATCCTAATATCAACATCAGTTATAACTTTGGTGCATCTGGTGCGTTGCAGCAACAGATTGAACAGGGTGCGCCAGCAGACATTTTCATTTCGGCAGCGAAAAGACAAGTAGATGCTTTAGAACAGAAAGGATTATTACTGCCAGGTACAAGAGCGATCGTAGCAAAAAATCGCCTAGTCCTAGTTGTGCCGAAGGGAAAAACGGGCATCACTAGCTTTTTAAATTTTAGGAATCCTGAAATTAAGCGTATTGCTATTGGCGAACCCAGGAGTGTACCCGCAGGTCAGTATGCTGAACAAGTCTTGCAAAAGCTGAAATTATTGCCAGAAATCAAGCCGAAATTAGTATATGCCAACAACGTGCGTCAGGTTTTAGCGGTGGTAGAAAGTGGTAACGCTGATGCGGGGTTAGTCTATGCTACTGATGCCAAAATTTCCGACAAAGTAAAAGTTGTAGTGGCGGCAGATGAAAAATATCACTCAGCAATTACTTATCCCGCCGCAGTTGTGAAAAAGACAAAAAATCCTGATGCAGCGAGGAATTTTGTCACCTTTTTAACTACTGATGGCCAAGCAAAAGCTGTATTGAAAAAGTACGGGTTTATTTTGCCTTAGTAGGAGTGTAGGGGTGTAAGGGTGTAAGGGTGTAAGGGTGTAAGGGTGCAGGGGTGTAGAGAGATTTTACACAATGCCCTATGCCCTATTCCCCATGCCCCATGCCCCATAATGTCACAATGAAGATAGGTATTATCTGGAATCTGTGGCTATGTATTTAACTTGGTTAGATAGCAATAGTTGGTTGCTGGAAATTGGTCAACAAAATATATTGATAGACCCGTGGTTGGTTGGTTCGCTGACTTTTGCTAATTTGGATTGGCTATTTAAAGGGTTACGAAATCAAGAACGCTCTATTCCTGACCATATCGACTTAATTTTACTGTCTCAAGGTTTAGAAGACCACGCTCACCCACCGACGCTAAAACAGCTTGATAAACAGATTCCGGTGGTGGCTTCTCCGAATGCGGCGAAGGTGGTGCGGGAGTTGGGTTATACGAATGTGACTAGTTTGGCGCATGGGGAAAGTTACAAATTAAATCAGCAAGTGGAAATTACTGCTGTTCCTGGTTCTCCCATTGGGCCGACGTTGATAGAGAATGGTTATGTTCTTAAGGATTTGACCACGGATTTAAAGCTTTATTATGAGCCTCACGGCTATCATTCTCCACAGTTGAAACAGTTTGCACCCATAGATGTTATTGTTACACCTTTGATTGATTTGGCTTTACCTGTGGTGGGTGCGATTATTAGAGGTCAGCAAAAGGCAGTGGAGGTGGCAGAGTGGTTACAGCCGCAGGTGATGTTACCGACAGCTTCCCCTGGTGATGTGATGTATGAGGGATTACTGGTGAAGTTGCTTCAAATAGTGGGAAATACGGATGAGATCCGATCGCAGTTAGCCCAACGTCAACTCTCAACTCAAATTATTGAACCACGCCCAGGCGATCGCCTAGAGTTACCATTACAACAGCGTCAAGTGCAATCGCGCTAAGTTGGTTGATTTGCGTCTAGCCAAGCAAATAAATCAGCGATCGCACTAAAATCTAACAAAGCTTCTCCTAGTGCTTCCAGTTGTTCTAGCGTCAGAGTTTGAATACGTGCTTGAACTTCTGGGGGTAACTCTCCTACTCGTTTTTGTATTTGTCGTAGGACAAGTGTTTGCTCGCCTTCTTGTTTACCGCGTTCGTAGCCAATGCGCTCACCTGTTGTAATGTAACTCATGCTACGCTCCTGCTCAAATTGTTTAAACTCTTGCCAAAATTCTGCTTCCAAGTCTTTTGGTAAAATCATAACCCAATCGATAAAACGATAGAGATTACGAATATCTCTTTCTTGCAAACCTTGTTCATATAATCGCCGAATTAAGCTAAATTTCCAAGTTTTGCGTTCTCCTAGTTGTTTAGTGGTTTGCTGTGTCTTGAGATGCGCCATTACCACTGTTGCAAAGGGGTTATTGCTAGCGGCTAATTCTGCCCAGCGATTTTGATAGTCAAGTAGTTTGACTGTGCCAAATTTAAAGTCCAAACTACAGTCAGGATAATTATAACTGTATTGATTGGGTCGCCAATTTGAGTCAGTGTCACACAAAATTGCTAGACTGATGGCGGGTTGACCAAATTTGTCAAAGATTCGCAGGTTGTAACAAAACATTCTTTCGGCAAAGTTATCTTCTGGTTTGGCTTGAATTTCGACGTGAATTAATAGCCAAATTTCTTCTCCTTGTAGTAGCCAAACTTTAACCAATTTATCGGCGTATCTTCTTCCTAGTTCTGCTTCTCGTGCTATTTGTTGAAATTCTTTGTCGAGAAATTGGTGTGGGCGTTCCCAATTAATTAGGGCGGCTGTTTGGGGAAAGAAAAACTGCATCGCTTGAGGAAAGTATGCTTCTAAAATTTCTTTCCACGGTGAATCATTATCGGATCTTTGAGGTTCTTTCGTCATTAGTTGATTGGTAAATTTATGTTATTGATATTCATGTTAATTTGAATAATCACTTTGCTTTTAAGTGCTTACAGATATAATTTTATGTTTGCATCAATTTACGTCAATTATTTAATATATTGAATGATACATAAATAAATTATTTAGCAATTTACAAGCTGATTATTCACACTCTCCTATATTATTGGCAATGTAATTTTTACTGTCGTTCCTTGGTTTAAACCAGCACTATATAGAATTATAGTACCTCCCATAAGTTCAATTAAATGACGAGAAACCGCTAAACCCAACCCTGTACCTTGGTTTTTGGAGGTATTGGCATTATCCAGAATCACAAAGGGATGGAATAGTTTTTCCTGTTGAGATGGTTCAATTCCTAACCCTGTATCTGTGATAGTTATAATTACTTCATATTTATCAACACTTTGATGTAAAGATGTGGAGATGGTAATACTACCTTCATCTGTAAATTTAGTAGCATTATCAATAATATTTATCAATACTTGTTTTAGTTTTGCTTTATCTACCTTGACAAGAATAGTTTCAGTTTCTAAATTAGTCTTTAGCTGCAAACCTTTTTGCTGAATTTTAATTGAGCATAAATTGATAGATTCTAGTAGAACTATTTTCAAATCTGTTGTTTCTAACATTACAGATATTTTACTAATTTCAATTCTAGATATATCTAGGAAATCATTGATAAGTTTTAATAGATAAATAGACATTTCATCAGCTCGTTCAAGAAATTCGATTTCTTCTTCTCGACTATCACATAGGTCATCTTTAACTAGGCGTATGCAGTTGATGATAATGTTCATTGGATTTCGTAGCGCATGGAAAGTTGTAGCTAAGAATTGGCTTTGAGTTTGACTGGCTGTTTTGACTTCTTTCCAAGCTGTTTCTAGTTCTAAACTTCTCAATTCTCTTAATTTGAACTTTCCTTGCTGATGAATAAGGTTGGCTAAATAGTCATGCACTAGTTGATAGAGATCGGCTGATTTTTCCGGTAGTAAAACAACTAAACCTGATTTGACAAAAATCTCTAACACTAAATCAAGAGACGCTGGGTTTACCATCTCTACAAGCGATATCTCTACACCCAAACTCTGCAAATCCCGTTCTAATTCCACACGAGTCTTTAAAGGACGCGTCCCTTGTTCATCAGTCAGCAAAAACAGCACAAATTCCGCCAACTGCTGATGTTCTTCCCCGCAGTCATGAATAACTTCATTTAAATAATGCTGCACCAAGTCTTGTTTAGTGCCGAACTGCCGATATTTTTCTAAAGTAGTAATATTCTCAGCTTGCAACTGCGCTCCCACCACTTGCAATTCAATGGGGCGCACTTCGCCCAACTCTCCGGCTAAGTCCTCTACCAGTGCATCAACTAAAGCGGGTTCTAATTGAAAGCTAGTATTTGCAGTTAACCGTTCAATAATTGACTTCGCATCCTTGGGGGAGAAGTTACCCAACTTATAAAGCACACGATGACTGAGAATGTCATTACCAATAATCTGAAAGCTAGGTAAATCATTACATTCCAGCAAGTAATGGATGTAATCAACCCGCAAGGATAAGATAACTTTCGCTGATAGAATCTCTAGACACGACCCCAGAAACTCAAAGAACTGCTTACGTTGTGCAGGTTCGGTGTAAACAAAGAAAAATTCCTCAAATTGATCAAAAACTAGCACCGTGCGGAGGTTGTGTTGTTCTTTTTCGCGCAATAAGTCGAGGAGGGAATTTAGAAACAGGGGAGCAGAGGAGCAGGGGAGCAGGGGAGAAGGGAAAGAATTAGGGTTTGAGTGAGAGTTTTCTGGATCTGAAGCTGAAGGTTGAGCCTCTGAGGTCGAAACTTGAGCCTCAGAGGTCGATGTTTGAGCCTCAGAACTCGAAAGTTGAGCCTCTGAGGTCGAAGCGTGAGCCTCTGAGGTTGAAAGTTGAGCCTCTGAGGTCGAAGGTTGAGCCTTTGAGGTCGAAGGTTGAGCCTCTGAGGTCGAAGCGTGAGCTTCTGAACTCGAAAGTTGAACCTCCGAACCCGAACTGTCAACCTCTGAACTCGAAACGTCAACATTCCCAGTCCCCAATCCCAACAATTGCCCCAACTCCTTCTCCCAATTGGTATAAACCCGCATAACGATGACTAAGTTATCTTTGCCGCGAATTGATTGTTGTTGCAAGGCTGGGACTAAACCCGCATTCACTAGCGAACTTTTACCAACTCCAGATTGACCGTGAATAACTATTAATTTATATTCATCATCATTGAGGCGTTCAAGCAATCTTTCTACATCTAATTGACGACCGGAGGCTGAAATTTCTGGGGATATATTAGACGTTGTCTGTAACGTCTCTAGCAATGTTTGTCGTCTAGCTTCTAATCTCCCTGCGCCAACAAAAGCCCTTAAGCCAAATTGTTGTTCTATCGAGCGTCGTTGCTGTTTAATGTTGTAAGCTTTGAGATATGCTTTCCGTTCTTTCTGTTCAAAATAAAATTCCTGTAATTGATTGAGAATTTTAATATAAAGTCGGATATCTTCTTGGGGATTTGCCCCGTCTTTGGCAGTTTCTAAGATACTAATTGCTTCTTGAGTATTACCCAAATTATATTGAGCGCGACTCAAGATAAATTTATATAAGTTTAAGTCGTAAGTTTGAACAGATTTGAATAATCTATTATCTAAAGAAGTCTGGGGAATTGTGGGGATGATTGCTAATGCTTGTTTAACTAAGTCTATTGCTTGTTGCCAGTTTGATTCAGCTAAAGCTACTTCCGCCAAAAATCCATAATCTCTGGCGATTTCTCTTTGCTGATTATTATTTTGATGAAGAGATAGAGCTTGTTGAGCAAAGGTTTTTAATTGTTCCCAAAGGTTTAATTCTTGGAGAACATCACCAATTTTTTCTATAGAATTAGCAATGATATTTGGGCGGTTAATTTGAGTGATTAGTTGAATATACTCGTCAATATATTACTGTGTCGCCTGCCAAGTTGGATGTTTTTTATCTTGTTGTTTAATTGCTTCGAGATAAGCACAAAAGGTTTTTTCTCCCAGAATCTTTACTTGCCATTCTAGGTTATTGTTTTGCTGCCACAGGGTTAAAGCTGTGTGATAATGCTGAATGGCGGCATCTTTTTTATTGTTGATTTGATTGGTTAAACCTAATAATGATTCTATATAAGCATTAAGTTCGGAGGATTGACCTAACCCCCTAACCCCCTTCCCTAGTAGGGAAGGGGGAATAAGATAAGCCTCTCTCCTTTTAGGGGAGAGGTTTGGAGAGGGGTTTTCTTGTGAAGGGTCGAGGGAATCACCTATTAGTTCTTTTTTGGCTGCTGTTAATTCAGTCGCTAATTTCCGATATTCATAGAAATTTAAATTAAGTTGATTATTAAACCATTGATGAGCAGTGTTGATAATAAAATCTATTAATTCTTGGCTGTTAATTTCAAAGCTTTTCGTAATTGCCCAACTTTCTAAATCTGGTGCAATTTGCATGAATTGTTGATAGATGGCATCATCAATCCACACTACCAAAGGGAAATTAAAATGCTGCCGAAATTCTTCTCTCACTTGATTCGCAGCAGTTAACATCTGGGATAAATTCTGCACAGTCTCTAAGCCGACAACCATCACACAGCCAGAGATGTTTTCGCCAAAGGTTTCTTGAATGGCGGAGAACAAAGTCCTATGAGACTGCTGGACTACCAAAACTTGAATGTCAACTTGGCAAATTTCCCGCAATCTGGAAATCAAGCGATCGCGCAATTGACTATAATTACACCGTGCCAAAATCAGCTTGAACTGTCCGACGCTATTTTCAATAGCCCAAGCCAATTGTATAAGAGAGCGATCGCTATTTTCTTGGTTATTAGTCATGAGTCAATAGTCATTAGTCAATAGTCAACAGTCATTACTCATTACTCATTACTTATTACTTATTACTCCTTAGTTTTTCTTCCCCTGTCTCCCTTGTCTCCCCTGTCTCCCTTGTCCCCCCCACACCCCTACACCCCTACTCATTCAACTCCCTCGCCTCAGCCAAAATTGGGTTAACATCAAACCACGACTCGCCGCTATCTCGATATTCAAACACAAAGCGACTGCGGATTAATTTTTGATATCCGTCATCGTCGCTGACTCTTTTATTCCGCTTGACATCCCTTAACAATTGCCATTCTGACTGGGAAATCGGTAACATCATTTCATTGCGGCGAGAACGTATCACTTGTTCTAAAGTTTTGCGGCTGAGGGGAAGTGACATTTCTTCCATAATCCAGCTATTCAACAGCCTCAGCAAGTCCCGCACATGACCACCACTCATGATACATAAACGCTCTAGGGTGCTAACGCTGTCAAAAATCTCGGTAATCTTTTCTGTGCGTGCTGCTGGTTCTAAGTCGGGAAAGGCTCTGGCTAATACCATCTGTTGCATTAACCCCATCCCCTCTTGATGGATACTGCCATCAGGATACACTACAGACACCATCGGTAAGACTTTGGGGTCTTCGTGAAATCGCTGGGTTAATGTGCCGTAATCATTGGAAAACTTCAGGGACAGGGGCATGGTGTAAACTAGGTGACAATCCAGCTTGGTGAGATATTCACCTTGGTCTACAAATAAATATTCCTGTTGTGGTCTTCCCCAAGGTTTGGGACTATTATCTATGCGGTCGAGGTTATCGACAATGACGACGAGTCCTTGTTTTCCTTGCTGCTTGAGTTTATTAATAGCTGGCTGCAATAATTCTTGATTAATAGCGTCTAATAGCTGAATTTTCTGCGGTGCAAGATATTGATTGATTTTCTCCCGGAGTTTAGGATCGCTTTTAATCTTGGTGGTGATTTCGCCAATACCCATAGATAGGGAGAGTTTTTCCTTCTCCGCACTAAAACCCACATCACCCACTACGGGAACTTTCGCTTTAACTCCCGTCACCTCAGCGTTAAGCAAGTTCAACGCGCCTTGCAACAGAGCATTAAATTTGTTGGTATCTTCCAAGATAATTTTATCGAGACTTTGACTAATGCGGCGTGCGATCGCCAGCAGCACATCAGCAATACCCACATCGGTAATTTCTAAGTCATCGGTAGACTCAAAATACACCACATGAAAGCCTAACCTTTCTAATTCTGCCTGTAGTCTAATCAGTTCGGTAGATTTCCCACAGCCAATATGTCCGGTAAATAATGTGCAAGTAGGTTCATCCGGCTGAAAAAAGGTGATTCTTTTTTTGAGAGTTTGAATAATGTCCCCACCACGCACCGATGAGAAATCAATATAAAACTTACTATCTAAGCTATTGTTAATGAACAGAGTCCGGCTAGGGTCTGTTGCTTTAAAGAATGCCCGTAAATCTATAGCCATAAATCTGGTAATCAAGCTGACATTGCCACTTTGTACAAGCTTGATTACCAGAATAAAATTTTTTACACCCTGTTCCTAAAATTTTCCAGTTTTTCTTAGAATTTAGCCAATTATCCAAAATCAAGCAACAGATGCAACACTGAAATCGTAGGTAAAAGCTTTAGAGACTTCCAGAGAATCAACTATCCAATTTATCTGCTTCACAACACTGTCTTTCACCTGCTCCCTGATCATTAAGGTGATTTTATATTTTTTAACTCACCATAACGGAAGGCTGCATAGGAATTTCTATGCAAAACTCACACCCCTGTCCAGGAATACAATTAAAACTCAGTTGTCCTTCGTGTTCTTCAACAATAATTTTGTAGCTAATAGATAGCCCTAATCCTGTACCTTTTCCTGGTGGCTTCGTCGTAAAAAATGGTTCAAAAATCCGCCCTTGAAAATTCTCTGGAATACCACAGCCATTGTCAGCAATAGTAATCATAATTTTCTGGTTATCATTTAACTTTGTTGAGATCACAATTTTGGGTTCGACAATAAATTTACCTAAGTTTGTGGACTCTTCTAAAGCATCAATGGCATTATTGAGCAAATTCATAAACACTTGATTAATCTGCGCTGCATAACAAAATACTTTAGGTAATTTGCTATATTTCCTAATCACTTTGATGGCTGGCAGATTATGTTTTGCTTGTAGCCGATGTTGTAAGATTAGCAGCGTACTTTCAATGCCTTCATGCAGGTCAATAGGCTTCATATCTGCTTCGTCTAATCGAGCGAAAGTCCTCAGTGATAAAACTAACTGAGCAATTCGCTCTGCGCCTATCCTCATAGATTTAATAATTCTTGGTAGGTCATCAGCAATATAATCAAAATCTAATTCTGTTAACTCTTCTTGAACTTCTTTGCATGGATTTGGGTAATTTTTTTGGTAAACAGAGATCAATTTTAATAAGCTATCTGCGTGTTCCTTAATATGGCTAATATTGCCGTAGATGAAATTAATTGGATTATTAATTTCATGGGCAACTCCTGCTACTAGTTGTCCCAAACTTGCCATTTTTTCAGCTTGAACTAGCTGGCTTTGAGTTGCTTGTAATTCTTTGAGGGCTTGGCTAATTTCTTCCTTTTGGCGTTGAGTTTCTGCGAGTAATTCTGCTTGTTGTAAAGCTACACCCAATTGAGTACCGACTTGAGTGAGTAAATACACTTCATCTTCTTGCCAAAATCGAGTGCCTGAGTTTTGATAAACTGCCAACAAACCCCACAGTCTTTGACCGTGGTAAATAGCAATAATCACATAGGCTCTAGCCTGATAAATTTCTAATACATTGAGATAGCAATCACTAAAGCCAGCGTTGTAAATATCATAACAAACGCGATAAACTTCACCTTTGCTAAACCGACCACCTTGTGTATCTTGTAAATAACTATCGACAACAGGAGCCTGAGCTAAATCTTTAGCACTACAGCTACTGACATTATCTTTGAGTTCTGGTCTTTGTAATTGTTCATCTATGAGGGAAATCCAGCCTTCTGCTACAGATTCATAGACAAATTCCCCACTCCAATCTTCATTAAAGCGATAGATAGCAACACGATCAGCATTGATTAATTTTCTGATTTCTGTAGTGCTAGTACGGAAAATTGTTTCTAAATCAAGGGACTGACGAATTTTTTCAATGGCGATCGCGATCGTCTTTTGCCATTCTATGGCTTTTTCTTGGGCTTTGGCCTGTGCTAGTTGTGTTGATTGACTGTGAACTTGTTCTATATATTCTGCTTGCTGTAAAGCTAACCCCAAATGTTCAGCGATTAATTTCACAAACTCGATTTCTGAAGTATTCCATTTTCGTTCAGCACGGCACCGACAAATACATAATAATCCCCACAAATCCCTACCCTTCATTAAAGGCGCAGCCAGATTTTCACAGGCTAGCAAATTCTCTCGCATCTGAATTTGATAGTGACTGACACCAGAATGAGAAATATCAGCGATGGCGTTAATTGCACCTTGTTGATCAAGTTGAGCAAATTCCTTGATTAAATCACAACTGTCTGATTCTGCTATTGATGGATAACTCAACTTCTGATCCACATCTTCATAGACAAATTCGCCTTCCCATCCCAAACCAGGATAAAACCGAAACACCCCAACCCTATCGGTGTTAAGTGATTGACGCACTTCCGTCACCGTAAACTTGAATATGCTATCTATGTCCAAAGACTCACGAATTTGGGCTATTACTTTAGACAAAGCTTCATTCATACTCTCTCGGTAATTTTTACATTGAGTCATAATTCTAGAATTCCCCAAAGCACCCAAGTATCTAACATGGAATTGTGGATTTTGATTGTTTAACCTCTTGATTAAAAAGTGAGGGACACGATAAACCAATACCGTGTCCCTACGAGAATATTCTTGAAAAAACTGCGTTGTGTTAATGCTTTAGTCAAGCATGGCAGTGATTAAACTACCATCTACAGTATAGGAAAAGACTACAAAATAAGCATTTTTGACAGTTGCCTTTTCCTCATAGAGAATCATCGCCGTTTGGGGGTACTGCGTCGCAAGTCGCGTTTTTCGTTATCTCGCAGACGGCGATCGCGCCATTCTGCCAATGTCAAATAACCAACACCGCCAGTGACTGCTAGTAACAGCACCAAGGCAACTAAGGCCAAAATACCCAGGAATGGATTTTCTACCATGCCTCTACAGTCCGTTACGACCCCATACTACCATTGCAATTGACCAAGTAAACACAACTAACAGTGATACCCAACCCAATGTCAAAATCATAGTTTTACTTTGGAAATTATTTACAAAACGTCTCTAATATTTATCATACTGGGGACTAGGAATTTTAGATTTTGGATTTTGGATTTTAGATTGATGGATTGACACTCAATCTGAAATCCACTCATTGAATTGCCCATTCCCCAATCCCTAATCCCTAATAATTAATTCAGATTATGAACCGAATTTTAGATCAGCAATACCTTGCAGAACGTTTAGAATCCCTGAAAGCCGGAATTATTGGGGCTTTTTCTTTAAGTTTTGCTTTTTTAATAACTAGTCTTGTCAATACCTTAGTGCTAGCCAAGTCTTTTCCTATACTCGTAAGTCTGCAAAGAGAATTAAACTGGTATTGGTTATTGAGTGGTGCGATCGCCGCTTTTTCTGGTTTACTATTCGGAGTCACTTACCGCTACATCATCCGCACCGATCAAAATCCGCACTTAAGTTCTGGTGGTGTGCTAGCCTTTGGTTTAGTGCGAGGCTTAAGTCAAACGGAAGCATTCAACACCCACACCCACCTTTTAGCCTTCGTAGTTTTAGTAGGTGAGAGTATATTATGGTTTGCGATCGCCGCGATCGCGATTGACACCGCAATTAAATTTGCTTGGTTAAAGCCTTTTGGTCAATAGTCATTAGTCATTAGTCAATAGTCATTAGTCATTAGTCATTAGTCATTAGTCATTAGTCATTAGTTGTTCTCCTCTGCTTCCCACACTCCCCACACTTCCCACACTCCCCACACTCCCCAATCCCCATGCCCAAAATCTTCGGCTATACACCTAAATTCCCTTGGCGTTCACACTTAAAACCCTGATTTCGCCAAGCTTGTATATCTACATCACTCAACTGAGTGATGTTAGAACATTGGGGATGAATAAATTGACTCAAAATAGCCCACAGTATACTACGTATAACATCTAGTGCGGTTTTTAACCAAGATTCACGATTGCCGGGGACACCAACTTCTTCCACCGCTTCAACTTCTACCCATATGCCGTGCGAGCCAAAAAGAATTTGTGACATCCATTGGGCGCGGGGTAAGTGGGTAGGAGAGGTAATCAGTTTGACTTTGTTTACTCCCCATTTCCGTAAAATTGGGATTCCGTAATAAAAATTGTCAAATGTAGAATTAGCACATTTTTCTAACCACACGTTTTCTAAATCTGCGGCTTCTCTTTGAAAAATTAGCCATATACAAGGGTCTTTAGAACCTTGGGAAATTAAAATAGGAATCTGTGGATTTTGTTTTGCTATTTGGGCAATATAAATTTCACGGCGAATGCTGCCACCCAGGACAAAAAAGGCATCGGCTGGTTTTGTGGAAGCGACAACTAGGTTAGTAGCTATAATAATTAACCAAATCCCCAGTAACAAGCATAGAGCTAAACCAAGTTTTTGTAGCAACGGCAACTGTTTGCGGAATTTACTACCCTGGATAATCGAGGAATTCTTGCTAAAGTTGTGTCTCATGTTATTAGGACAAAACAACTGATTAACTTAGTTGAAAAAAACCGGCATTTTTAACGATGAAATGCTATCTTAGGAAATTAATATAGGGTGTAAATAAGACGGTTATATAACTGTCACACTATTGTCACAAAGTTAAATTAGATTAGCAAACAAGGTAAAAAAGTCCACTCACAAGTTTTCACAAAATCAAGGCAAGATCCTAGCATGATTCAGAGGGGAAAATTATGAGGGAAGCGTAGCTGCAAGTTGAGTATAAAAACTTAAGAAACTTCTAAAAGCCTGATTGCTAAACTGTCAACACCACCGTAAATTCCTGCTGATATACATGAATCAATCTGCGAAACGTCACTCGCTGCTCCAAGTAGCTCTGATTGGAGGAGCGATCGCCACAACTGCCACAGTATCCGTATTTGGCCCTGCTTGGACTCGGAGTGTTCGTGCTGCACTCCAAGATAGTCCTAAAGCATTGGTTGACCAAGTATGGCAAATAGTCAATAGCGAATATGTTGACGGCACATTTAATCAAAAAAACTGGCTAGCAGCAAGGCAAAGTCTATTAAGCAAAGACTACTCATCGAAAGAAGAGGCGTATATAGCCATTCGGGAAGCTTTACAACAGCTAAACGATCCATACACTCGGTTTATGACTCCCTCTCAGTTTGAAGCCTTAACCAATCAAACCTCTGGGGAAGTCTCTGGGATCGGCATTCGGATGGAAATTAACGAAAGCACCAAGCGATTGACTATTGTCGAAGCCATAGAAAATTCCCCAGCATTGAAAGCCGGCATTAAACCAGGGGATGAAATTTTGGCAATTGATGGCAACTCTACTCAGTCTATGAAAATAGATGATGCCTCCAAACTAATTCGCGGTAAGGCTGGCAGCAAAATTACCCTGCGTCTAGGACGTAGCGGCCGTAGTGCTTTTGATGTGCAGTTGACAAGAGCCACCATCGAAGTTCCAACCGTTTTTTCCTCCGTCAAGCAAGAAGGCAACCGTCGTATCGGTTATATTCGGTTACGTGAATTTAGCTCCCATGCAGCTGAACAAATGCAACGAGCGATTCGCGATTTAAACGGTAAAAAAGTTGATGCCTTTGTCTTAGATTTACGTGGTAATCCAGGCGGATTATTACAAGCTAGCATTGAAATTGCCCGGATGTGGTTAGATGATGGCGGGATTGTACGTACAGTCAACCGCAAAGGCATGAATGAAGATACAAAAGCTAACCGCACCGCTTTAACAAAACTACCTTTAGCCGTATTAGTAGACGGAAATTCCGCCAGTGCTAGCGAAATTCTCACAGGCGCGCTCAAGGATAATAAACGCGCAGTGGTAGTTGGTAGTCAAACTTTCGGTAAAGCCTTGGTGCAGTCTGTCCATGAATTATCAGATGGTTCTGGGTTAGCTGTCACTATCGCCCACTACTACACCCCCAATGGCACAGATATCAACCATAAAGGGATTACACCAGATATTAAATTAGACCTGACAGAAGCTCAAGAACGTTTACTAGCTTCTAATCCTAATTTAATTGGTACACCAAACGATCCTCAATACAGTCGAGCGATCGCCATTTTATCTACTAATAGCTTTGCCCAATCTTCCGGCAATCAGACACCCCGGCCTTTAAGTGTCCGCGCCCAAGACTTACAATATTAAACATCCGTACATTGACGATTTATTTATCAGGTGTTGTTCTTCAAATATCAGCAATTTTTTCATTTCTACCCTTAGAGTCTTAACCAGCTCCTCACAAGACCGTTATATGATGGTGAATCGGGAATACTAAGTCAGGGACTGGGGATTAGGGACTAGGGATGGGTTAAACACATCTTTAATTCCTCCCCCTACAACCCTATACCCCTATACCCCCATACCCTTATTCATCATGAATGATCAAAAACTTGATGCAACCACCGCTACCAGCTTTTTGCCAATGGTTTCGGTGGTTGTTCCTATTTATAATGGTGAAGCAGATTTACCAGATTTAATGAATTGTCTGGTGTCTCAAATCTACCCACCAGACAAAGTAGAGTACCTAATAGTAGATAATAATAGTCGCGATCGCACCTTAGACGCTCTCAAAACCACCGCACTCCATAGCCTAATTACCATTCGCCCCTTGAGTGAAAACCAAATACAAAGTTCGTATGCGGCTCGTAATCAAGGAATTCGGGCGGCTGTGGGCGAAATTATCGCCTTCACCGATGCTGATTGCCGTCCCCAACCCCAATGGCTCACATCACTAATTCAGCCTTTTGTCAACCAAGATGTGGTAATTGTGGCAGGGGAAATTACAGCACTGCCAGGTACAACGCTTTTAGAAGAACACGCAGAACGCCAAGCCACTCTTTCGCAAAAACACACCCTGGCTCATCCCTTTTGTCCTTACGGTCAAACTGCTAACTTAGCAATACGTCGGAGTGTTTTCGCCCAATCAGGTTTATTTCGTCCCTATCTCACCACAGGCGGAGATGCAGACATTTGCTGGCGAATTTTGCGAGCCAATCTTGGTAAGTTAGAATTTGCCCCAGACGCAATTGTACAGCACCGCCACCGGATGACACTCCCAGAATTAGCTAGTCAATGGCGACGCTACGGGCGTTCTAATCGTTATTTACATGAACTACATGGCATAGACCTCATGCCAGATACGAAAATTAAGGATATTAGTTACCGTTTAGTGCGGTGGTTGCTCAAAGACTTGCCCAAAAATAGTGTGAGAGCGATCGCAGGTCAAGCCACGCTGGTAGATTTATTAGATACTCCGTTGAGCTTATACACTGCCAGACAAAGAACAATGGGACAACGAAACGCCCAGTTACCAGAAGCAGCTAAAACAATTGCGTGGCTAGAGGAAATTTGAATTTTAGATCAAGGATTCGCTAAATTGGAGACAGGTAGACCATAAGGAAATGTTTCGATGTCAGCACAATTATTACTGGTAGATGATGAACCTGGGTTACGGGAAGCTGTGAAAGAATATTTGCAAGAAAGCGGTTTCGCCGTTCAAGTCGCCAGTAATGCCCGTGAAGGCTGGGATTTGATGCAGCAAAATACGCCTGATTTGGTCATTTCTGACATTATGATGCCCCAAGTTGATGGCTATCAATTTCTCAAGCAATTGCGAGAAGACCCCCGCTTTCAATCCCTACCTGTGGTATTTTTAACAGCAAAAGGCATGACTAGCGATCGCATCCAAGGTTATCAAGCTGGTGTTGATGCCTATCTTCCTAAGCCCTTCGACCCCGATGAACTAATCGCCATTGTAGAGAACTTACTGGCTCGCCGCACCGCCAAACCGCAAATGCTCGGTGAAGACAGCGAAACCCCTGATATTGCCGAATTAGCTCATCAAATTGCCCAAATTAAAGCTTTATTGACCCAAAAAAGTGCAATTTCTCAGTCTCCAGCCCCCTTCAAAATCGACCTGACACCCAGAGAACAAAGCGTTTTAAACTTGGTTGCAGAGGGATTGATGAACAAAGAAATCGCCCGTCGTTTAGAAACAAGCGTGCGAAATGTCGAAAAATATGTGAGTCGCTTATTTAGTAAGACGGGTACCAACAGCCGTACAGAGTTAGTTCGTTTTGCTTTAGAACATGGACTAGCTAATTAAGATTTTGTAGCTTTCGATTCCCGTGGGGTACTTTGAATTGATATTACCCCTCCTATAGTCCTCTGCTGGCAGTAGAGGACTATAGGAGGGGTATAGTTATATTTATTTCGACAATCTAAAAGTTGGTGCAATTAGCCTTAACCTATTCACCCTATTTTTAGATGTTAGGGACTTCCAGAAAATAAATTATCCCATTGGAAATCCCTATCAACCCACCTAATTACTGAGTTCAAAAACTACATTCAGTGCAATCTGAAATAATAGATTATTGCTGATATGTTACTTGACTAAATTAATACCTACACAATGAAGTAAAACCCTGGTTGGATAAATTAACTTGAGCTGCTCATCTTCCAAAACTATGACACCGACTGGAAGTTAAGTATGTTTGCATTATTCAGCACTAAATCATCTACTTAGTGCCAACGTTAAAATTCACTTGTAGATGCTCAATTTAGTTTTTTTTCAAGCTGAAGTTGAAGTTTATAGTCTAGGAATTGAATTATACAATTACTAGCTTACCCACTGAGAGCAAATAGACAAATTTACTCAATTTAAACAAGTTAAAACTGCCTAACCATCCTGTTTCATTTTTAGTTTCACACTACTCCTATTGCCGTTGGATTTTCATTACGGAGTATTATCAACAGCATTACGCAAACGCATGAGTTGGCGACGCATTTGTGGTGAAGCTTTAAATTCCGTCACTTCCTGCGCTTTTACAGATGCTTGTAGCATCTCTAAGAAATCGTCAGAGCCTTCTGTTAAAGCATCTAGCAACACTTGCAGCAGTTGTTCGCGATCGCCTAATAAACTTTTCTCTTCAATCAGGCGAAACTTTAGATGTATTTCGCAATCATAAACCCCTACTTCGATATTATTTATCTGACGTGGTAATGCTTTCGAGTTCATAGTTTTGAGGATTCCTGTACTTGGTGGTTACGAGGCAGACAGCGATATCTCCAGACAAAGTTCTTTATATTTTTTTGAATCCACTCTGCTGACATTAAGAATGTTTTTTCAATTCATAGCATTTATATTCCATTGCACTCTCCTGTGTGTTTTGAGACAGACTCTCAGGGTTTATCTTGCCATCTATCTGTTGCCGATGCTTTTCAAGCAAGCCATAACTATTATTCAGTTTTTGAGATTCTATACAATAAAGTTTCTGTAAGAAGTTGTTCTAGCTTTTTAAAGCTTTTTACATCAACTTTATTTTTAAGTCAATAACAGTTTGAGTTTTTACTGAACTTTTCGTGTTTACACGTAAGTAAATTCGCTAGTTTTTAGAGATTTAATTAGAGCTAGAGAGATTTTTATCGTGGCTACGTAAAATTACTTGATGTACGTTTTTTTCAGCATAAAATTCGGGAAAGCAAAATAAACATTTTTATCAAGAGTAAAATCTTGGTTTTCAACAATAGCATAGACTACCAGCTACATTAACCTGAATTTCTTCACTTGAGTTTATAAAGATAGGGATTGGGGACTGGGGACTGGGGATTAGGAATTGGGCATCAAATGAAAGTAACAATGGTCTTCTCTTTTACATTTCACCTTTTACCCTTTGCCTTTTGCCTTCCCAGTTCTCAATCCCCAATCCCCAGTCCCTTTATTTGTCGCAGGTGTAGCGTCTACAATGATTTCAGTATAATCAACCTAAAATCCTACATCTTCATCTATGGACAACCCAACGCTGCTTAAGTCTACAACCCGGCACATACGCATTTTTGCAGCAGAAATTGACCGGGCAGGCGAAATGATTCCCAGTAATCAAGTCTTAACATTGGATGTTGACCCAGACAACGAGTTCAACTGGAATGAAGATGCTTTGCAAAAGGTTTATCGTAAATTTGATGAACTGGTGGAAGCCTCTAGCGGTGCAGACCTGACAGACTACAACTTACGTCGGATTGGTTCTGACTTAGAACATTATTTGCGATCGCTCCTACAATCAGGAGAAATCAGCTACAATCTCTCTGCACGAGTGACTAACTACAGTATGGGTCTTCCCCAAGTGGCTGTTGATTAACCTTGATTTTTTCGCTCATAGGGAATAGAAACCAATAACAGCGCATTCTCGGCGCATAGGCTTCGGCAGTTGCTATAAATCGGTCAAACCGCCCAAAGCACTGCCTTCCCAACCTACGCCACTAGGGACTCCCAGCTACAAAAATAGCCTATCGCTTTTTAGGCAAGGGGGCAGGGGGCAGGGGAGATATAGAAAATATCAGCTAGGTAAAATGAATAATTTATTTTATAGGAACAAGTTAGGTTTTAACCCGGACTTGCGTCCAAAAATCCTTGTTCCCCTAGCCTGCGGCACTCGTAGAGAAGGTAGGTACAAACCCCAACGCCAGTTCTCTCAAGTCCTGAAATCCGCCCACGCCACTCCCCCTTGTGGGTGGCTGTCTTTAATTTTGAATTTTGTAGGCGTAAGCCTTCCCGTAGGGTATTTTGAATTTTGAATTGATTCATGGGAGTCCACTAAGTTAAATTCTGATAGTAGATTCCGATACAAAAATTTGCTCATAAAATCGCAATAATACTTCTACTATCCAAGACGACTGACTCTCATTTCGTCTTCGCATAAAGCATGGGCTGTAATTTTGAGGTTGCTTAACTATTTTTCCGAAGCAATTCTTAACATTAAAAAGTTAAATTTTGTAAAAAGTTTAGTTATTCGGTTGCACTTAATACTTGATGGGATTTTCTGGGTGGTAAAACTCAACCAAAATGATTGTAATTACATCACTAAGAGATGATTTAGCCAAATTACTGATGATAAGATATACCAAGTTGCAGGACAATTTGACACCAGGTTGGAATATCTTGGATTTCGTCGAGTAATCTTAAGATTCTTAATGAAAGTTTATCCCTAGATAACCAAGCCTCAACTATAGAGGATGCCTGTTTTAGCGGTAATAGCTAGTTACAAAGTAACACCCTACTACTCAAAATAGCACACTATAGTGATTATGCTGAACTTATGGAGTAGATTAAGTTGTTTTATTAGCATCAGACTGATACAGGAATTAGGAAAATCAAGGGATAGGAGTTGAGGAGGATTCCAAAAGCTTTTACCCCATGCTATTAACCTTTTGCACCCTCTACTAGCGAAAAGTCTTTTGTAGGCAAGTCCTGTAATCGGGAGTCATGGAAAAATAGAAGCTATGATGAGGCCGTATGGTTGACAAAAAAGTCTAATCTTGGCATAGGTTGTAAATTAAGTATTACTATTTTCTAGTAACTTAAGTTGCGTCAGTTAAAGGGTGATGCTTGGTGATGGGTAACGGGTAATTCGGTAAATCAATTTTCCTAATTACCGACTAGCAATTACCAAACCTCAAAACCATGTCTTCCGTAATTGAGTAACTTGGGTTAGTAGCTACTAGCTAAAATCATCATTCCTAGTTGGATACGTCCAATTCAAGAGAAATGAGCGGTTTAGATTGTTGAACAAATTGCCAATCGCTGATCGGTGCGAACACTATGGAAAATGATGCGGCAACGCTCCACTGTCCAATTTGTCAGGCTGAGAACCCCCTGACTAATAAGTTTTGCCAGCAATGCTCCACACCCTTACCTCAACGTTATTTGTGGGTGGTTGGAGACGTTTCAGGTGTAGGTTCTCCGGGAGACTTATTAGCCGATCGCTATTTAATCATTAATCCGTCCGTTGTTTTAGATACCCATCCTGGTTTACCACCACAAGTACCAGACTTAGACAACATCCAAGCGATTAGACCTTATCTGAGGCTAATTCCTTATCGTTTAAATGTTCCGCAAATTTACGGAGTAGTCCACCTCCCACCAGGCCACAGTCCTAATGAGTTGTTGCTGTTGGAAAAACCGCCATTGGTAGTTGATGGTGCAGAACCGAAAATCAGTTTGTGTAGTAAATTGATAGACGCTTGGCAAAATGCCACATCCATGCGCCAACTGAATTGGTTATGGCAAATAGCCCAGCTATGGCAACCTTTAAAGAGTGAAGGTGTAGTCTCTAGCCTGCTGGATACCGATTTATTACGGGTGGAAGGCTCATTAATTAAGCTATTAGAATTGCGCTTTGATCCAACTCAACCGCCAGAATTAGTCCAATTAGGTGAGTTTTGGCAGCAATTAGGAAAAACTGCCAAACCTGCGATCGCGGAATTTGTAGAACAAATCAGCAACTTATTAATCGCTGGGGAAATCAACACACCAGAATTACTAATTGCCGTTTTAGACCAAGGATTAAGAGACTTAGGACAAACTCAAAACTCTAGTATCCACATCATCACCAAAACCGATACTGGCCCCAGACGAGAAAGAAATGAAGACGCTTGTTATCCATCTAGTGGCACAATCGTTAATAAACCACCTCATACAGCCTTAGCCATTGTTTGCGATGGCATTGGAGGACACGAAGGTGGCAATGTCGCCTCTAATTTAGCTATCGATACCATTCAGCAGCAAGTGCAGGAATTAACCAGGCTACCTGCTGATCATGTAGATCCGGCACTAGTGTTAGCCGATTTAGAAAAAGCAGTAGCGATCGCCAACGACAAAATCAGCCAGCGCAATGATAGTGAACATCGCCAAGGTAGAAAACGTATGGGAACTACCTTGGTCATGGCATTACCCCTGGGTCATGAAATGTATATTACCCATGTGGGTGACAGTCGGGCTTACTGGATTACACCCCAAGGTTGTTATCAAGTCACCCTAGATGATGATGTCGCCTCACGGGAAGTCAGATTAGGCTACGCCATTTATCGGGAAGCAGTGCAGCAAAGTGGTGCAGGTTCTCTCGTCCAGGCCTTGGGGATGAGTCCTAGTAGTTCCTTACATCCCACAGCCCAAAGATTTATTTGCGACGAAGATACAGTATTTTTGCTGACCTCCGACGGCTTGAGTGATTTTGACAGGGTAGAAGAATACTGGGAAAAAGAAATCCTGCCCATTCTCAATGGCGGCAAGAATCTAACCGATGTCGCTAATCGCTTAATAGAACTGGCTAACACTAAAAATGGTCATGACAACGTCACCATTGCCTTAGTCCACTATCAAGTTAAATACACTGAACCATCTGTCAAGATTCAAGCAGTCATACCTGATAGTACCGCCATACCAACGGCGGCTGCGGTAGTCAGACCTGCCCCAGCCACACCACAACCCACTAATCTGGGACAACCTACAAAAGTCCTGCGAAAAAAATCACCCACAAAAATCAGCAATTTACCCTTAACGATTATCGTGCCGTTATTATTGGCACTTGCCGTGGGTTCCTTGACATTTTGGATTACTTCCTCAATTCGCGCCAGATTTGTCAGTAATCCCTCAAATCCTATTCCAGCCACCAATTTACCAGCAACTACCGAACAACCAGAAATACCCCAGAGGCGATCGCTTGATAATCTCGCTCCTGGATGGGTAATTAGAACCAAGCAGGCTATTCCCTTAGCAAATAATACGCGCCTCCAGCCTGACACCTTTTTAAAAGTTGATAATAGAGAAAATGACAGCGTTTCTTTGCGACGGTGTCCAGTTAAAACACTACCCCCAGAAGTAGCAAAATTATTTGCAGCACCAATCAAACTCGAATACTCAAAATTGCAAGGATTGGAGAAGGAAGGGACACTGGAAGTATTACAAGCTAATTCTGATAATCCCTGCGAATCCCCCATCTCAGATAATTTACCTTCTGCGCCAAATACCCCTGGTAATCTCAATCAGTAGCTATGTTTTTCGGCATAAGTGGATTGGGTTTCCTTACGTCAACCCAACTACAATGTATTTGTAACATCTAAGGCTTGCCACGCCAGTAGGGTGTGTCAGTATGGATAATTTCTGGGTGTAGTTAGGTTTTTTTTACACTGACGCACCCTACTCAACTCTTAATTTATTCAACCAAGCTTCTAAATCTGTAATGCTCTGAAAATCTAACAAAGCTTCCCCCAGATTTTCCAAATCTTCTAAACCGAGAGTCTCCACTCGTCCTAATAATGTTAAAGATAATTGTCCCACACGGCGAGTGAGAAGTCGGAGAATAAGCGATCGCCCTTCTGCTAGTCTTCCCCGTTGTTCTCCCCGTTGTTCTCCCCGTTGTTCTCCTTCAGCAAGAATTTCTTGATAAATCGCTGACTCGCGCATCATATCCTCCCGAAATATTTGTCGAATCAAGCCTTTGTCATATTTTAACCCGGCAAAGATTTGAGTATAAGCTGAGATGGTGGCTTTTTGCTCTCGTTCAATTTGATTGACTCGTGCTGCTACTTGTTGTAACAAGGCTTGTGGTTGGGTAGTAGCTGTTAAAGGTGCTAGTGGTAATAAAGCTGGGTTCTCTAGAAATATTTGCGGATCTTCTTCCCACATCTGAATGACTCGATATTCATGGCGGGTGTTTTCTACATGAAATACGGTTTCAATGACTGTATCGGGTGCGGGAGGAAGTAAGAGTACAATGACTTGGGTGATGGGTAGACGATATAGACGATATAATCTCACCCAATAATCGAGCATCCGCAGGGGTAGTGGTGGGTTGGATTCGAGTCTGGTTTGAAATTCTAAATGCAGGATGCGGTTTTCCAGTTGTAGAAATGTGAGGTAATCGGCTCGGATTGGTTCGATACTCAATTCGGTTTTGAGGATGGTGGCACTGGGTTGTGGTGTTCCTATTACCCAACTGGCGAAGGTGGCGGGATGTTTTTCTGAGAGGAGTTTACACAGGTTATCGAAGGACATTGATGATTGTGGATAATCTCATAGACTATTGTGATTATCTCGCGGTTTTGGATGGCGATCGCTTGATAATCTCTCTCCTGGATAGGTAATTAAAATCAACAAGACAATTCCTTTAGCAAATAATACGCGCCTCCAGCCTGACTCCTTAAAGCCAAGTGATTCTAGTGCCAGACAAACAAATAATCGGTAAACTGGTAAAAACCTGAAATAATACAGATAATAAATACACTTACAATTTATAAGATAGAAATTTTCTTACGGGAAAATTTTTGGTAGAAATTATCTGTGTTTACCTATTTAGTTTGACGAATCCATGCCATCCCTGAACTTGGCGATCGCCCGTCTCATCAATACTGGCAATGATACTTTCGCCATTTGGGTGGTTAAAGCTCCCTATCCCAGTGGCTACGTTTTGCGTGACTGTGTATGGCCGGCTGAACTCACTCAAGTTTGGCAAGAATGGCAGCAAATGTTTGCTGGCCACAGTGGTATCAATATTTCTACAGGCTCTAACCAACGCTCAGTCAATCAACTGCCCATCAACTTAGTTACACCCGCCAGTGGACAAAATACAGGTTACGGCAGTCGTTTGATGCAATACTTAGGTATTAACCTATGGCGATGGGTTTTTGAAGGTTCAATTCTCGGCAGTCTAGAGCGTAGCCGTGGTATGGCTATGGGTCAAAATAAACGTCTGCAATTTCGGTTGGAAATCCGTGACCCCGATTTAATTGCCTTGCCTTGGGAAATTATGCAGCGAGAGCCAGGACAGCCAGCTATGTCCCTTTCCCCTGATTTGCTCTTTAGCCGCACCACTAGTGAAGTTGAACACCTACCAACTTTACGTACTGACCAAGCCTTAAAAGTTCTCTTGGTTCTTGGTCATGATCAAAACCTACAGCTGCAAACCGAAGCAGCGATCTTAGAACAAACTCTGTTGAGTGGTGGACAAGTGGGTAGTTACGGTCAAAGATACGCCCCTTGCACAGTCAAAACCTTACTGCAACCCACTCCCCAAGAGTTAATTCAAGAATTAGAAACTAAAGCATACAACGTCTTTTTCTACGCAGGGCATGGTTTACCAAATCCCGATGGTGGAATGTTATTTTTGCGTCCTGGTATGACCCTCAACGGCATAGAATTAGCCCAAGTGTTAACCCGCAGTGCCGTCAAATTAGCAGTTCTCAATGCCTGCTGGGGAGCGCAACCCGCCGCCATCAATCATCAAGCTATCCCCGCTAGCAGCTTGGCAGAAGTTTTGATTCGTCACGGTGTACCGGCAGTTTTAGGAATGCGTGATGAAATTGCTGATCGGGAAAGTCACAGTTTTATCCAAGTATTTGCCAAAGCTTTAAGATCACGCAAACCCATCGACGAAGCGGTAGCGGAAGCGAGGCAAGAACTGTTAACACTATATAAATACAATCAACCTGCTTGGACTTTGCCTGTTCTATATCTACACCCAGATTTTGACGGGGAACTGATTAAAAGCGTAGATGAGGGAATAACAGAGTTACCTGATACCGTCATCCCTCATATAGATGAGTCAGTACCTATGGCTTGTTTGCGATCGCTCTCCCCAGGAGGTCGCAGTTGGTCATTGAGAATCGGTGTCACCCGCATTGGGCGCACTAAAGACAATGATATTGTCATTCCTGAACCCTCAATGTCTAGAAGACACGCCGAAATTCTCTGCCGTAATACTTTTAACGGTACAACCCAAGTCAGAACATACTACATACAAGATTTTTCCACCTACGGCACAACCTGGTATTTAGGAGCTAATGGTTGGCAACAAATCCTCCGAGAGGAAGTACCCTTAAAATCAGGAATGCAATTAAAGTTTGGTAGCTCTAGAGGAGAAACTTGGGAGTTTATTATTGAAGATTCTAAGGTGTCTTCTTGAGTTATGGGGACTGGGGCATAGGGCATGGGGCATAGGGCATGGGATAAAAACTATTTCTCTTACTTACTCATTACTCATTACTCATTACTCATTACTCATTACTTATTACTCAGCACTCATTACTCACAAAATTCTTTTTGCGGAAAATTGCATTGAACCCGTGTAGCAGTCAATATCCCTAAATAAATTGTTTTGGAGACAATCAATGACTCATCAAATTAAAGGTTCAGATAATCACTCTTCTGTAGTATCTCAAGTTGAATTGGAATTATTAGCCGCTTTATTAGAACCAGAAGATGCTACTTATCCGTGGAATCCCTTAGATAATGAATCAGAAGCGTATTTTATTGAATTAGAAGCACAATTTGCACGGCAAGATATGCTAGAAGAAGAACTTACTAGCAGAGCGCAAAATTTTTATCAGCAATTAGATAACCTGTGGTCACAGGTGGAAAATTCCTCATACTACAATTGTAATACAATTGCGACGGCTGTTAACAGTCTTCAAGAAAATTTACAGAAGGTGTTTGCGGCGGGAATACCACAAAACTGGCTGAGTGCGATCGCTACTAAAGCTACAGAAATTGTTGCGTCTCAACAAACTTTAGGCGAACAACTAGTGGAATGTGTTCAAGCTGTACTACCTACATGGGAAGCAGATGATCTGTTGATTTTAGCCCGTCCCTATGCCTATGCGATGCGTAGTCGTGAGGCACAAAATATCAGTTCTGTGGTTAAGCCTGTAGAAGATTGGGCAGCGTTATCAGAAATCGAACAGGCAAAAATGGGGATGGCGATCGCTTATTATGCTCTCACACAACTCAACGCATCTGACACTGAAGGTTGATTAATGTCTTGATTGTCTTTTCTTACTGGTTTTTTAGGACATTAACACAACTATCACAGATGATATATCGAAAATCTTTTTTGCTTATCCCCAATTCTGACCCTGAATTGGTAGAGTCCGGCTGACAAACAAAGGTTACAAGTCAGAATTTGAGGGTCGTTGAGTTATTGAGCGACATGGCTGGGTCTTTTAATTAATTATCATTGGTTTCGCACAAAATTATGCCGCAGTAGGCTAACCATAAATAAATTCTCCCATCTCTACATCTATCGTGAGATATAAAGCCAGCCTTAGCATCGCCATTCTACATTTCAAATCCCAAATTTGCTACGAGTCTCCAAATACAATAAAATTCACATTTGATTTTGGAACAAAAATCAGTACAGTTTTCTGTTCCCTATTCCCTATTTCAAGTCATACATTTAACAATCAAATTGGCATCCCATAACTCTAGCTTCTAAGATTAGGGACTTCCAGAAGATAAATTATCCAATTTACTTAGTTGATATTTCTTGTATCTCCCCTGCCCCCTTCTCCCTGCCCCCTTGCCTACATAGTGATAGGATATTTTTTAAGTTGGAAGTCCCTTATTTCGGCCCTAGAAAACGGGTAGCAAAATTTTGCGATCGCGTTGGTGATAATGCTCTAGCTTTGAGAATGGCGGCCATTAAAAAAGCATAGGATAGAACACCCACCACCACTAAGAACAAATTATTACTATGTCCGGCGGTATTCCAAAAAGCATGGAGTGCAGACGCGCTAAAGTAACCAACAGCCAGGATTTGTGTAGCATGGCGGGGTTTGAGCGCAGCTAACCCAATAAAATATCCTAAATAACCACTGTAAGCCATATGTCCGGCTGGTAAACCGAGAATTCTGGCAATTAGCACCTGTAAACCTACTTCTGAACCAGCTTGTAAGGAGGCGGCTGGGACATATTGGCCTAAAGTTTCTACCAAAGTAAAACCAACAGCAGAAGCAGTTCCCAACAAAATACCGTCTAAAGGTTCCCAGACTCCAATTTTTTCTCGCCAAGGAGAAGGGAGTGCTAAGGCTGTCAGATATGCTCCCAAAATTGGCAAAGCTTTGAGTAGTTCTTCCATCAACCCAGCACCAAAAAAGTACCTGACAAATAATTCCGTTAGGCTATTAATGGGTTGATCAATGGGGGGTACATTCCCAGGAAGCAGTTCCCGAAAGAAGAAAATAAATAAATTTAATATGGGACTGAGGAGGATGATCACTGTAGATAAAGCTGCGCCCACTAGCATCCACCAAGGTTTGGGTTTACCACACAGTTGGTAGATAAAGTAGTAAGCAGCTAATGCTATGTAAGTCGCAACAATTACCTGATTTGCTTGTGGTTGACCGACTGTAGCAAACATCAACACCACAAATATTACCGTCAGGATTCCTGGTATTAAATAAGCCTTACGAGTTAAGTCTTTCCCCGTAGAGATAATGGGGAATAGTTGGGTAAAGCTGACAGCATCAGGCTTGGATTGTGTGGGGTTTTTAGCTGATGGTAGCGGTGCAACTTGGTTAGTAATTACTGTAGGTTGGGGTGCAACAGCGTACTCAAATAGGAATTGTGGCCCATCAGCACCCAAGGCGATGCGATCGCCTGCGTGCAGTTCTTGACATCCGTATAAACGTTGTCCATTGAGATAAGTGCCATTAGCACTGTTCAAATCACAAAGTACCCAGCTAAATTTGCTGTTTTCTGCGGCAGCAACTGGGCGCACCACAGCATGGCGACGAGATACCATTCGGTACATCATGGCATCCAAGACAACTTGGCAGCTGGGGTCTCGTCCAATTACTGCTTCTTTACTGGTAAGTGAGTGGCGAGATTCTGTTTCAAATGCTTCGCCATTACCAGACACTAGCCGCAGAAAAGCGTGATGTCTTGCGTTTTTGCCTGTCATCGAGTTAGAGAGTGTCTTTCCAAACTAATCCACAAAATATCCTTGGCAGTAGGACTTAACCTCAGCCACACGAAAAGCAGAATTGCTAAGTACACTATAGCTTTACTCTATGCAAATAAATTCAAAATTAGCTCACTCAAAATTTAAAATTCTTCCCACCCATGATTTCATTCAATTGTGGCAAGGATTTAAACTGCAAAAAGTATCTTTTGTACATTGTTGATAAGATGTCCCAATGAGATTATCTGTCTTCTGGCTTTTGACAAACCTGAGATTCTTAATATGTACAGATATGAACTAATTTCTAGTGTTACTTACGACAATCTATTTTTTGTACATTGGTATTAAAGGCAATTTTCCCAGTGTAGTTTGTTTTTTATAACATCAATAAAGTATAGATAAAAATTTAAGGGTTGCAAGAATTTGCAGCCCCTATCAAAGATATTATTTTGCTTCACTCACCCTGAGAATTTTCTAGTAGTGAATAATTCCCAGATAAGTGTTTTAATTAAACTTTAGCTACTTCTGGATGTTGAATTTTAGTCCCCAGAACCTTAAGAAATTCTGCTAACCACTGGGGATGAGCAGGCCAAGCTGGTGCTGTAACTAAGTTACCATCAACTATGGCTGTATCGACGGCAATTTGTACATAGTTACCGCCAGCACTCCGCACATCAGGGGCGCAGGCTGGGTAGGCGGTGCAGTTCTTACCACGCAAGACATCCGCCGCAGCTAGTAATTGTAAGCCGTGACAAATAGCAGCAATTGGTTTATTGGTTTGGGCAAAATGACGCGTGATTTCTAAGACTCTTGGGTTTAAACGAATATATTCTGGTGCGCGTCCACCAGGGATAACTAAAGCATCGTAATTTTCGGCTTTGATGTCAGCAAAGGTGGCGTTGAGGGTGAAATTGTGTCCTGGTTTTTCACTGTAAGTCTGATCTCCCTCAAAATCGTGGACGGCTGTGCGTACTTTATCCCCTGCTTGCTTGTCTGGACAAACTGCTTCAACAGTGTGTCCTACCATTTGCAAAGCTTGGAAGGGAACCATAACTTCGTAGTCTTCAACATAGTCACCCACTAACATCAAAATCTTCTTCGCAGCCATATTTCCTGATATCCTCGCTGAACTTGTGAAATTTCGGTATTTAATACATCATGAGTTCAAGTAAATATTATTCGACGAAGATAGGCCACACCCAATTAATTCGCCAATTTTTACATACGACATAGTTCTATAGTTTAAAACTAATGACTAATGACCAAGATTAAATTCTGCGATCGCACGCGGAAAATTTTTGTTCTCGTGTCCAGGACGACTTAGTTTAATTAAGGCAAAGCGTTGTAATGGGGTTAAATCTGACCACTGTGACAAAGTGATAGTAATCCCTATTTCCTGGGCTTTTTCTTGGAGATTAACCGGCATATTGTTAGAGTCTAGCCATGCTGGATAAGGATCTATAGGTAAAGTAGCTACAGGTTGAGATGTACGCTCTAAAATTAATTGCTGGAGATATTCTTGATAGGTTTGAATTTCTGTTTCTGTGGTACAAGGTAAGGTGACTAAAGCTTCCCGTTCCGCTTGAGTCAGTTGATGCCAATCAGATAATTTTAGTTTGATACCGCAAGTATCTAAGTTATAGCGCACCTGCATAGGTATACAACGCAGAGAGTCTACAAAATCAGCTTCAAATTCAAAGAAGGTTGTCATAATTGGCATTTTTTAAACGCAAATTAGCGTAGAAATTCTAATATCTATCTTTGGAATTACTAAAACGAATTATGAGGTAGCTGATCGATAAGGCTAAAACCGCAGTTCCTAAGCCTATGATATCGAGTCCTTTGACTTTATCTAAATCTAAGATAATAATTTTTCTGGCTACAGCTATCAATGAAGTGACAATTACTAATTCTACTTGAAAAACGTGTCTTTTAAGATAGGCTGTAATATTTTCTAATATTTCTAAGGCAATTAAAATATTCAGAAACAGACCAAAAACTTTAAAAAGTGTAGTGTTAATTAAACCGTATGGTGTAGTAAAGACTTCTTTAACTATATAAGTTCCTAAATCTACAATTGCTACCAAAATTACTATTACCATAAAAATAGATAGAATTTTGGAAACTATGACCTCTATATTTTCAATGGCGTGCATGAAGTTTTCATCTTTAGTCAATCCGAAAATTTGTCTGATTAACTTTTTCATTGGCTGCACCCACTTTTATCTAAATTAAAATTTTTACAAGAAAAAATAAAAACCCTCTAGTTTTCACTACAGGATTAATCATTGATATCTTATTGGCATATGAGAATTATCTTATCTTGCTAATAGCCAATATTAGTACATCAGAAGTTATAATGGTAACTATTGACTATTATCTAGAAATCCGATTACTATCCAGCAGCTTATCATTGGATGGACTGGAGTTGAGAAGCTTTAACTGTGATTTTTAACGAAATAGGGATGATTTGTACAGCACAGGCTTTTAATTCCGGCTGGAGGGAATCAGGACAAGATTCGGGATGGGTGAGGGCGTTGGCTTCGGCGTTGTCAGCCCAGAGTGAACCCCAGTGCATCGGGACGAAAACTGTACCAGGGGCGATCGCTTTGGTCACTTTGGCTTTAAACTGGGCAGTACCACGACGCGATCGCACTTCTACCATTTGACTATCAATAATTTCTAACTTAGCCGCATCACGGGGATGAATTTCTATAAATGGTTCTGGGTGCATAGAACGAATTTTTTCAATGCGACCTGTACGCGTTTGGGTGTGCCAATGTCCGTACAGTCTTCCAGTGGTTAACACAAAAGGATAATCTGGGTCTGGTGGTTCTGCCAATCCTTTGGAATAATAAGCTGCAAACTTGGCGCGTCCATCTGGTGTAGGAAAGTGTAAATCAGTATAAAGTCTTTTGGAGTGCTGAGTGCTAAGTGCTGGGTGCTGAGTGAGTTGTTGAGTTTGATCAGTAGTTAGAGGGTGAGGCCATTGAGTTGCACCTTCTTGGCGTAACTGTTCGTGACTAATACCAGTCATATCACAAGTACGACCCTTGGTTAGTTGGACGAACTCTGTGTAAACTTGGGCAGAATTATTAAAGGCGAATTTATCCCCAAAGCCTAATCGCCGTCCCACTTCCGCGAATATTTCCCAATCGGCTTTAGCTTGGTGTGGTGGTTGGCGGAATGCTGAACATAAAGTCACTCGGCGTTCAGAATTGGTCATTACACCCGTTTTTTCACTCCACTGCGCCGCCGGTAAGAGAACATGGGCAAAAGCTGAGGTTTCTGTGGGGTAATATGCGTCTTGGTAAATTGTAAAAGGCGATCGCAATAAGGCTTTTTTTGTTCGTTCTAAATCTGGCATACTCACAGCTGGGTTAGTCGCTGCAATCCACAATAAACCTACATTCCCAGCTTCTAAACCTAGAATCATCTCCCACGCTGTTAAACCAGGATGGGGTGAAATTTGTCCTGGTTGTAAGCCCCAAAATGCTTCTACTTCAGCCCGATGTTGGGGATTTTTCACCGAACGATAACCGGGTAATAAATGGGCTAACCCGCCAGCTTCCCTTCCTCCCATTGCATTGGGTTGACCGGTGAGGGAAAAAGGCCCTGCGCCTGGTTTCCCGATTTGTCCGGTCATCAGGTGGAGATTGATAATGGTTCTAACTTTCGCTGTTCCTTCCGTTGATTGATTTACGCCCATCGACCACAACGACAACACACGTTGTGATTTACCCCAATAACGGGCGGCGGTTTCTAAATCTGCAACGCTAATTCCACATTGACGGGCTACTACTTCCGGGGAATAGTGGCGGATGACTTCGGCATAGGCGGAAAAGTTACTGGTACAATCTTCGATGAAACTGACATCTATCATCTGCCAACGCATTAATAAATGGGCAATTCCATTTAACAAGTCGATATCTGTACCGGGACGAATCGCCAAATGCAAGTCGGCTGCTTCGGCGGTGGGTGTGCGTCGGGGGTCAACCACAATCATTTTCACATGGCGGTTTTTTTTGTGGTATTTCGCCAAGCGGTTGAAAACGATGGGATGACATTCGGCGGTATTCGTCCCAATTAAAAATGCACAGTCAGTTAACTCTAAGTCTTCATAGCAGCAAGGCGGCCCATCTGACCCAAAACTTTGGATGTAGCCAGACACCGCACTCGACATACATAAACGAGAGTTCGCATCGAAATTATTCGTACCCAAACACCCTTTCATAAGTTTTTGGGCGATGTAGTAGTCCTCAGTCTGGAATTGACCAGAACCGTACATACATATAGCCTCTGCACCTTGGGTAAGGCGTACAGTTTGAATGCGTTGGGTGATTAGATCAAAAGCTTCATCCCAACTGACGCGGCGGAACTCTTGGTCTAGAGAGTCGCGCACCATTGGGTAATGTAGTCTATTTTTATCTAAAGATTCGGCGATCGTTGCACCTTTGACACACACCATCCCCTGGCTAGATGGATGGGATTTATCGCCGCGTACTCTCCAAATGGGGTTTCCTTGGCTGTCGCGGTTGGTGGCTTGATTTGGTTGGGCTGGGGGGGATACTTCTAAGCCGCAGCCTACACCACAGTAAGGACATACGGTCTTGGTAGATTCGGGCATAGGAATTGTTTCGCGCAAAGGCGCAAAGGTGCAAAGAAGAACAACTATTGACTACTCTTGGTGAGCAAATCGGCGATATAAGAAATCTAGGGCGTAGTTGCGGAGGTTGTAGTATTCTGGGTCTTCCATGATGCGGCGGCGGTTGCGGGGGCGGGAAAAGGGTATATCTAAGATTTCGCCGATTTGGGCGGCTGGGCCGTTGGTCATCATGACGACTCTATCAGCGAGGAAGAGGGCTTCGTCGATGTCATGGGTAATCATTAAGACGGTGACTTGATGATCACTCCAAATTTGCAGGAGTTCTTCTTGGAGTTCTTCTTTGGTGATTGCGTCTAGTGCGCCGAAGGGTTCATCGAGAATTAGGACTTGGGGACGGATGGATAAAGCGCGGGCGATCGCAACTCTTTGTTTCATCCCGCCGGAAATTTGGCTGGGTTTTTTGTCGGCGGCTTCTGTGAGTCCGACCATTGCTAGATGTTCTCTGACGATGGCGCGTTTTTGGGCTTGGGGTTTGTTGGGGAAGACTGCATCTACTGCTAAATAGACGTTATCGAAGACGGTTAGCCAGGGTAGTAAGCAGTAGTTTTGAAAGACCATCATCCGGTCGGGGCCTGGTTCGGTGATGGGTTGGTCTTGGAGGAGAACTACACCATCTGTGGGGGTGTTGAAGCCGGAAATCATGTTGAGTAGGGTGGATTTCCCGCAGCCTGAGTGACCGATTAAGCAGACAAATTCGCCTTCGCGGATTTTGAGGTCGATTCCATCTAGGACGGTGTAGGGGCCTTCTGGGGTGGGGTAGATTTTGCTGACACCTTCGACTACTAGGAAGTTGTCTGCTTTTGGGGTGGGGGGTGTTTGGGGTTGGGTGTTTTTATTGATTATTTGCATGGGTTTTATGGATTTTGGATTGGCTCACGCATACCGCTAAAGCGGAACCCGCAGGGTAGGCGCAAAGACGCAAAGAAGGAGAGGAAGGGAGAAAGTAATGACTAAATGAAGATTTCTTCGATGCGGATGGGATGTTTGATTTCTAGGCTTTTGAGGTAGTCTAGGGGTTCGGATGGGTTGAAGGTTTTACTGTCGAATAGGTGTATGGGGTTGTCTTCGCCGATGTCTAGTAAGCCGAGGTCGCGGGCGGCTGCGCCAAATATGTCTGCGCGACATACTCTTTCGATGATTTCTACCCAGTTTTTGGGGAAGGGTGTAATACTCCAGCGTGCTAGTTGGGTGAGCATCCACAGGGTTTCTGTGCGGTTGGGGTAGTTGGTTTTATTGAGGTAAAACTGGTTGTATGTGGTGAGTTCTTGGGGTGGTTTACCGTCGCCGCGATCGTAGGGGTCGATAAAACCAGGGCGAATGTATGCAGGAGATATGTTTAAATATTCGGGGCGGGAGAGTATTTCTAGGATTTCTGGACGGTTGCGGAGGTCGTCACAATATTCGCAAGCTTCTAGGAGTGCTTTGGTTAAGTTTAAATGGGTTTCTGGGTGTTTTTGCGCCCAGGTTTCGCTTACTCCTAAAACTTGTTTTGGTTGTCCTGACCAAATGTCTAAGGCGGTGGCTGCAACGAAACCTGCGTCTTGATGTACTGCTTGATAGTTCCAGGGTTCTCCCGCACAGTAACCTTCAATATAGCCGGCTTCTAGTTGGGCAAGCATTTCTGTGGGTGGGATGACTCTCAAGCTAATATCTCTATCGGGATCTATCCCACCAGCTGCTAGCCAGTAACGCAAAAGTAGGTTTTGCATGGCTGCTGGATGCACTACACCCAAGGTGAGAATCTGGTCAGGGGTGGTGTTAATTACGGCTTTTAAATCAGCCAGATTCCGCACGCCTTGGCTATACAGTCTTTTACTTAAGGTGATAGCGTTGGCGTTGCGTGAGAGATTCAGGGCGTTAACTACGGGAATAGAAGGATTTCCACCTGCACCTAATGTTAATGCTAAAGGCATTCCGGCAAGCATTTGAGCGGCTTCTAGTTTTCCTGTAACAAAACCTTTAGTGATTTCTTGCCAACTGTTAGCTTTAGTGAGGACGATATTTTCTAAGCCATATTTAGCAAAAAAGCCCTTCTCTTTGGCAACAATTAAAGGTGCAGCATCAGTTAAGGGCATAAAGCCAATTTCGAGGATGGCTTTGGCTGCGCTGTTTTCTGATGTTACTAAACGCTGGCTTTGACGTTTTTTGGCTTGTTTTTGCTGATTGAGGAAGTAAATCATTTCATTCCGCAGATTGTAGTAACTGGGATGTTTGACTACTTCCAAACGCTGACGGGGACGAGGGATTGGGACTTCTAAGATTTGTCCGATGTGGGCTTCTGGGCCGTTGGTGAGCATCACTACGCGATCGCTCAACAATAATGCTTCATCCACATCATGCGTTACCATCACACAAGTAACGTTATGTTCATTGCAGATTTTCATCAACTGTTCCTGCAAACTCCCCCTAGTTAAAGCATCCAAAGCCCCAAAGGGTTCATCCAACAGCAACAACTTGGGACGAGTAGCCAAAGCGCGCGCGATCGCCACCCGTTGTTTCATCCCTCCAGACAACTCATGAGGGCGTTTATTCGCTGCATGGCGCAGTCCCACCATATCAATATGTTCTTCAATAATTCCTCGGCGTTCACCCTTCGGCTTATCTTGATGAACCTCATCCACAGCCAGAGCAATATTTTCTCTCACCGTCAACCAAGGAAGCAACGAATAGTTTTGAAATACTACCATGCGATCGGGACTAGGGTCTCTCACTTCCCGTCCTTCCAAAGTCACACCGCCAATACTTGCACGATCCAAACCTGCAATAATATTCAACAGTGTGGACTTACCACAACCAGAATGCCCAATTAAAGAAACAAACTCCCCTTGCTTAATCTTCAACTCAATATTTTTCAGAGCAATATATCTACCACCATTCGGTAAATCAAATACCCGATCAACGTGGTCAACTTCAACAAAAGTAGTCATTAGTCATTAGTCCTTAGTCATTAGTCATTAGTCATTAGTCATTAGTCATTAGTCAACCGTGTTAACTATTTTTGTTCTGCTACAACTTTACTAGCGATAAAACCGACTAATCTATCTAAAAACAAACCGACTAACCCCACGTAAATCAGAGCCAAAATAATCTCACTCAAATTAGTTTCTGTAGTCGTGTTGTAAGCATCCCAAATAAAAGAACCAATACCCACACCACCGACTAACATTTCCGCCGCCACAATGGCTAACCAAGATAAACCAATACCAATTCTCAGCCCTGTGAATATATAAGGAACAGTCGCTGGAAACACAATTTTCAAGAAATACTTTGTACCCTTGAGCTTTAACACTCTCGCCACATTGATATAGTCTTGCGGAATTTGTTGTACACCGACAGTAGTGTTAATAATAATCGGCCAAATTGAAGTGATGAAAATCACGAAAATTGCCGAAGGATTAGCTTGTTGAAATGCTGCTAAAGAAATTGGTAGCCATGCTAGAGGCGGGACAGTTCTTAATACTTGAAAGATGGGATCTACAGCATTGTAAACTAACTTATTTGCCCCAATTAAAATTCCTAAAGTAATACCAACAATTGCAGACAAAGAAAAACCTAAGCCAACTCTACCCAAACTACTCAATATTTGCCAACCCAAACCTTTATCACTTTCACCATTATCAAAGAACGGATGAATAATAAAGGGGTTCCAAGTTTCTCTCAAAGTTTCAATTGGCCCAGGTAACTTAAACCCAGGATTTAAACACAACAGTTGCCAAACTACTAGAAAAATTAATAATGCCAGGATAGGGGGTAAAATTTTTTCGGCAACAAATTTATCAAGATTTTTGCGAGACTTTTTTCTGAAATTCCGACTTCCTAAAACAGCAGCCATGTTTTCTCTTTTGTACGTGATTTTTACAGTGGTTTATATTTTAATGAGGACAGCAGCAAATTCTCTAAAACAGAATTATCACTGTTTTCTCCTAAGTATTTGCTCATCTGAGTGGTAACTCAAGCCACTCAGATTTTTTCTGATTAAACTTTCTTGATAGTCAAGCCTTGTAAATATGCTTCTGGTTTTTCAGGGTCAAATTTTACGCCATCAAAGAAGGTTTCAATACCACGAGATGAGCTAGTAGGAATTTCTGCTTCAGGTACACCAATGGCTTTAGCAGCTTTCTTCCATAAGTCTTCTTTATTGACTTGATCCACAATTTCCTTAATCTTGGTATCTTTTGGCAGATAGCCCCAACGAATATTTTCAGTTAAAAACCAAATATCATGGCTCTTGTAAGGATAGGAAGCATTATCTGCCCAGAATTTCATCCGATAAGGAAATTCTTTTGCGGTGCGTCCATCACCATAGTCAATATTGCCTTTAGCCCTTTCTATAATATCTGCGGCGGCAACATTAAAGTATTTGCGATCGCTGCAAATTTTACACATTTCTTCTTTGTTTTCTTGCTTTTCACACCACTGTTGAGCTTCTAAAACTGCCATTAATAAGGCTTGGGTAGCATTGGGATTTTTATCAACCCAATCTTGGCGCATTGCAAAGGCTTTTTCTGGATGATCTTTCCATAGTTCACCAGTAACTAAAGCTGAATAACCCAATTTTTGACTAACTAATTGCGCGTTCCAAGGTTCTCCTACACAGAACGCATCAACAGTCCCGACTTTCATGTTGGCTACCATTTGTGGTGGTGGTACAGGTTCTAAAACCACATCTTGATCAGGGTTAATTCCCCCAGCCGCTAGCCAATAGCGCATCCATAAATCGTGAGTTCCACCGGGAAAGGTAATACCAGCTTTTAATGCTTTTTGATTAGCTTTAGCTTGAGTAGCAGCTTCTTTGAGTGCTTTGCTTTCTAACTGGACTTTGATTTCTTTGAACTTATTAGCAACAGAAATCGCTTGACCGTTAGTATTTAATCTAGCTAAGAGATACATCGGTACTTGATCCTTAATAGTAATCAAGTAAGGCATAGGGCTAAGGATATGTGCGCCATCAATCCCACCACCTGCTGAACCAATTTTGAGATTATCACGGGTGACAGGCCAGGATTTTTGTTTAATAACCTCTACATCAGTCATCCCATACTTAGCAAAGAAGCCTTTTTCTTTAGCAATAATTAGAGGTGCAGCGTCAGTGAGGGCGATAAATCCGAGTTTGGCTTTAGTTGTTTCTACCTTGGGTGCGTTAGCTACTGTGGAGACGTTAGAGGCTGGATTTGCTGAAGGTGCTTGTTCACTTGTAGTTGTTGAGTTGTTAGAGGCACAAGCATGAGTCACAATGGAAGCCGCAGCCGCCGCACCTGTGGTGAAAATGAATTTTCTTCTGGAAAAATTGCTCATTGTTCTTTAATGTGTTGTTAATTCGTCGTTATTGGGGTATGGGGTATGGGGCATGGGGCATTGGGCATTGGGTTAAAATCTCCCTTGCACCCCTACACCCTTACACCCTTACACCCTTACACCCTTGACTAAAGCTTCTTCTTTAGCTTTCGCGCCGAAGTGTTGGATGAGTAAATCTCGTAAGAATGGTTGTAAGTCTTCGCAGGGTATGCCTTTTTGGACGCACTTACCTAAATGTGCATCTTTTCCCACTTTTCCACCCATGTAAATGTCAACGCCTTCTACGGCTTTACCGTTTTTTCGGGCTTTTGTTCCCATGAGTCCGATGTCTGCAACTTGGGGTTGTCCACAGGAGTTGGGACAACCTGTCCAGTGAATGCGGACTGGGCGAGTGAATGTTAACTCGGTTTCTAAGGCTTGAATTATGCTGAGGGCGCGGTTTTTGGTTTCGATGAGGGCAAAGTTGCAAAATTGTGCGCCGGTGCAGGAAACTAGCGATCGCGTCAATAAACCAGGATCAATGGAAAATCTCTCCAGTAAAGGATCGGTTAAAAATGTACTCAAGCGCGAGTCGGGAATATTGGGAATAATCACATTCTGTTCAACGGTTAACCGCATCTCTCCGCTACCGTAAACGTCAGCTAACCGCGCTAACTCAAACATATCCTCGGCATACAATCTACCCACGGGAATGTGTAGACCTACATAGTTTAACCCTGGTTGTTTTTGTTTATAGACTCCAATGTGATCCCGTTTTTCCCAATCGATTTCGTCTTTTGGTGCGGCGGGTAGTAATGACTTACCCAATCGTTTCTCCACTTCTAGACGAAACTTATCTATACCCCATTCATCTATTAGCCACATCAGACGAGATTTCAGACGATTAGCCCGTAAACCGTTGTCTCGATAAACTTCCAAAATGGCTCGACATACCTCTAATACTTCTTCTGGAGTTACCCAAGCATTAAGAGGAATTGCAGCTTCACAGCGTTTAGCCGAGAAGAAGCCACCGACTAGGATATTGAAACCGAAGACTGGGGATGGGGAAAAATCTTGCCCAGTCCCCAGTACCCAGTTACCAGTCCCTTCCTTAAAGGCTGGAACGAAGGCTAAATCATTGATTTCTGCATGAACAGAATTATCTCGACCACCAGCGATCGCTATATTAAATTTGCGTGGTAGGTTACTAAATTCGGGATTCCCTTGTCCTTTGTTGGTGAACATATCTTGAATTTGTTGCACCAACTCGCGAGTATCATACAATTCATCTGCATCCAAACCCGCTATAGCATCACCTGTAATGTTGCGGATGTTATCCATCCCTGATTGGATGCTGGTTAAACCTACAGCTTGAAATCGATTAAAGATGTCTGGTAAGTCTTCAATTCTGATTCCCCGCAGTTGAATATTTTGTCTGGTGGTAATATCAGCGTTACCATCATCCCCGTAACGCTGCACGACCTCTGCTAATACTCCCATTTGTTCACTATTAATAATCCCATTCGGCATCCGCATCCGCAGCATGAACTTACCAGGAGTAACCGGGCGGAAAAACACACCCACCCATTTCAGACGATGATCTCGGTCAGTTTCATCCATTGCTTCCCATCCCAAGGAAGCAATTTGCGCTATTTCCTCTTTAATCTTTAAACCATCTTTTTCAGCTTTCAATTTCTCGAACTTATTTAAATTGCCTGTGGTGATAGTTGCTGTATCCGTCACGTCACTTCGCTCCGAATTCAAAATAGCCTATATTCAGACTTGTGCCTACAAAATTCCAAATTAATCACCATAACCATTCACCTGTAGGTAACTCCACGAGGTTGAAATCATGGTCAATGAATGTATATTTATGCCTGATTACCTTTACTCAAGATGTTGCTTAAGTCTCGTCAGTTGCTATTTCTAATGAATCTTCAGCCGCCTATGTTCATTGAACGCAACTTTTTTAATGAGGGAAGCACTTGTAATTTTTCACATAGGAAACATTTGTCAAGAGGTTTGCATGAATGTTTATGTAACAATTTCGACACTTATCAGGTTATGTTGGGATTTGCGATAAAATCGTATAAACAGCTACAAAATTTGAGTAATAATGCTTAAAATAAATCTGTATGATGCGTTTTCTGCATAACATAGGGATTAGGGACTGGGAATGAGGAGACAAGGAAGACAAGGTAGCAGATCAGAAAAAACTAATGACTATTGACTAATGACTATTGACTATTGACTAACTAACTATGAAACGTCGTGATTTTTTGAATTGGGTTGGTTTGGGTTTGTTAGCTAGTAGCTTACCTGTAGCGATCGCAGCTTGTACTACTCAAACAACCGCATCAGGCGAATGGCAAACTGTTGGTACGGTTGCGGAACTAGATAAGGCTGGGAAATTACTCAAGGAAAACTTACCTGTTGGTTCTGTTTTAGTGGTGGGTACATCAAAATCAGCTAATTTAGTGGCTGTCAATCCCACCTGTACCCATAAAGGTTGTATCGTGGAATGGAAAGATGCCACCAAAAAATTTGTCTGCCCTTGTCATGGCGCAGAATATGGTGTTGATGGTACAGTACAGAAAGCTCCAGCTACGAAACCACTCAAAACTTACGCCGCCAAGATTGAGGGTAATTCGGTCGTAGTTAAGCCCAGTTAGTGTAGGCAGGGGGGCAGAGGACAGGGAGACAAAGTAGACACGGTAGACACGGTAGAATTTTCCCAATTCCCAATCCCCAGCCTTTCAATTTTGGATTTGATTCAATCTAAAATCCAAAATCTAAAATCTAAAATTCCTAGTCCCCAATCCCCAATCCCCAATTTAAGAATTCAAGCAAGGTTTTGTGAATAATATCGGGCAGCTTTTGGTGCAAGCGCAGACAGCGCATAATGAGGCTGATTGGTCATCGCTAATTCAAGATTTACAACAATTGATTTTGGTTAATGACTCAAAACATTCAGAGACACTAAATCCAGAACATCTGTTGGAATTAGCATTAAAAATTTTAGAGATGGGAGATTTTCAGCAGCGTTGGGATATTACCAAGGTGCTGACTCAATTGGGAACTATCGCCATTCCCTCATTGATTGCCATCTTAGAAGATGAAGATGCCGATGATGAATTACGCTGGTTTGCAGTGCGGATTTTAGGAGAGTATCAGCATCCAGATGCGATCGCTTCTTTAGTAGAATTATTACAAACTACTGAGGATGAAGAACTGCAAGCGATCGCCGCTACAGCACTGGGACGAATGGGAAATTTGGCGATTCCTTACCTTTGTGAACTTCTAAAGCCAGAAAATACTAGACTTTTAGCAGTGCGATCGCTTGCTTATATTCGCAAGCTAGAAACTATCACACCACTATTGAGTGTAGTTAAAGACTCTCAAGTCGCAGTCAGACAAGCCGCTTTAGAAGCTCTCAGCAGTTTTCATGATGAGCGTGTACCACCCGTACTTTTGAATGCGCTGGAAGATGTTGCTGCTGGTGTTAGATGTGTGGCTGTCAAAGGTTTAGGTTATCGTACTGATTTAGCCACTCAATTAGATTTAGTGGCTAAATTACAGCCTCGACTCTATGATTTTCATATTGAGGTTTGTTGTACTACTGCTGTAACCTTGGCGCGAATAGGTGGCGATGTAGCGACTCAGCATTTATTTACGGTTTTAATTTCACCCCATACACCGATTACTCTACAACTAGAAATCATCCGCGCCTTAATTTGGGTAGAAACATTATTAGGTTTGGAATGTTTACAAACAGCACTCAATCAACTAACTTCACCCACAATCTGGCAAGAAGTTGTCACAGTTTTAGGCAGAGTCAGAAAACCAGAATTAATCACTAAAGGTACACAAATTTTGCTGGAAATGCTGGAAACACAGCATCCAGCCACTAAAATTACTGCTGTGAAAAGTGCGATCGCACTATCTTTAGGTCAGTTGGGTTGTCAAGATGCTACACCGTTATTAACTGCTATGCTGGGAGATGAAGATGAATTTGTTAGACTTCATGCGATCGCTGCACTCACAAAACTAGGCATTCGTAGCGTGTAAAAATTTATCGTTTCGCACCCAATTTCGCCATTATGACTTTGACTGAACGTGTCTTGGAAGTCAAACAATTTTTACATAAGACACCGATTTTTCAAGATATTTTAGATGAACAATTGCAAGCACTAGCTCATATTGCGATTCCCCAAACTTATCAAAAAGGAGAAACTCTTTTTTGGGAAGGAGACTCAGGAACAGGGTTTTTTATTGTCAAATCCGGCAGAATTAAAGTCTTTAAAGTAGCCAATGGAGGTAAAGAACAAATTCTGCACATTTTTGGCGCAGAAGAACACTTTGCTGAAGTTCCCGCCTTCGATGGCGGAAATTTCCCCGCATCCGCCGCCGCCTTAGAAAATTCGGAGGTGGTTTTTATTCCCAGAACAGCATTTTTGATGGTTTTGCAACAACATCCTACACTAGCGATCGCTATGTTAGGAACATTTGCCCGACATTTACGCCGATTAGCGCATTTAGTCGATACCCTTTCGTTTCAGGAAGTTCCAGAACGCTTGACAAAATATTTATTAATGTTGAGCGATCGCCAAGGCAATGCTGATATAGTTGAACTCGATTTACCAAAAGGACAATTAGCTGCACTTCTAGGAACAATTCCCGAAACTCTATCCCGCGCCTTTTATAAACTCTCTCAATCTGGCATGATTGAAATAAACGGCACAAAAATTAAGTTATCTCCTCAATTACGCCAACATTAAAATCAACAGGTTTGATGACATCCCGTTTTTTTATTTACAAAGTTTCAATGGCTACAGGATGCCAAACTTCCCCATACTTTTCTTTTAAACCTTGCCAAGCTTCCACTTGTCCTGGTTCATATTCACCTGGTTTACCCCACTGCAAAAATATACTCAAAGCAGGTTCTTGCTTTTCATCTAAAAAGCGAATTGCATAAGTTGTAAAATTACCTCTTTTTGCTTCTCCAGTTTCAAATTTCACTTGTGTAATTTTGTCCATATTCAAATGAAATTCAAAACCCTCTGTGTGCATATTGGCATATTTACCCTTGGGTAATTCTGCATAAAAGAGTTTTTCTATTTTTCCCCTTGCTTCTAAAACTGCTGCACTACTAGTCACAATTAACCGCAGTGTTCCCAAACTTTCACAAGCTTCTAAAAATTCTTTTAAATTAGACACAGTTAATACCCTCTTTTATCAATTCAAAATTCAAAATTCCGTTGCTGTTCCCTGTTCTCCAATGACTAATGACTAATGACTAATGACTAATGACTATTGACTAATAACTACTGCTCATATTTTTCGTACGCGCTCACAATGCGCTGTACTAAAGGATGACGCACAACATCTTTTTGCGTAAACTCCGAAAAAGCAACCCCTTCAACATGCTTTAAAATTTGCAAAGCTACCGCTAAACCTGATTGTTGATTCATGGGTAAATCAGTTTGTGTGATGTCACCTGTAATTACCATGCGTGAACGGAAACCCAAGCGAGTTAAAACCATTTTCATTTGCGCGGGTGTAGTGTTTTGGGCTTCATCCACAATCACAAAAGCATGGTTTAAAGTCCGTCCCCGCATATAAGCTAATGGCGCAACTTCAATAATTCCCCGTTCAATTAGGTTAGCTACTTTTTCTTGATCAACAAACTCATAAATGGCATCGTAAAGAGGACGCAGATAGGGGTCAATTTTCTGTTGTAAGTCTCCTGGTAAAAATCCCAGTCTCTCGCCAGCTTCTACAGCCGGACGGGTTAAGATGAGTTTCTCGACTTGATTGGTGAGGAGTGCTTGAACTGCAATCACGACAGCTAAATAAGTCTTACCTGTTCCCGCAGGGCCAGTACAGAAGGTTAAGTCATGCTGACGAATTTGGTCAATGTACTGGCGTTGTTTAAAGGTTTTGGCACGAACTTCATCGCCACGACGAGTTTTGGCTAATACATCTCGCTGTAATTGTTGCAGTTCTTCTTGGCGATTGGTGTCTAAAGCTTGACGTGCGGTTGCAATATCGGCACTGGAGATAATATTGCCATGAATCCAGATATTTTCTAGCGATCGCACTAATCTAGCGGCTAATTCTTTTTGTGCATCTGTACCAGAAATATATAATTCTTGCCCACGCAGGACTAAGTTAGCTCCCGTTTGTTTGGCTAAGATTTTTAGGTTTTCTTCTCTATCACCTGCTAAAGCGATCGCACTGGAAACGTTAGGCAGCTGAATTATTAAGGCATCTGCCATAGTTATTGTTTAATGTGTGAGGGGCAATTTTTAACAAAAGTTGATTACTTTCGTGAGTTTTTTATTATTTTACTAAGGTCTATTTTTATACTATCTTACAATTAAAAATCTGGCTCATCTTTAGTTTTATTTAGTTTAAATTTATGAATATTCTTATTATTAAATTCTGATATTTAGCCAGTAGAGACGCGATCGCATCTCTACTTTACTTGAGGTTGTAACTACATTAGTTTAGTAGCGTCCACCTCTACGTGCTGTTTCTGCTTTGCGTTTACGGCGCAAGCTAGGTTTTTCGTATCGTTCCCGACGTTTAACTTCCGATAAAATGCCGGCTTTTTGAATTTTTCTTTTAAAACGTCTAATTGCTGAGTCAATAGACTCATTTTCACCTAAACGAACTTCAGCCACTCCCTGGTTTCACCTCCTGAGAGAGATTATCAGAGTTGTGTATCAGCATCACTAACTGTCTATAGTGGTAACTTTGAAAGGAAATTCCCAAAAGATTTTTCATCTTGAGAGTTTTTCCTGTATTTTTCTGGAAGATTCTGAGCGGAGGCGAGTTAAAAAGGCAAAAGTTCAAGGGTAAAAGGCAAAATAAGAAGTAGTATCACCAGAGTTACAAACCCCTAATTTTATTTCAATTACCTAATTTCCATTACGGTAACTGTCTTTTTCCTGTTTCCTTTTTCCTTTTTCCTTTAACCGCTCAGGCTTCTTATTTATTTTTAACCTAACGGGAGCGGGGTTTAACAACAGGTCTTGATGAATTACGCCGTTCTCGTGTTCTGGGAGTAGGCGATCGCTCTGGCTGATCTTCTTCAGCAGACAAACCTTCCCGTCCGGGGTTGGTGTTGCCATAAATATCCAGGTAAACTGTTTGTTGCGACAGTTGCGCCGCCGCAGCAATCACTGTCCTAATTGCCTGAATATTCCTGCCTCCCCGGCCAAAGACTTTCCCTTTATCGGTACTTTCAAAGGCGATGCGAATCCAAACCCGTTTTAAGGTTTGAGACATTTCACAATCAACACTTAAAGAATCTGGAAACTCTAAAAATGGCTGCATCAAAAATTTGACTAGCCCAACATAGTTAGGGCTAGCTGTTGCTGCTGTGGGATTATGATGCGGTTGTGGCACTGACCTGTTCAAAGACATTGGCTTTTTGTAAGATGCGACGTACTGTGTCAGTAGGTTGTGCGCCTTGCTGTAGTCGCTTGACGATGCCGGGGACATCCAACCGCACTTCGTCGGTTCTGGGGTTATAGAAGCCCAGTTCTTCTAAAGGACGGCCATCGCGGCGAGAGAGACTATTCATAGCGACAATGCGGTAGCTCGCTTCCCGCTTTTTACCGTATCGCTTCAAGCGCAATTTGATCATGGTTGAAGAATCATTCTCCTATTCGTGGATAGTTTCAGGAAGCGACCCGTTTAAAGTCATAACTTCCCATACTGAAATGCTAATTTTAGCACTTGTCTATGGTTTACGGCTATGATTTCTCAGAGGAAATTGGGTATAGGGCTAATCAATTCAAAATTCAAAATTCAAAATGAAAGAAATTTTATTGGGCATGGGGCATAGGGCATGAGGGTAAATTTTCCCCTACACCCTTACACCCTCATACCCCTAAACCCTTAGCTTAAAGATTCCCAAACCCTTTTTTCTTCTTATCTTTGGGTTTTTTCTTCTTCGCGCCGCCGCCACCGTTATAGCCGCGCCAGCCAGGGGCTGCGGGACGGCCGCCGCCCATACCAGCGAAGGCGTTACCCATACCGCCACCACCGAACATTCCGGGCATTCCTCCTGGCATTCCAGGGAAGCGACCTTGACCCATTTGTTGCATGAGCGATCGCATTTTTTGGAAATCAGCTACTAATTTACTTACGTCGGCTTCTCCATAACCCGAACCTTTAGCAATTCGCCGCCTTCTACTTGGTGAACTCGCCAGTAAATCTGGGTCGCGGCGTTCTTCTATAGTCATGGAGTTGATCATGGATTCACAGCGTTTTAACTGAGTTTCGCCGTGTTTTAGCTGATCATCAGAAAGTTTACCCATCCCTGGAATCATCTTGAGGATTCCCCCCAATGACCCCATATTTTTCAACAGGCGCAGTTGCTTGACGAAATCGGTAAAGTCAAATTTCGCTGACAGGATTTTCTCCTGCATTTTTTCTGCGTCTGCTAGGTCGATTTCTTCTTGGGCTTTTTCTACTAAGGTGAGAACGTCACCCATCCCCAGAATTCGAGAAGCCATACGGTCTGGGTAAAAGGGTTGTAGGGCTTCGACTTTTTCCCCTACACCCACAAATTTAATCGGCGCGCCGGAAATTTGCCGTACTGACAACGCTGCCCCACCACGGCTATCACCATCCATTTTGGTGAGAATTGCGCCAGTGATACCGATTTGTTCATGGAAGGTACGGGTAAGATTTGCTGCTTCTTGACCCGTCATGGAATCCACGACTAACAGAGTTTCGTGGGGTTCGACTGTGGCTTTGATGCGGGCTAATTCCGCCATCATATCAGCGTCAATTTGCAGACGACCTGCGGTATCTATAATAACTGTGTTTACACCTTCCGCCTGGGCGCGTTCCACCCCTTGACGGGCAATTTCTACGGGGTCTGCATCGCTTCCCATGTCAAAAACAGGGACATCAATTTGCTTACCAAGGGTAATTAACTGGTCGATAGCGGCGGGACGATATACGTCTGTAGCTACTAACAGGCAACTACGCTCTAATTTGCGTAAATGTAGGGCTAACTTAGCGGTGGCTGTGGTTTTACCAGTACCTTGTAAACCAGCCATTAAAACGATAGTCGGTTTTTGTGCAGCTTCCGCTAGGGGAACATTCTCTTCCCCCATCACTTGCACTAACTCATCGTAGACAATTTTGATGAATTGCTGGTCAGGACGCACACCGCTAATGACTTCGGCCCCCTGCGCCTTGGCTTCAACTTCGCTAATAAAATCTTTGACTACCTGGAGATTAACGTCTGCTTCCAACAGGGCGCGGCGCACTTCCCGCAAAGCATCTTGGATATTAGATTCCGAAATTTTATCTTGACCGCGTAGTTTCTTCCAGGCGGATTCTAAACGTTCAGCTAATGCGTCAAACATATCTTAGTTACAGTTATTGAGCCAATGGGGATGTCCGAATCACCGTTTGGGTGCGATTCAGAATTTGTGAATTTTGAATGTGCTATCTACCAGCTTAGTAGTTTTTTCCCTAACTTGAGCAGTTGAAGGTTATGGATATGGTATGTGGCGATCGCACATACAGAACTTAGGGCAAGACCGCATAGTCTCATTCGGGTAGAGTGAATTGATAGATTACATCATTTAACTTCTGTAATAAATTTTATTACAAAAAATCCTCAATTTTCATTTCAACATTATTGAACACGAGTATAATCAGCCAGGAAATTTTTGTGATATGGGGTCAACATGATTGCAGATGCAATAAAACTGATAGAGTTTATATCAGGTCAATTGTCAAAAGCTCAAGAGAAAAAAGAAAAATTATTAGAACAATTTGTTGAGCCTGCTTACTCAAAATTCCAGGTAATTCATGAAGATTATCTCAACGCTTGTCGTAGATACTGGGAATCAATTAGATATGATGAACCTCTGAATCTTGCAAAAGTTATTAATGAAATTGATCAAGATGTCAGATTTGCTCCTCATGAATCAAGAATAGAATTGTTAGCTTCTTTACAAGCAAACGACCCTGATTTCCAAGATTTTATTGATAGTATTAAAAATTATTTATTAGCCTCTCAAGAGGCTGTTAGGGGAACAATCGTTTACAACCCCCCTGCAAGTAGAAGAGTAACAGGACTTAAAACAAACTTATTGCAAGCACTTGAGAGACACTCTAAAAATAGATGGCAAATATCACCAGAAGAAATTGCGGCTTTAAAGCGGGGCAAGATTGTGTTGCCTTATTCTGTTCATTTCACGATGGATTTAGAGCCTAACAACCCTTTACGGAACATCAGTGATGATCCTGAAGAAGCAATGAAAAGTTTTGATGAATACATTCGTTATCGCGCATTAGCATATGTGGAATGTTTCATCGCAATTCTGCAAAGAGATTATGCTGAAGTTAGTAATAGTTATTGGGCATTAAAGCATCAACTCCAAGGTATTAACTAAGGCTGAAGTAGATTTACTGTCACGGAAGTATTCCCTTTTGAAAGCCACATTTGGCGATTATATTTAAGTAAAAATAATGCTCTTATGGGCTTATATCCCGTCTGGTGAGGGCTATAAGCTCTCACCACAAGAACTTATTTTGGCATCACTTTAAGTTTGCCACACCAGTAGTTCAGTTAATACACCCGCATCCTAGGTGAGAAGTAAAGTAGCGATCGCTGACTTTATATAGTTTATTGTTATAACAATACCATTTTGAATTTCTTAAATTTATATATAAACACAGTAGTGGATAAATGGGACTCGACAACATCAGTAAATAGTCGGGTTTTTGGTTGAAGGCATATTTCTATTGCCCAGTCTCAAGAATGTATTCTTTTAGAGTAAATTAACCCAAGTAAAAATATTTTTTGGGCAGAATCTCCAGCTTTAAAAAAAATTATTGCTTTTTTTGTAAAAAATTATGAAAACAGATAAAACACTTAAGTAAAAAATCTCAAAACGCCACAGGACAGTTAGAACATTTAAAAGTTTTTTGTGACTTCCTATACCGTTATTCAATGAATCAGCATTATTGCCATTAATTTGTCAATTCGTACATTTAGTAAAAATAAATACGATTTTTTCTGTTTACAAATTTGGCAAATTATCTCATCATAGCCAAACAATAATCAAGACAACTAACTGCGCCTTATGTATTTCAAAACCTGAGTGCGTAAAGCTTTAGTTGCAAATCTTTAGCTCACTTTATGGGCAGTAAGAAATCTTGACAACACTTGTAATCTATCAAAAATGGAATTGCTTGGCGGATAAATCAATTTCAACGAAACTCTGCGACAAATGACTCCCAACTGAATATCCATATTTTACCAGTTACTAACACATCCAACCAGAAAATAATCATGAAAGACTTCGATAATATTCAATTAGCAGAATTCCAACAACCGATTCGTTGTTGTAATGTTACAGCCCTGGCTTATGCCATGACTTCTTTAGGTTTTACAGCTACAGTTGATGATATTTTCTATGTGACGAAGCTACCGATCGCCTCCGTGTTAGATGATGGTATGACCTTGGCTGAAACCTACGACACTTGTGTGAAATATGTAGAAAATGCCAATTTACCACTAACTGTGAATTTGGAATATTTTGATAATCCATCAATGACGATGGAGAAGTTCACAGACATTGTAGAAAAGGCTGTGGTAGATGCCAATGATATTCATATTCTCAATTTCAACACTAAAATTGCTCACAATAACCCCAACTTAGAAGGGGGACATTTTTCACTGTTAGCAGACTATAACCCTAGTTCTCAAGAAATCATGATTGCAGATACCAATCCCAAGCGATACACTCGCTTTTGGAAATGTCCCATAGACCGGATGTATAAAGCTTGTGTGGATAAAGATTCAGCCTGCGATCGCTCCCGTGGGATGATTATTTTGCAAAAGGCTTCCCTGAACTAAAGTATCTCCTAGCATAAGTCCAAAAACCTTTATTCATTAGGTACAAGCGGCCTTTTACCTACAAGTACAACAATTACCCAAAACCAAATAGAGAATATGACAACCATCCCAGATAAGACCCTAGAAGCGCGCAATCGTGTAATTGAATCTGCTAACCGCTTGGGTGTACAACTCAATGAGCAAGAATTAGAGCGTTGGATGAAGTCAATCACCGAAGCCACAGGGGACAGTGATATTGTGGTTGACGAAGAAACTGGTGTATTTGGTCACAAAGTCACCATGTTAGATTTCGACCCCAAAGATTTAGAACGCTTTCGAGCTATAGGTAAAATTGTCGAATTTGATGATATTCCTGGTGTTGTGGAAACCGCACTGGCTCTTTCTGGTTCAGCTGCCCAATCTAAAGTGCAAACTCACCCAGGAGACTGTGATTACTTTGAGAGAGTCAATATTATTGCTCCCACCAGAGCCGCAGCCTGTGAGATTCTAGCGCGAATTATGCGTGAGAAAGCACTCGGTAGTATGTCCGGGGTTAACTTTCAATTTATTGAACTCAAATTTGGTAGCTATTCCCAAAATGTAATTCGCCATAATCGCACCTATCACAAAGGTTCACCAATCTCCTGGTCTCCTGATGAAGTGATAGCCGGAGAAATTCAAGCAAAGGATAGCCAAGGAAATCCTCTAGTCATCACTTGGGATGCTGTAGCTAAAGAACCGGGTTGGTGCAAGCTAGACTGGGTAGTCGCGGATCAAGTGCGTGGTCAATTATCCAACGCCAGCAACGTCTTAGATGTGACTTGGGAAGCTCCCGACGGTACAATCACACCCCTAGACGGCTATCTAGACGGCTACTTCCAAGAGGTTTACTTAGATGCTCAATCTGCACCCATCTTTTCTAAACTAGTCAAACAAGTTTCCACAGATGTCTTAGATGACTATGTAGCAACATTAAAAAAAGAAGTCAAAAAATACGTTAGAGAAGACCATCTCAACTACGGTAAAGCCGCTAAACGCCTGTACAACATCTTCCGACTGAACGGTCAATATGAAGAAGCCGCCTTTTTGCGTGAACTATTCGACGAACCAGCCGCATTACTTTATCAAGTCCACTCCCTAGTCAAGACTGTCCAAGAGGCTACAGAAAAAGCCACTGTTTTTGATATCGAAAGTATTCTTGATCAGACAGATGAACTCATTATGTCAGTCATCAGGGTCTTGGAAGGAGAAGAGGAATTAGAAATTGTGCGCCATTTGCTGCGTTTATCTCGCTGCATCAGCCGTCAAAAACCAGACGTTCCCCTTGGCCCACAGGTAGAAGCAGCCCAAGCCGAGGTCATGAATATCGTCAACAATTTCTTCTATGAAAAGATGACTGCATTACCTGCGATTAAGGCTTATCTCGATAGTCTCAAAGCCTAAAAATTGGTTTGATTAACTTTCACGCTGTAGGTTGTTTTGCAATAGATTGCAGAACAACTTTCCTTGTTGAATAGCATCATCTAAAGCAATATGTGTTAAGGGTTGTTCCTCTAACCACGCAGTTGGGAGATTGCGCTTGCCAGATTCACTGTAGCTATTTTTCAAGAATGCCATTGCATAGGAACGGATATCTAATGCTGAGTGCTGAAAAGGACTGTCTCCTACAAAGTTGATTAAATACCAATAGACGAACATAAAATCATAGGCAGCAGGATAAGCAACAAAGATTGGTTTACCTGGTAATGCTTTTAACCAAGTGTGATATGCTTGCATCACTGATGCTGGAGGCTGTGGATTAACTCGGCAGACTGCCCAAGCTTCTGGCTGTTGTGACCACCATTTCATAGTTTGGGGATGACCTGATGCACCTGGTAAGGTTTCCAGGTTAGCTGAAAAGGTAGCAACTAATTGTTTATCTGCGGTGTAAGCTGCTGAACCAATACTAAGCATGGAATGAGGCCCAGGAATAGGGCCATCTGCTTCAATATCCGTGCTGACATAGATTTCGATTGTCACCTGTTTTTCCCACTAGTCCGCCACACAAATTATGATAGGTCATAGATCCCCGACTTTTTTAAAAAGTCGGGGATATGAATACCTGCAACCTTTTAAAATCAATCGAGTGAAATACCCACTTTTCTGTTGACACTCCCCAGTCTAAAGACTGGAGATTGTCAACGGAGATATCTAATATTGTGGATCAATTACAGATATAATCAGACCTTACCCAGCCACGTATACCATTATGGTTAATGTTCCACCAGTAAAAACCATCTTGACCATATTGACCAGCCATTAAAGCTACTGTAATTCCGTTAGAAACTTCTGTAATTTTACGGTAATTTTGTCCAGGCCCAGTGCGTACAGACAAGCGACCATATCGATCATTTGTACAAACGCTAGCATAGGATTGGGGATTAGAAGCAATATCGGTATTACTAAGTCTGGGGCGAATTTCTGCGGTTGCGGGTAAAGCAGCAACCAAAATTATCACGCCAGCCATGAATGCTTTCAACATGATCAAATACTCCTATGAAAATCAAAGAATGGTGAATACAAAATCTTGGTGATTGAAATCAATTTCCAGGAATCTGCTGTGATTCCTGTGCTTCAGAACAAGACAGGGAACAGGTAAATTAGCTCCGCACAAATCAAATATGATTCCGATATCATGTTTGCGATCGCTAAATCTGGACGTTGATATACTGTGGTTGATAATTTCGCACATAGTTCAAAAGTTGATCTAAATCTCTTGTGCTAGTCATACCAATACATCCAGAGGTACCATCTTCCCCATTGTTCTTGTTATAAGATGGGTCTACATGAATACCCAAGTCAGTGCGACCGGTGCGGAACCGAGGTGTTATTGGTAAAAACCGTTCTCCGGCTTCTGCAATAGTTCCACGAGTATGATTTTTGGCGACTGTATAGATGCCGTTGGGTAATGGTGCTTCTGTACCGGAACGATGGCGATTTTTATTTTGTGTATGGGTGCGTCCAGATACTGTCAAAAAGCTACTGACAGGCTGGTTATTGACGTATAGACGCAATTCAAATAGTGGATTTCCTAAATCATTAGTTCTCCCAGACGGTGTGAGAGTCATGTAATTACCTGTCTCATTTGTTTTTCTCACGGAGACTCTTTGAGCTAGATAATTATTTTGTTGAATGTTGTGGCTATTCAATTGAATGGCATTTTTGTTTAATGATTCAGATGATGGATATTCAATGTTTGCATTTGCTGCATCATTGTTAGTAAAAATATCTTTACTATTTCTTTTTTCCTCCTTGACTGAAGATAGATGATCTGGCAATATTTTTATGTTGCTTTGGGGTTGTATTTGACTTGTCTGAGGCGATTTTAATGCTGTACTATTAGGGCTACAACTTGTCAATAATAAGCAGCTAAAAGATATTAATCCGAGGCTATTGGGCATGAAATTATTGCCTGATTTTTCCTGTTTTTTCGACTTTAATTCCTGCCTCTAACGGTAAACCTGCGAAGAAATGCTTATTTTTATTCTATATTGTAAAATTCAGTATTAATTAGCATTAATTTTAATAGCTTTTTAAAGGATTATCTTTATATATCCAGCTTTTTATAAAGTAATTATAAAGACTGGGTATTTTGAGAAATCGTGTGGCTCTACTCAGCCATCGGCGGTTTTAATTTTTAAACTAGATGTTACCTAATTTGATTAAATAACTTCGCAAATATAGATTTTGATTGTCTGTACTTAAGCAAAAGTTTTAAAGTTGGGTAATTACGGAAGAATTTTTTGACTGCAAAATTATCCTGCAAATAAGCAGTTATTTGTTTTTATAAGAATTTGATTTGATTTGTGAAATTACTTAGACTTGATTAACCCTCGGAATTTTAGATTTTAAATTTTGGATTGTTTTTGGTACAAGCCCCACTGTATGTGAAACGGCGTTGCTGATTGAGAATATGAATTGTCTCACGCATTCGCCGCTAGGCGTTCCGCTTGCGGTAGGCGCAAAGGTGCAAAAGATAAACAAAGATAACTTTTGCATTTCATACTCTGATTCAGCAACATAGGTGGAACAAATCTAAAATACTCGCTGTGTTGTGTCCGCTACCTTGGTGCAGCCTCTCGTAGAGAAGACAGCCAATCTAAAATCCCCAAGCTGTATTCCTTTATGGTTGCAGTCAATCTAAAATCTAAAATCCAAAATCTAAAATTGATTGACTAGGTTTTCTACAGCCTGGGCTTGATTGGGTAAGGCGGCTGTTAGCACTTCAGCACCTGTTGAGGTCACTAAAACATCATCTTCAATGCGGATACCTCTGACATCAGCAAATTGTGAGAGACGTTCCCAATTGACGACGTTTTGATATTTTTCTCGGTGTTGGGGGTGATTTAAAATGGCTGGGACTTGATAGAAACCTGGTTCAATGGTGACTAACATTCCTGATTTTAAGGGACGATTTAAACGTAAGTAGCCTAAACCAAAGCGATCGCTTCTTTTTCTTTCTGTTTCATACCCTGCTAAATCCCCTAAATCTTCCATATCATGGACATCTAAGCCCAGTAAATGCCCGATCCCGTGGGGGAAAAATAGGGCGTGGGCATCCATCTCTACTAAATCTTGGGGATTACCGTTTAAAATGCCTAAATTTACTAACCCTTCGGCAATGACTTGCGCCGCCAATAAATGAATATCCCGATATTCTACTCCTGGCTGTATCTTGGCAATACAAGCATCATGAGTGGCTAGGACAAGCTCATAAATATCTCGTTGCGTAGGGGAAAATTTACCAGACACAGGCCAAGTCCTGGTGATATCACTAGCCCAACCCATAGGCGTTTCTGCACCGACATCGGCGAGAAGTAAATCTCCTGGTTGCAAGGGGTGGTGATAGGTTTCGTTATGCAAGACTTCACCATGAACTGTGACGATGCTGTTATAGGCAGTTGTCATATTGTGGGCGATGATCACCCCTTCCATTGCGGCGCGGACTTCGGCTTCGAGTTTAGCTTGGGGTGTGGCCGCCATGCCGGCTTTGTGCGCCTCAATACTAATAGCGGCGGCTTGGCGTAGTTCAGTGAGTGCGCCTGCATCGTGGGTGAGACGTAAAGTTGCGATCGCTTTTGCTAGTTCTCGGTCTCTACCTTCTAAATCATAGGGTGAAGAGACTTGTCTTTGTAGAATTTGTGACTGTACTAAGGTAGTGCGATAATTCTGCACTGGAATTGATGCTGCGTCTTTACCCCGATGTTTTAATTCTGACAGGGTTTTGGCTACGTCAGCACCAATGATGGCAGCGATTTCTTCCCGTTTTGGTAGTTCTCCATGCCAGAGTGCGCTACTTGGTTCGGGGTCATCCATAAACAGTTCTAACTTCCCCGCTTCTAGACGAATGGCTGCATTAGGTAAAGGCACACCAGCAAAGTACAAAAAATGACTGCTAGCCCGAAATGGATAAGGGTTAGCAGGAAAATTGCGGGGGCTGTTGTGACCTGACCACAGAATGACGGGGAAATCAATTAAGGTGGCGAGTTTTTGCCTACGTTGTCGTAAAGTATCAGCCAGGGAACTAGAAATGTTGTGGATTACCATCACCATTCACACAACTTGATTTATTCTTATCTTAATTGTTCTTGTCTTTGTCATCTTGATCAGCTTCATCCTGCTCATCTTCTTCGTCTTCTTTATCGGTTGTTGCATCTGTTGGGGCTGGAGAAGAATTACTGTTTATAGTTGGGCGTTCTATGCCGGTTGGAGATGTTTGACCATTACCACAACTAACTAAACTGAGAAATATTAGCCCGAAAGAAATCGCCTTAAAAAGAGGTTTTAAAATTTTGATGGCAAGATTTTCTGCTTGATTTAACAACATATTTTTTATTTATCCTTAGATGCTGCCCTTAAACGCTTATTCTCAATTTCTCTCACTTGTCTTAGTTTGCCCAGAGCGATCGCCTTAGTATATACTTCTTCAGGATTATCTATATTTAAGCTGCAAATTAGCTAGTTTTAATTGCAGTGTAATTTTATGAGACAAATTATTACTCAGGTGGATGCGTTTACCGACAAACCCTTTGCGGGAAACCCAGCCGCAGTTTGTGTTTTAGCGACTCCGCAAACAGACGCTTGGATGCAGAATGTCGCCCAAGAAATGAATTTATCGGAGACGGCTTTCTTAATCAAACTAGATGATGGTTTTAGTCTGCGCTGGTTTACGCCGACAACAGAAGTACCGCTTTGTGGTCATGCAACCTTAGCCAGTAGTCATGTGCTGTGGTCGGAAGGGCATTTATCCACCAATGAAGACGCACGTTTCCACACCAAAAGCGGTTTACTCATTGCTAAACGCCAAGGTGACTGGATTGAGTTAGATTTTCCGGTGATTCATTCTCAACCAACTACTGCACCGCCAGAACTGAGTCAGGCGTTAGGAGTACCGTTAAAAACAGTCATGCAGAATAGTTTGGGTTATTTAGTAGAGGTGGAATCAGAAGATTTAGTGCGACAAATGCAGCCCAACTTTCAGCAGATGAAAAGTTTACCGATAGCTGATGTGGTGGTAACAAGTCTTGCCAAAGCTGATTCTGAGTATGATTTTATTTCTCGTTTTTTCGCGCCAGGTTTAGGAATTAACGAAGATCCTGTTACGGGTGCAGCCCATTGTTGCTTGGCTGCTTATTGGCGCGATCGCCTCCACAAAGATCAATTTTTAGCATACCAAGCATCCAGCCGTGGCGGAGTTGTGAAAGTCAATTATGTGGGTGGCGATGGGCTACGCCCCACCGTAGGCGATCGCGTTTTGCTAGCAGGACAAGCTGTGACAGTCTTACGGGGAGAATTAATTCTTTAGTCCCCTAGTGAAGTTAATGCTTAAGGTTTAGCAACACTAGTAACATTTTTACTCAAAGAAGCTAGAGCCGTTAATACTTTCTGTTTATTTGGTTTAGAGGATTTCAGACCTGCTTTAATCTCATCGGCTTGATCTTCAATATCTTTGTAGGTTTTAGGAGATTTAGCTTTCACTCCGTCTTCAACTTTTGACCAAAAACCCTCGAATTTCTCAAATTCTCCTTTAGCTTTCGTAAAATTACCTGCTTCGACTGCTGTTTTAGTATTAGTAATTACACCCTCTAAACCTTTAAAATCCGTGGTTTCTGTGGAAGTTGCTACTGTTTTAGTAGTATTTTCGCTAGGTGAAGCCTGCGTATTAGGTTGTTCAACATTGTTACATCCCACTAAAGCCATGAGGCTGATGATAGTAACTATCGCAACTGCTTGAAAACGCTTCATAATTAACTCCTCAAAAAAACTTGTATTTGTAATTGATGATTTTTGTTCAGGTATCACACCTACCATAAACAGAAATATTGAAGATGATATTTCTGCTATTCAATTATTAAAGATGTCGAGAAAAAAGCCTCGGAAATTAACTATATTTTTCTTTTGCTGAATTTTCTACCTACTGTGCAGTATCTTAGTACAGAGATCAGTAAAACTGCTCATACTAATTATTTACATCGAGTCTAAGCAAGTAAAAGTAGATTCTTCTGGTCGTGTCTGCATTTTCAGTTATTAACAGAACCACCATGAAACGTTCATTTCGTAAGTATCATCGGATTCTTGGCATCATTATATCTCTGCCACTGATTTTGACTGTATTGACAGGGATGTTAGCAACTTTTGTTCGTGAGTGGTCGATTAGTATAGGAGTCCCTGCTAGCTTACTGTTGAGTATTCATACAGGAGAAATTTTCCATCTTGAGGGAATGTATCCGATTTTGAACGGATTCGGATGTTTGGGTTTATTAGCAACTGGATTAAGTATGTCTGGGTTATTTTCTAAGAGGAATCGTTAATGTTTGTTAGTTTAATGCCCAATTCCTCATGCCCAATTCCCAGATTTACAAGTCACAATATTAAAGGCAACTTATGTTAATTCCTCAAAATGCCTACTAAAGTAACGGCAACTAAAAACCGAAGTACGATGCAATCCGGTGACTGGCCGATTGAACAGTTACCAGGGTTGAGTCCAGAAGAACAATTACAATTACACAACTGTGGAATCCAAACCACCCTGGAGTTAGTTAAACAGGGAAAAACTACACAAGATAGGCTGACTTTGGCAAGTAAATTACAAGTTCACCTGCAATATGTCAATAAATGGATAGCCTTGGCTGATTTAGCGCGTGTTCCTAGTGTGGGAATACAGTATTGTGGTTTATTGCTGCACGCAGGCGTTGGTTCAGTAGCACAATTAGCCCAAATTCCCACCCACAGATTACACAAACAGATTTTACGCCTGCAAGTAGCAACCATGCAGCGACGCGATTTGTGTCCTGCCGTTGAGTTAGTTCAACAGTGGAGTCAGCAAGCTAGGAGAGTGGTGAGTGCTGAGTGCTGAGTGGTGAGTGGTGAGTGGTGTTAGCGGAAGCGGGGCGTTTAGCCCGTGCTGAGTTGAGAAATAAATTCTCCTTTGTCTCCCTGCCCCCTGCCCCCCTGCCTCCTGCCCTGCCCTCAATCCTTCACCAATACCCCATTGAGAAAGATATCGGCTAAACCTTCGGCCATTTGCTGCATTTGTTGGGGGGAAGCATCAGGTTGCATGAGGGTGTTGTTGGAAAAACCGGCGATCGCAAACATTCCTAAAAAGACTTTGGCGACTAAGTTGGCATCCATTTGGCGATAAATGCCTTTATCCATTGCGGTTTGGAAGAAGGCTTCGGCGACATCGGTCATTTTGTTGATGACTTCGATTTGAATGCGATCGCGCAAGTCTGGATGGAACTGCACTTCCATAAAGCACACTCGCATTAAATCGGCATTTTTGTGCAAATTCCACATCCGGCGGCGCATTACCTGGGCTACAGCTTTATAGCTGCCCATTTCGCTTAATTCTGTCAGTAAATCTGTGAGAATCTCCACCCAGCCCGCAGTTGCTACCTCCACCAAAATCGCTTTTTTATTTGTAAAATGGCGAAACAAAGTCCCTTCCGCCACACCAGCTGCTTGTGCTAAGTCACGGGTGGTAGTACCATCAAATCCTTGAGATGCAAATAACCTGAGTGCTGCCTGTAGGATGCGGGAGCGTGTCTGGGCTTCTGAGGGTGGGGGAGAATTAAAAACTCGCATAATAGTTATTGTAAAATCTCCGGAACACGGTTTGTAGCATTATTGTCTAACGTCAGGTACGAAAAGCACAGAAACCTTAATACAAGATTAACGCTCCCATGACTTAGTCACCTGCTACCTAAGTAGTGAAAATTTATTTTACTTGTTGCTTATGAATCAGTTCAGTCGCTCGCACGCCCCAGATATGAAACATCAATTATACATTCCGGCTTTTCTACACAAGGATATCTCCCGCCGACTGCTAACAATTTTCTTAACACTATTAGTTGGCTGGTGGGGGATAGTACCGTCAATGGCTTTAGCCCAGACTCAAACTTTACCCCCTGTTGAAACTGCACTCCAACTCAGCAAAACTCCTACAACTAAAAGTTCGATTCAACCCTATCTAGACCGGGTAATTAAGAATCTCACAGAGTTCCGCTTGAGTAATGGCATGAAGTTTATTGTTTTAGAACGCCATCAAGCACCTGTAGTTTCCTTTCTCACCTACGCTGATGTGGGTGGTGTGGATGAGCCAGACGGTAAAACTGGCGTTGCCCACTTTTTGGAGCATTTGGCTTTTAAAGGCACTACCCGCATCGGCACAACTGACTACAAAGCCGAAAAACCTCTGTTAGAGCGTTTAGAACAGTTGGATACTCAAATTAGAGCCGCAAAAGCTAGTGGAAAACAAGATGAAGTCGCTAAGTTACAAGGGGAATTTCAAAAAGTCGAAGCACAAGCAGCTAAATTAGTCAAGCAAAATGAGTTAGGGCAAATAGTTGAGCAAGCCGGCGGTGTGGGTTTAAATGCTAACACTTCCACAGAAGCGACTCGTTACTTCTATAGTTTTCCTTCTAATAAGTTAGAACTGTGGATGTCTCTAGAGTCTGACCGCTTTCTTGATCCTGTAATTCGGCGGGAGTTTTATAAAGAAAAAGATGTAATTTTAGAAGAACGACGGATGCGGGTGGAAAATTCTCCCATTGGCATGATGATTGAAAAGTTTATCAATGCTGCTTATAAAGTCCATCCTTACAGACGACCGGTAATTGGTTATGACGAAGATATTCGTAACCTCACACCTAAAGACGTACAGGATTTTTTTGACACTCACTATGTACCCAGTAACATTACAATTGCGGTGGTGGGCGATGTCAACCCAACAGAAGTAAAAAAATTAGCACAGACTTACTTTGGTCGCTATCAGTCGAAACCCAAAGCCCAAGCAAAAATTCCTGTAGAACCGAAGCAAACTCAAACACGGGAAGTAACTTTAGAATTACCTTCCCAACCCTGGTATCTAGAAGGTTATCATCGTCCGGCTGGTACTCATCCTGATAATGCAGTTTATGAAATCATTGGTAGTTTATTAAGTAACGGACGAACATCAAGATTATATAAGTCCTTGGTAGAACAAAAACGGGTAGCTTTAACCGCCCAAGGTTTTAGCGGTTTTCCTGGAGATAAATATCCCAACTTGATACTATTTTATGCCTTGACTGCTCCTGGTCACAGTGTTGATGATGTGGCGACGGCTTTACGCCAAGAAATTGACAAATTACAAACCCAACCGGTAACTGCCTCAGAATTAGAAAGGGTGAAAACCCAAGCACGAGCAGATTTACTCCGCAGCCTCGACTCTAATATGGGTATGGCACAGCAACTTTTAGAGTATGAAGTCAAAACTGGTTCTTGGCGGAATCTGTTTAAACAATTGGATGAAATTGCGGCTGTGACTCCGGCGGATATTCAGCGAATAGCTAAGACAACATTCACCGCCGAAAATCGCACAATTGGCAAATTGCTGTCTAAACAAACTTGATGAAGAGTGCTGAGTGCTGAGTAAGAACAAAAGTATTCATTACTCAAGGAAATTTCTAATTTAAAAGTATCAGGTGAGGGTTCACAGGTAAATGTCCAGGAAAATTCAACATGGTAAGCGACTGATTTACGCGTTAATGGTTGCTTGTACCTTTTTATTGGTAACTTTTAATTTTTCTCCGGTGGCGACAGCCGCAGCCAAGCATTACACTGAGTTGCAGTTTGCGCCGTTACCGGAAATTAAATTGCCCAAGTATGAGCGATTTGTACTGCAAAATGGTTTGGTTGTGTATCTGATGGAGGATCACGAACTACCTTTGGTGAGTGGTACAGCGTTAGTCAGGACTGGTAGCCGTTGGGAAGATGGGAATAAAGTCGGACTAGCGGCTTTGACGGGTACGGTGATGCGGAACGGGGGAACTAAAAAACATACCGCCGATGAGTTAAATGAAATTTTAGAACAACGGGCGGCATCTGTAGAAACTAGTATCAATGAAGCAACGGGAAGTGCTAGTTTTGATGCTCTCAGTGAAGATGTAGAAACGGTGTTTGGGTTGTTTGCTGAGGTGATAAGAGAGCCAGTATTTGCTCAAGAAAAGCTAGATTTAGCCAAAACTCAAGCTAAAGGCGGGATTGCACGCCGGAATGATAATCCTGATAGTATCGCCAGCCGGGAATTTCGCAAACTGATATACGGCAAAGATAGCCCCTATGCGCGGACTGTAGAATATGCCACGATAGATCGCATTACTCGCGAAGATTTAGTGCGCTTGTATGGGGATTTCTTTCACCCCAATAACACGATTTTAGGGATTGTGGGGGATTTTGATAGCAAAAAAATGCGATCGCTGATTCAAGCTAAACTGGGTGATTGGCCACGTAACCTCAAAATGATGAAACTGCCTTTACCAGAGGTTACACAGGCTAACACCGGCGGAGTATTTTTTGTTAATCAGCCGCAGTTAACCCAAAGTAGTGTATTGCTGGGACATTTGGGAGGGAGATTTGATAGTCCTGACTATGCAGCTTTGGATGTGTTGAATGGGGTATTAAATGGCTTTGGCGGGAGGTTGTTTAATGAATTGCGATCGCGCCAAGGTTTAGCATACTCTGTATACGGTTTATGGAGTCCCCGTTTTGATTATCCTGGCATTTTCATTGCTGGGGGACAAACTCGCTCTGATGCGACTGTACAGTTTATCAAAGCTTTACAGGCAGAAATTAAACGCATTCAAGCACAACCAGTCACAGCACAAGAACTAACTCTTGCTAAGGAGTCTACTTTAAATTCCTTTGTCTTTAACTTTCAAGACCCTGCTCAAACCCTCTCGCGGTTAATGCGCTACGAATATTACAACTACCCGGCTGATTTTCTCTTCCGCTATCAAAAAGCTGTCTCTGCAACCACAGCCACCGATGTGCAACGGGTAGCGAAGCAATATCTCAAACCAGAAAATCTCGTAACGCTGGTAGTGGGTAATCAAACCGCTATTCAACCGCCATTAACACAATTAGCAACACAAGTAACACCAATAGACGTGACTATTCCTGGTTCACAACCATAGTTAACAAGGAACAGCCGAAGCAAAAATCGGCTGAGTTTCATAACCTCACTTTCATGAAGAAAGTGGGGTTATTATTTTGTCTTAGACAAATCAATTTCATTCTGCTAAAAAATCAGTTTCTATAGACCAAAATACCGTAATTGTGTCTGAAAACATCTGATTAAAACATTGACTTTATGAGATAGAAAATCAAAATATAAGGGGGAGATTCTAATTTTTAAAATTAGTCACTTCCTGTTAGTTAATTCATTGATATAACCGTGTTGCAGGAGGCAAGCAAATGGGAAAAATCAAAATTTATGACCTTTTTCCTGAAAATGAAGACAAATTTATTCAGGAACTCAGTTCTTGGGAAATGAAAGGTATTTATGCTGGTTCAGAACCCAGATATGGATATGGTAGAAGACCACCAGTACAGGAAGAAGAGCCAACATCAGTCACAGTTGCTGATGCCAACAATACTCTTGATCGATGGCTCAATAACCTAGAGCTACAAATTCAAGATTTACGCCGACAGCTTGGTGTACCCAGGTAGTTACTAAATTTATAGCAGTTCTATCTGATTTGTAAAAGTTCTTGTTGTCCAGATACCCGACTTCTTTGAGAAGTCGGGTATCTTGTTGTTTAAGTGATAAATTGCTTTGATTAATGCAATTTATCTATAGGACTCATATTTGATTCCTGAAAAAAACTCAGTACACCTCTTTTAGTTCTTTTCCCGTTCCCTGTTCCCTACTTACGCAAATAATTTCAATAATCAAGTCGGATTCCTATATTAAATCCCTAGCATACAAATCACGTACAAAATAGACATATATTACTATCTTGTGTCTCTGCAATTAAATTTTTGAGCTTGATTTCTACAGGAAAGTTAAATAAAAATTGAATCAACGGTTAAGCAACAGATAGCTTAATCGCCCACAGATTCTACTCAGAATAAAATTGTTTTAGGAGTCTATCATGGCATTTATCGCTATTAATGAATTACGTGCAACTGGTGCAGAATTATTCCAAGATTCTGAAAGCTTCCTCAATGAGTTGAATAACCTAGATAATTCTGTTCATGGTGGTTATAGCGGTGCATATTCCAATTCTACAGGTACAGTTTTAGGAATTGCTGAGAAAGGATTTGAATTTGGTGTGATTACCGTTGGTATTGATGCTATTGGACATCTGGCTAAGTCCTTTAGCGATGATAAAGCCGGTTATTACTACTAATTTTCTTAGCGGCTATTTATATCCAATTTATTTAGCCCTGTTGAAATTGTGGCATGAGCGATTAAGTAATTTCAAGATTTCACAAGCTTAATCGCCTGCATTTTCTACTCAAAACAAAGATTGCTTTAGGAGTCTATCATGGCATTTATCGCTATTAATGAATTACGTGCTACTGGTGCAGAATTATTCCAAGATTCTGAAAGTTTCCTCAATGAATTAAATAGTGTAGATAATTCTGTTCATGGTGGTTATGATGGCTACTCTAGTTCCACAGGTACAGTTTTAGGCATTGCTGAGAAAGGCTTTGAATTTGGTGTGATTACTGTTGGTATTGATGCTATTGGACATTTGGCTAAGTCCTTTAGCGATAACAAACCTGGTTGGTACTAATAATTTCTCATTAGTGGCTATCTAAATCAGCATTATTTAGCCCTGTAGTAATTGTGGCATAAGCGATTAAGCAATCTCAATATTTCCAGCTTAATCGCCTGCATTTTCTCATCAAAATCAATGTTTTAGGAGTTAATTATGGCCTCTATTAATCTGACCGAATTACAGGTAACTGGCGCACAACTTTTCCAAGATTCCGAAAGCTTTCTCAATGATTTGAGCAATCTTGATGATACTGTTCATGGTGGTAACTATGCCTATTCTAGTAGCACAGGTGCAGTATTAGGTATTGTTGAAAAAGGATTTGAGTTTGGTGTGATCACTATTGGTATTGATGCTATCGGGCATTTAGCTAAATCTTTTAGTGATAATAAAGTCTATTACTAATTGAAAACATATTCAATTGGTGATTTCCTGAATCAGAACTATTGAGTTCTGGTGCGATTATGGTGTTGGCGATTAAGCAATATTTGAGTTTGGCTTAATCGCCTATATTAAAAATAAAAATATGGAATAATTAACCAGTTTAATTATTATTAAAGTTGTCATGTATTTTCAGACTATGCCACCATTAATTTTAAGTTATCAAAACGTATTTGAGTATCTAACTACTCTCAATTTATGTAATCTTGATGAGCAAGAGTTCAGTAAAGTTGAGCTAAAAGCCGCTAAGAATTTTAATTTATTAGTTACTTTACCAGATAGTAAAAAATTTCTGGTGAAGCAAGAACGTCATAATACTGAAGGAAAAACGGCTGGAGAATTTTTGTTAGAATGGCGTATTCACAACTTTTTACAAACTTTTCCTAATCTGAGCCATATTCGTCTCTATGTATCTGAGGCAGTACATTTTCATAGAGAAAATTCCGTTATTATTTTCAATTATCTCGATAATTATCGAGATTTAATGGATTTCTATATCAAAGAGAATTTAAATTTATTTCCCACTAAGATAGCAAAGTCAGTAGGAAGTACCTTAGCGTTGATTCATCGGGTTACTATTAACAGCCACGAGTATCGGGATTTCTTTTACAATAGTGCTGATGATACGTGGAATCAAAAAACGCCTAATCTTAATCGTGGAATAGATAGACTGACACCAGAAATTTTTGGCAAAGTTCCGGCTGATGGACTGAAATTTTTCGCGCTATATCAACGCTACGATAGTTTGGGGCAGGCGATCGCAGAATTAATCAATGCTTTTACCCCATGTTGTCTGACTCATAATGATTTGAAGTTAAATAATATACTGCTCTCCCTCGATTGGGAAATTACACCTGATGATCAAATTATCCGCTTCATTGACTGGGAACGGGGTAACTGGGGAGATCCCGCCAATGATTTAGGGACAGTCATCGCCAGTTATCTGCAAATTTGGTTGTACAGCATGGTGACAGGTAAATCGATTGCCATTGATGAGTCCTTACGTTTAGCCTCAACCCCTTTGTATGTTCTGCAACCTTCGCTGCGAGAGTTGGTAAATGCTTACTTAACTCAGTTCCCTGAAATCTTAGAACAGCGTCCTGATTTCTTGCAACGAGTCATGCAATTTTGCGGTTTAGCCTTAATTACAGCAATTCAAGCACGACTGCAATATGAAAAAAGCTTTGGGAATATAGGTATTTGTATGCTACAAGTCGCCAAGAGTTTATTGTGTCGTCCCGAAACATCTATCCCCACAATTTTTGGTGTAGAAGCAACAGATTTCTCAGCAGCTAATTTATCTCTTGCTTAAACCAAAATTATTGCTCTATCTCTGGTAACACCAAAACATAAATTATCAGAAATTAATGCTTAGGTAGTGTGCGTCAGTGCGACAGAAACTAACTATACTCAGAAGTTACTCATACCGACGCACCCTACAGTTTCGATATTTTTTCTCTGAAAGTCCCTCTTCATTACAGGCTCATCTTTATGCAACTATTAGATCCCGTCCAATTATCGGATATCTCAGAGTCACTGCAACTATCACTGCAAGATATTATTCATAATATTGAGATTCAGTCCCAGTATTGTATTAAACATCCAAACTACAAACCCTTAGAATTACCAGAGGCTTCAGTTTCTCGCTTTCAAAAGCTGTCAATGGAGATACAAAATAATTATTTGAGTCAGCAGTTGCGGACTTTTCTCTATGGCATTTATTATAATGGCTCATTGAGAAGTGTTTTGTCCTCTGATGCAGAGATATCGAATTTAGCTGTTAATCAAAATTTAGAAAATAACACCTTTTTGGGTGTAGACTTAGCTTTTTACGATCGCCTGCATGAAAATAACAGAGGTACAGGTTACTGGAGTTATGGTTGGCGGATAGTCAAAGAGGAGATAGATGGGACTGTAGCTGTACAGCGTGATGGTTTAACTTTGTATGTTGAACCCCAAAAAATGCAAACATCTGGAAGCGTAGGTGATTTAGTGGCGATTAAAATGCCTAAGAATCTCGTGCAGAATGGATTTTATATGGCAGTTGCTGATGCTGGTGCATCACAATTTTACCAAGCAGCAGATAATACTTTGGTGCGTGTTTACTTTAATGTCACCCCAGATGGTGCAGTTGCAGTTATGGATAGTTTGACAACACGACTCAATGCGATATCCTTAGCTTTTACCTTTAAAGCTTTATACAACCCTTCCGATTATCAGCGTTATGACTCAGCCGTGTTATATTTTGACAAAAATGACTATGAACGGGTTTCCCCCATCTTAGAAACGCTTTACATAGAGCATCAAGAGCATTTCCAAGAGCAAGTCCCTCTCTTTACTAAACCCATTGCACCAGGATTAGCGATCGCAGAAGAACCAAAACAACGATTTAATGAAAGTGAGAGTTTTGGTACACACCGTTGTCAAATTGTGGCGAATGGTTTGTTAGCCGCGTGGCAACAAGGCGATAATACCCCATCCGCTAGGATGACATCAATTTTACAACAGTTCTCTGCATTGAAGATTCAATTGCAACGTCCGTATCTCAATGCTGATTCGGAAGATATATATACACCTTTTAAATAGGATAGATAACCTCGTGATCATGATATTTTGAGACGTTGCTTTGCAACGTCTTTTTACTATTTTTATTCAAATTTCTGGTTCAACACCAAGAGCGCGCAATTGAGCAATTAAGCGTTCATTGCGTTGGTGTTCTTGTTCTGCACGTTGGCGTTCTTGTTCGGCGCGTTGGCGTTCCTGTTCGGCGCGTTGACGTTCCTGTTCGGCGCGTTGACGTTCTTGTTCGGCGCGTTCTTCACCAGTCAGCAACAGATTACCCTCCGCATCCCACCAACGTAGCCAGGGTAATTCAGCATTTTGATATTCACCCTCCCATATACCTAGCTCAACTCCCAAGGGTGTAATAGGATAACGTCCGCGTTCATTAGCTGGTAATAATTGATATTGCCCATCAATTAAGTGATAGACTTCTACACTAGCTTGATTTACTTCATAAATACCGTAAAAAGCTGGATGAATTACCTGCTCATAAATCCAAAATTTACCCTTCCAAGGTGTTCTATCTCGTTCTTCTGTACCATCACCGGAAACAAATTCCAAAGCAATTGATGGGGAAATGAACTCACGCCACAATACATAAGACCGTCGTGTTTGTCCATCAAGTAAAGGCGGGACATTTCCTACATAAAACCAATCCGGTGCTTCTGCACCTTTTTCTGGGGGGTCAGTTAAACGCCAGTAAATGCCTAAGTCCTGACCAATACAATATTGACCATCAGGATGTAATTGTTTGAGGACGGGTTGAATTGAGTCCGTCAATAAAATACTTTGAGGATGTTCTTGCCAGTTTTTCACGAATTTACCATCGGACTCTGGTAGCTGCGTATGGTCAGGAAATGGGGTGAGGTCAGTGTCTAGATTAGTTGCAGAGGTCATAAGATCACCTTTGCACAGGGTAAGGGTTGTTTCTTAGTTTAGCAGTGAGAAAGGGAGGAGAGACGATACCAATCACCTCTCCTCCTCTGTACAACACAAACAAAATTGCCTCGCCTACTTCGCTAACACCTGATTAACTGGTGCAACTCCGGCTAAATCTAAGATTTTGGGAATCAAATCTTCCCGCTTCACCGCCATCATATGGACACCGTGACATAATTGCCTTGCAATTTGCACTTGTTCGGCAGCAATTTTTACACCTTCTTCTAAGGGGTGTTTGGCTTTTGCTAACCTCTCAATGATGTGTTCAGGTATATTGACACCTGGAACGCATTTATTAATAAATTGAGCATTTTTCGCTGATTTCAACAGAAAAATTCCTGCCAGAATGGGTTTATTATGAACTGACGCTATCTTGTCCATGAATTTTTCTAGTCTTTCAAAATCAGTAATTAACTGGCTTTGAAAAAATTGCGCTCCGGCTTCAATTTTGCGTTCAAAGCGACTTTGCAAACCTGACCAACTAGCACACTGAGGATCTACGGCTGCACCTACAAATAAATCGGTTGCGCCATCGGTCAAGGGTTTATCATTGCCATCGACACCTTGATTCATTTTCCGAATCAGTTGCAATAGCCGCACAGCTTCTAAATCAAATACAGCTTTGGCTTCAGGATGATCGCCTGCTTTTACTGGGTCGCCTGTCAAGGCTAAGATATTACGGATACCTAAAGCGTGTGCGCCCATCAAGTCGGCTTGTAATCCGATACGGTTGCGATCGCGGCAAGCCATCTGACAAATTGGTTCAATCCCATTTTGTAACAAAATCACTGATGCTACCAATGAAGACATCCGTAACACAGCTCGGCTACCATCGGTAATATTGACAGCATGAACCCTCCCCTTAAGGGTCGCCGCCATTTCAATCATGTGTGTGGGATTTCCCCCTTTTGGTGGTGCTACCTCGGCGGTAACTAAAAATTCACCCGCTTGCGCGGCTTTACGGAAATTGTTCAGTGTACTGTAACTACAGCTATGGCTATGTTCCATAACATTCATAATTGGGTTCTCTTCAAGGGTATAACAAATTACACCTTAAAGAGAAGTCGGGGGATTGGGAGGCAGGAGGCAGGGTGCAGGGGGAGAAAATCCCATACCCAATGCCCAATGCCCCATTCCCCATGCCCAATGCCCAATGCCCAAATTTACAAAGGCATTGAATAACCTAACGCAGCTTTTACGTCTTTTAGGGTTTGGTTGGCTATGGCTTCGGCTTTTTCTCTACCATCACGCAACACAGACTCTAAATAACCTTTGTCGTCCATGATTTGCTGATATTTGTCTTGGATGGGTTTGAGGGCGTTAATTGCTGTTTCGGTCAGTAATGGCTTAAATTGTCCCCAGCCCATGTCTTGACACTCAGATGCTACCTCTTCCTTCGCCTTGCCTGACAATAACATATATAAAGTTAGCAAGTTGTTGCACTCTGGTCTTTCTGGGTCGTCAAAGATTAATCCCCGCACTGGGTCAGTTTTACAACGTTTAATTTTATTGGCAATCTGATCTGGTGGATCTAAAAGGTTAATCCGGCTTAACTCTGAAGGGTCAGATTTAGACATTTTGCGCGTCCCATCGGTCAAACTCATCACCCTCGCGCCTTCTTTGCGAATTAAGGGGTCTGGTAGTTTGAGGACGGGCTGATCCTTGGCGAATTGGTGATTAAATCTGTTGACAATATCCCGTGTGAGTTCTAGATGTTGTTTTTGGTCTTCGCCTACCGGCACTTTATCGGCTTGATACAACAAAATATCAGCAGCCATCAGCACTGGGTAGATTAATAAACCTGCACCGACATTTTCCCCTTGCTTGACGGCTTTCTCTTTAAACTGAATCATGTCTTGCAGCCAGTTCAGGGGTGTGATGCAGTTGAGTAACCAAGCTAGTTCACTGTGGGCGGAAACGTGGGATTGAATAAAGATGTTGGAATGTTTTAAGTCAATACCACAGGCTAAATAAAGTGCGGCAATTGTGTAACTATCTGCTGCCAATGTCGCTGGATTATGCGGTACTGTAATCGCGTGTAAATCTACGACACAAAAGAAATTATCATACTGTTCTTGGATTTCTACCCAGTTGCGAATTGCGCCTAAGTAGTTACCCAAGTGTAAGTTACCAGTTGGTTGAACTCCAGAAAGAACACGCTGCTTACCCATAAATTACCAGTTTATTTATCTCAAATGCTCACTGTATCAAGTGGCGATGGCAAAACACATTTCATTTTGACATTTTCTCTTAGTCATTAGTCATTAGTCATTAGTCATTAGTCAACAGTCAATAGTCTAAAGTGTCATTTTCAAGCGAAGATTCTTATTTGCAGTTTACTTCTGTGCTTCATCTCCCTTGGGTGGTCAGTTAATCGCCATTCATTTTTCTGAACCGATGCGTTTGTAGTAAGGGCTTTAGCCCTGCTTTTGTTCAGCTTAAATGAATCTAACTTAGTTCAAGCAAATGTTAAGTTTGAGTTTTAGTCCCCTTGCGGGGAAAAGGTTGATGGAAACGTTGTACCGGAAAACTAACGCTGTTATCATCCATGTTTCAGTCCCCTTGCGGGGAAAAGGTTGATGGAAACTCAACGCCCTAATTATCCCCACCCAAGAGTTGAGTTTAATGGGTAGGGCAGGAGTATTGCAACTCCTTTCCCCCCGACAAACCGGACAAGCAAGTTACCCTGCATCCGGCTTTAGCAAACCCGAACGCTTACCAAGGACTGAATACCTCATCTTCAGATTCATCTGATAATCCGACTGAGTGTATCGGTGGATGAAAGCAACTTTGTGTTTGCACAAACACCTCACCTTCAGACTTGCGTCCTACTGAGTGTATTTGTTGGTGACAGTAAAAATGCACCAACTCTAAATTAGAGTAGCTATCATTGCCGCCAGCAGCACAAGGGATTTTATGGTGTTTATGTAAAGACTCATTGTTAAACAGAGACTCGCCACAAATAGGACACTGATACCCTTGTCTTCGGGCTAACTTTTGGTAACTAGGAATCAAACAGCGAGATTGCTTCTTGCGCCGTTGTTGCCAGTAAACGCGTAACTGTTGGTCATCAGGGGAAGCATCACCTTTAACCAAAGTGTGCCGTTTGATATGAAACCAACTAAACTTGAGTAGGTATTGACCAGAATGTTTGTCCCCAAACACCCAAAAGTCATTTCTATCCAAATTGAAGTGACCCCAATAGCGGCAAATGCGCCAATGAGAGCTTTTATTTGGGTGCATTCTCTTGGCGTACCGTTGCTGTCGCACATACATCCATCTATCTAGTTTGGTGAATATATGTGAGGAAACAACTGTCCGATAGTAATTAGCCACACCGCGAATTATCGGGTTAAGCTTGCCTATAAGATAATTGACATTATGGCTTTTATGATCTAGCCAAGAAAGCCGAATCTGGTCTCGGACATCTTGCAGAGATTGCTTGCTAGGCTTGATTAATACTTTCCGCCCCGTTAAGGTATTCTTGTCTTGATACCATCTGATGTTAAACCCCAGAAAATCAAATCCCACAGTTAGATGTACTATTTGGGTTTTAGACTCTGATAAAGCCAAACCTTTAGTTTTCATCCAGCAGGACAAGATATCAACTACCCTGTGGGCATCCTCTGGAGTTTTGCAGAAAACTACCAAATCATCAGCGTAACGTACCAGACCACGATGCCCGATTTTGTGACCGTGTTTATCGTATCTGATACCCAATGCTGCTTCCATACCATGCAATGCAATGTTTGCTAGTAGTGGGGAAATGATTCCACCTTGGGGTACGCCCGTTTCTGTATCGTAAAACACGCCCTTGTCTACATATCCCGCTTTTAACCACTGGTGTATTAACTGCCGTGCGGGGAAGTTACCAATGGTTTGCATGAGTGGTGCATGGGCGATGTTATCAAAGCAACCTTCAATGTCGGCATCGACCACCCAACTAGTAGTGGAGTTGGCTTTTGACATGGAATGTACTCTTTCTATCGCGTCATGCACGCCTCTACCGGGGCGGAAACCGTAAGATGTTCTCTCGAATTGTGCTTCCCAACTTGGTTCTAAGGCGTTTAATACTATTGCCTGAAGACATCTGTCGATGATGCCGGGAATACCGAGGGGGCGTTGTTTGCCGTTGGATTTGCGGATGTATATCCGCTTCACTGGTAATGCTTTCCACGGTAAGCGCATGGCGAGAATATCTACCAGTGTTGCTCTAGCAAGTGGTGTCAGTACCAGTAATTTGTCCACACCTGCTGTTTTCTTGCCTTGATTTAATTGCGTTACTCGTCGCACGGAAAGTATCATGTTGGAGTAACTCCGCATCAGTAACTTTTGAAGATTGCGTACCCCCTTAAAGTTACCGTCTTTGGTTGCCTTGAATATTCTTTGTCTGAGTCGCCTGACTACGCGGTAAGCATTTTTCCACTTTATGCTGTTCCAGTCCGTCGTCCTGTCGGTTACATTCACAATCGTTGATTGCACCATAACTTTTCCCGTACAGTTCGGTTTCTTACTACTCTGATTTCAAGGGGTTCACTCGCTACACGTCTGCACCCTTTCAGGTCGGTTTAGTTCAACCTATCTGCGCGGTTATGGTTTCCCGTTGCCTTTCGGCTTCACAGCTTTCGCTTTTTGTAGCATCTTACTCCCACTGGAGAGTTCAGTCGGGATTGCTCCCTGCTTTACTGACAGCATCGTTTCTAGTTGTCAGACTCCATTGGGGTTACTTCATATCACACATCAGAGATTCAACCACTGCGCGTTCCTTCTATACACCGGAGGCGTTTTGATGTCTTATATTCTGAGGACAGGGCAGAATATCTCACCTCTTTTACTGTTTGGGCCGTTTTCAGTATTTCCTCTTCACGATGCCTCTTCAAAGGTTCACTTTCGTTAACCCATCAGTGGTTTTACCTTGGCGTTACGTCCACTCTTCGGCTTGCAGATTTTACGCTTTCCCCTCTAGCTCTGAGACACCGCAGTTACCCGCTATGCCCCTTCGGGTAGGTACTGGTTTAGACACTAACCAGGAGTATTTCTCAGATACTCACTCTCATGAGCGACTGATAGTCGCACCCGTCCCCTTGCGGGGAAAAGGTTAATGGAAACCTTGGTTTTGTTCTCATGGTTGGTTTCCGAGACGTTTCAGTCCCCTTGCGGGGAAAAGGTTAATGGAAACCAGCAGCAGATATTGAAGAATTCAGGCTATTACTCGATGTTTCAGTCCCCTTGCGGGGAAAAGGTTAATGGAAACTGGGATTGGGGTTTTAACGGATAGAACTGCAAATGAATTTGTTTCAGTCCCCTTGCGGGGAAAAGGTTAATGGAAACCCAACATAAAGTAGATGGCTAAAACATCGCAGATCATCGTTTCAGTCCCCTTGCGGGGAAAAGGTTAATGGAAACGGGCATTTTCTTATTTAACCTGAGTTCGGGTTAAGCAGATTGGGTTAAAATCCAGTCCATGTGAAGGCTGGGCTTCTTAGGTTGGTGGCAATAAGCGATTAATCCACACAGAAGATTAACGCAGAAATTGACAGGACTTCGATGTCGAGAATGTTCTATCTGAGAAATATTCTTGAGTTGGTCGTTAATTGTTTCAATAATGGAACGCTTACGTGACAAAAGCTTGTCATGGAGGCGCATTAACTTGTTTTTCATATTGCGACGGGGTTTGGCAAAAAATTCAATCCCGAATTCTCGAAAAAGTTGATCAGCCAGTTGTTGAGAGACATAGCCCCTATCAGCAAAAATTTTGCCAAAAAGACCAGTAAGTAAATCTGGGATAGGTTTTCTGTCGTCAATATTACCAGGTGTCACAATCGCATTTAAGATTTCACCATGCTCATTAACTACAATGTGGAGTTTAAAACCAAAAAACCAATCCACAGAAGTCTTACCCCTAGCGGCAACATCCTTAAACACATGATTTCTAGAAATGCGACGATTATGGCAGACCTTGACGCTGGTTGAGTCTACAAATCCGATACCCGTACATCGACCGAAGCAATGCTTCAAGTATGCACATAGGGGTATCAGCACAGATGGCATCCATTCAACAAATCGTTGATAGCTGGGAAGACCTGGAAATGCACACCTCCATTGTTTCTGTACCTGTTCTAAATAAAAATGCTTGAAATTCCGGTAGTGATTTTGGTGAAACGCAATCAATATTGTCATTATTTCACTCAAACATAAGCTTTTTGCCCTAAATCGCCGAATTCCTCCCTGTTTGAGTAGGCTTTTTTGCCATTGAGCTTCAAATTTTTCGCAGAAATCGTCTACGTGGCAGAATAATGCTTCTAAACTAGACATAGGACAGGTGCTGGATTTAACGCTATTTTCAGCTTACTACCTGTCCCTTTTCTTATCCCGAACTCAGGTTATTTAGCAGATTATAGAAATTGAGTTTCAGTCCCCTTGCGGGGAAAAGGTTAATGGAAACTAACGAGTCCTTGGGTTATCCCCAAGACATCTTATGTTTCAGTCCCCTTGCGGGGAAAAGGTTAATGGAAACATTGCCACTCACTAAGGTCAAGTAACTGCTGTAATTCCTGTTTCAGTCCCCTTGCGGGGAAAAGGTTAATGGAAACGGATGAGAGCGAATTCCCCAACGTTCAATGATGCTCGTTTCAGTCCCCTTGCGGGGAAAAGGTTAATGGAAACCAGAAAATATGCTCAACGAAATGCAAGTAGAACTCAAGTTTCAGTCCCCTTGCGGGGAAAAGGTTAATGGAAACCAAATCCCCTACGAACGGGAAGGTTGGGCATTGTTTAGGTTTCAGTCCCCTTGCGGGGAAAAGGTTAATGGAAACTGCTCGGTACTGAAACTTATATAGAGCAAGCTTCCTGGGAAGCATTTTGACGAGTCGCAAAATCAGGTCGATTTCAGCCCACCTTATTGCGAGTAATTTGCAACTTCCCGAATTATTGAAACGCTGTAATTATTATGTTGTCAAGGTTCTGGCGATTTTGACGAATCCCCAGGGTTTTTGACCCCGCTTCGACTTGCCAAACATCAAGCTAATAAACCAATGATAAGATAGGGATTTTCAATTGTCGAGTGTTTGTTGCAGTTGTATTCTAAAATATACTGAACTTAATATGTAGGAATTAGATTTAATTCCTGAAAACATTCGCGTAGGAAGGAAACTCTTCATTGTTACCTCTGCTCTCTTCCCCTCTGACTCTTCGGTGATAGGCGATCGCATCTTCATCTACCGCCTATGCTGCTTGTAATCCGAAAAATTTGATGGCAAATATTTGAAAAATCGCTAATTTCAAGCTTTATAATCTGTTTCCCTAATTAATGTGAGCTTTTACACCGTAAAACTACTCAAAGACTTATTTGTCTAAAAAAGATGAGTCTGGTTAGATGTACTGAAAGTTCCCTTTCAGTCTTTCAGACTCCCTATTAATGATTCGCACGAAAATTCACAACTTTGTTTTAGGCACTTTGATTGTGTCGGGTGGAGTAGTGGCAATTTCTGCACCGGCTCATACTTATACATCACAATCTTTGCCCAAATCTGTTCAAAGTCGTCACATAGCACAATCTACAATTGACACCGCATCTGTAGAAGCATCTGTGCATCGGCAAATTAATCAGTACCGCGCTTCTTTGGGTTTACCGGCGTTAACGCGGAATGAGTCTATAGATAGTCAAGCCAGGATTCATAGTCAGAAGATGGCTGATGCTCAAGTTCCATTTGGTCATTCTGGCTTTAATCAACTAGTCCAGGCGATAGGTATTTCTTACCGAGGAGCGGCGGAAAATGTGGCGACAAATCGGGGTTATAGTGATCCTGCTACCCAAGCTGTCCAAGGTTGGCTAACAAGTTCTGGACATCTCAACAACATTAAAGGTAATTACAACCTTACAGGTATCGGTGTTGCAGTTAATAGCAAGGGTGAAGTTTACATCACACAAATATCCCTCTTCTGGCACTTTCCGGAATAAGCAAATAGTTCAGAAGCTAAATCATCCAGAAGCATAATAGGGTTTAAATTGATTCATTGTGGCAATTAAATGATTGAATCCCAGTAACAAATCTGAATTAGGGAAAATACTTAACCAGGGATAAATTAACCAAAATAGTAAAAGTGGTTGGATAATAAGACGCAGATTATTTAAAGTATTCTTCCATCCAGATTCATGATTCCATTGCGGATGATTAGAAAAATCAACATCATTATTTTCTTGTGCTTCAGTCTCAAGTTGATGAGATTGATTCAAGCCTAAAAAGACTGGAGAATTTAAACTAATCATCGTATAAACACTAAAAATAATCTCCCACCATCTCTCAATATGTTGGAAATTTGTAAAACGGTAATCTGTCCAGCCTAGTTCCTGTTTACATTGCCTAAACCCATATTCAACCCAGGTTCTTAATCCATATAAGTCACCTAAAATCTTCTTCAAGTTCCCTTGAAGATTCGTCATCACAAAAGAGGTAGAATTTTCTGGCATGGTTTCTGGGTCAGTTGTTATTTCCCAGTAAGTTATGGCTCTTTTTTTACCATAAACTATTTCTCTTATATATCTAGTTTCTGATTTTTGATTACTAAATGTTCTCTCAAATTTGCACCACTTATTCGCCCTAACGCTCTGCCCTGATGGCATCCAGACACCATGATTACTTCTGATTGCTACAACATAAGCTAAGTTATATTCATCCAGTTTTCTCAGAAACTGGCTACTTTCACCCTTCGGGTTCGCAGTCGCTTCAAGTCGGCAAAGCCGCCCAACGCGCTGCTCACCATATAAACTATCTGCCAGTACCAGTTCAATATTAACACCCTCTTCAATTAACTCTGTAATTATTTCTGACGCTAACTCTATTTGAGTTTTATATTTATCTCCTGATTTTAGCGTCCCTTTTGGTTTGAATACTTTTACACTTAAAGGAAAAGTTATATTAGAATAAATTCCATAAGCATTGACTGAAACTATTCCATTATCAACTTTTCCCACACTTCCTAAATATTGTCTTGCGACATAATCAGTCTTTTTACCTTTTTTTCTATCTCCGGTTTCATCTATTACTACTGTAATCGCCTGACCATTCAAGGCTTGCTTGATTTTCTTTAATCTTCGTTGTTTTAATTCATCTACTGACCAATCTGAGTTAGCTATAAAATGATGTAATGACTGCGCTGAGTTTATACTTACCACCTTCGCTATTTCTGGTAACGATTTTCTTTTTATTGTTGATATTATCCCCAAATGTAAATATTTAAAGCACTCATAATTTCTTACCTCTTTGAACAGGTTTTTATACTCTGCACAATATTCATCTATGAGCGCAACTGTTGGATGAGCATCTCTTGCCAAATGTTTGAGGATTTGTAATTCTACATCCATTGCCCTGCTTACCTTCCAGAGTTTTTTCTTTTCATCCTTTTATTCAGAATACTCGGAAAGTGACAGAAGAGGGATAAATCATATCTCAATTCAGCAACGCCGCAAATGGCGTTAGCGGCGCAGGAGCATCACCCGTTGGCGCAGTCTCTCGTAGAGAAGGGTAAAAGATATTTTTTGCCTTTTTCCTTTCTTCTCCTGCCTAAAATAACAGTATCAGAGTCTAACTAGGACAAGTGTAAGACATGGTGCGTTTAAAAGTTTGGCAGTGGGTTGTCTTGGCAGTGCCGATCGCCTCTATTATGATTTTCTTGTTGGTATCCGCCGGAATGCAAATCCATGCTTGGGGGATAAATTGGATTTGGGGGGTATTTACATTAGTATTTGTGGGTTGGCGTTGGTTGTTGGTAAAGTGGACACAACCTGCAATTAAACAAGTGGAAGCGGCGATCGCTCAAGTCCAGGAAGAATTAAAATCTACTGTTGCAGATACCACCGCATCAGTTAGCACTGACGCGACACAACAAGCAGAAGCAGCATTACAACAGATTCTCAATGCAGCCCAAAGCGATCGCCCGATTTGGGAAGATTGGCAAACTTTTTGGCAACGCTGCCAAGATTTAGTCGTGGCTGTTGCCCATATCTACAATCCAGAGGTGCAGTATCCTCTATTAAATATCTACGTTCCCCAAGTGTATGGACTGATTCGGGGAACGGTGGATGATTTAGATCAGTGGATGCAAAAGTTATCGCCTGCACTCAATCAAGTCACCGTGGGGCAAGCCTACCAAGCCTATGAAGTTTACCGCAAATTAGAACCATCAGCCCGCAAGGTTTGGCGGGCGTGGGGCTGGGCGCAGTGGTTATTAAATCCCGTGGCGGCGGCGGCTAATCGGGCTACGAAAGGTTACTCTAATCAAGCAAATCAGCAATTATTGGTAAATTTAGGGCAATTATTGCGAGAAGCCGCCTTGCGGAACTTGTGCAGACAGGCGATCGCACTTTACAGTGGTAAAACCATCACCATAGAAACACCTGCAACTACCCAGGCGAAAACTCAAACCCTGCAAAACATCCTCGCCCAAGCCGAACCAGTCGAAAAGGTTGAGCAGAAACCCCTCAGCATTTTACTTGTGGGTAGAACAGGTGCAGGGAAAAGCAGTTTGATTAATACGATATTCCAAGGAGACATAGCAGAAGTTGATGTTTTGCCTAGTACCGACCAAATTCAAGACTATCATTGGCAAACCAAAGACGGCGAAACCCTGCATCTGTGGGATACACCAGGTTACGAACAAGTCAAGCGGGAAGATTTACGCCAACTAGTCTTAGACTATGCCACTAACGCCGATTTATTACTGTTAGTTACACCTGTGCTTGATCCCGCCTTGCAGATGGATGTAGATTTTCTCCAAGCCATCAAAGCCACCGTTGCAGATATACCAGCGATCGCCGTTGTGACGCAAGTAGATAAGTTACGTCCGATCAGAGAGTGGCAACCGCCTTATAATTGGCAAGATGGTGATAAAGCCAAAGAAATCGCCATTCGTGAAGCTACAGGGTATCGTGCCGAGTTATTGGGAGAATTTTGTAATTTAGTGTTACCTGTGGTAACTAGTGATTTGAATACTGGGAGGATGGCTTGGGGCATAGATGCTTTATCTTTAGGAATCATAGAAGCGATCGCACCAGCCAAGCAACTCAGACTCGCCAGATTTTTACGTAACCGCGAAGCCCGCACAGTAGGGGCTGCCAAAATTATCGACCATTACACCTTTCAAATGGCCACTACCCAAGGATTAACAGCACTGCTAAAAAGTCCGGTACTTCAGTTTATTGCCACATTATCAACCGGTTCTCCTACCTTGGCGTATATCCTAGCAGAACAAATCCCTGTCGAGCAGTTACCCATTGTCATTGGTAAACTCCAGATGGCTTTTGATTTATTCTCACTGTTAAAACCAGCAAAATTTGATTTGTTATCTTTGTGGCCATTGCTGTTAGAAAACCCCAGCACCCCAGAGCGCAACGCCTGGGCATTTGGTCACGCCTTGGTAGAATACTGGACACAGAATCTAACTATAGAGCAACTCCGCCAACGCTTTGATTACTACGTACAAGAGGCAGGAAGCAGGGCGAATTGAATCTAAAATCTAAAATCCAAAATCCAAAATCTAAAATTGGTTGACTCTCCAGTTAGATGGATAGTTCAGAATTAAAGAGCAATCCGTAATGGGGAATGATTACTATGCAACTTCTAACTTGGAAAAACAGTTTTTTGGCTTTTAGTTTGGCACTATTAACAGCCTGTTCAACAACTTCTCAAGCTCAGAATCAAAATTCTCAGCACCACATGAATCATCATGACATGAACCATAGTGGTAGCAATCACAACATGGCTATGGATTTGGGGCCAGCCGATGCTAACTATGATTTACGATTCATTGATGCAATGATTCCCCACCATCAAGGGGCGTTGAACATGGCAAATGTTGCCAAGCAAAAATCTACCCGTCCTGAAATTAAACAATTAGCAGATGAGATTATCAAAGCGCAGACACAAGAAATTAATCAGATGAAACAATGGCGTAAAACTTGGTATCCCAAAGCAGATAATCAACCGATGGCTTATGATGCCAAAATGGGTCATATGATGCCAATGTCCTCTGAGCAAATGCAGTCCATGATGATGGATGTGAATTTAGGCGAAGCTGATGCAGAATTTGATTTGCGTTTTATTAATGCGATGATTCCCCATCATGAAGCAGCTGTGGTTATGGCTAAAGATGCTTTACAAAAATCTCAACGTCCAGAAATCAAAAATTTAGCGCAAGCCATTATCAAAGGGCAGAATACTGAAATTAATCAAATGCAACAGTGGCGAAAAACTTGGTATAAATCATCTGCCTCATAGCAATTTTGAATTTTTGGTTTGATTGCGAATTGCGAATTGCGAATTGCGAATTGGTTTTATTGATGATATCAGCAGTCTCTGTAGTCTTGCTCTTCAACAATCGGTAACTCAATAGTAAACTCCGTTCCCAAATCTGGTTCAGAGGTCATATTAATTCGACCATTATGGCTCTCAATGATTTGGTAACTAATTGATAGTCCCAATCCTGTGCCTTTACCAATTGGCTTAGTGGTAAAGAAAGGATTAAATATTTGATGATGGATTTCGCTAGGGATGCCTTTACCGTTGTCTCGGATGCGAATTGCGATGTAGCGATCGCTGATTGTCTCTGTGCGAATCCAGATCCGACTAGGATGATTTTGTGTTAGTGCTGACGATGAGCTTTCGCTGGGAGAACATCGCAATTTTTCAGCATCTTCCAAGGCATCAATCGCATTATTTAAAATATTCATAAACACTTGATTGAGTTGACAAGGAGAACAATAAATTAATGGCAATTTACGATATTCCCTCATCACTTCAATTTGAGTATGGCTCATTGACTGGAGGCGACCTTGCAAAATCATCAATGTAGCCTCTAAACCTTCATGAATATCAACCAGTTTGAATTTTGCTTCGTCTAAGCGAGAAAAGTTTCGCAAAGATTGTACAATCTGGGACACACGCTTAGAACCTGTCTGCATTGACTGGAGTAATTTTTTGATATCTGCTTGCAGAAATTCCAGTTCTAAGGCTTCAATTTCTTGTTGAATTACTTGGCTGGGATGGGGATATTCTTGCTGATAGAGGTGAATTAATTTTATTAAATCATCATAATATTGAGCAGCATAAGCAAGATTCCCATGAATAAAGCTAATTGGATTATTAATTTCATGGGCAATTCCTGCCACTAACTGTCCTAAACCAGACATCTTTTCTGTTTGGACAGATTCCAGGGCATTTTGCAGTTTGATTAAAGTTTGTTTTAAAGTTTCGTTAGATTGAACCAGTTCTGCTTCAATGCGTTGGCGTTGTTTAATCTCCTGACTCAGTGCATGAATTTTTTGGTTAAGCACAACAAATTCATTACTCGTTCTTTTTTCTAGGCGCAGTAAATTGATCGCTGGGCTTTGAGGCGATCGCGGTTGAACTACAGCACCTTGAGTGCGACAAGCAATTTCTTCCCCTGGGGTTTGTTGAATAGTGAAAGCACCCAAAATCATCTGACGACTTTGGGCGCAAACTTGCAGATAGTTGTTGACTTTCTCTGGAGAATCATTAACCAACTCGCTGAAATTCTGACCAATCATCGCTTTACTAGTTTTACTAAATAATTTGGCAGCAGCTGAATTAGCAGCCAAAATTTCACCTGCACTGGTTACAAGTAGCATAGGTTCTGGTAAAACCTGGGCAAAAGCTAAAAATTGATCAGGTTTCATGATTTTGATGTGTCGAAGCAGGTTTTTTGCTGAGGTGTGAAAAACTAACAGACTCAAAGACTAAGCCAGTGAGGAGTCAACTTCAACGAAAATATCTAGCAGAGAAAAAGTGATCATCTGCGAACTTCCGCTTGATGCTGTTACTACAATTTGAAATATTCTTGCCCGGCAAACTCTTCTGATGCTTCGCTAGGTTTTAAATGTATGACAACTTTGCACTCTTGTGCGCCTCTGGCGATGGTGTCTTCTAACTCGACCCTAGCGTAGCCGAGATTGTCTGCTGCGATCGCGCCAAAGATATTAGATGTCATGACACACATAGCTTCACGCCCTTCTACTTGTTCTGCAAAAGGGCATTTACGATTGCCTAAAACAATCTTTTCATCAGTTTCTTCAATTACGTAAAAGTCTCCTTGAATGCGGCGTTTCCAATCGACAAGGACGGCAGTTACCTGTTCACGAGAAAGATGAGAAAGTTGTAGTGCGTTATGGTATATCTGGTTGACGTGTTGGCCGGTGCGATACCCAACTACATTTAGAAACCCTGCTGCCTCTTCCACACCAACCACATCCTGTAAAGTGCCAGCTAACTCTCGAATGACTGTACGCAAAAACTGATCGCGTTCAATTGGTAACTCTAGGGATTCTATTTGCTTGTCGAGCGAAGAGATTTGAGCCATAGTAGTCTTGATTCCTAAATATCTACACAAAAAAGTTGTCAATAGGGTTTTGTTCGAGAAAAATCATTGACCAAAGTCAAAATATCTTCCTTAAGTAGCATTGACATCCAACTAATAGTAGTTTTCCCTAACTGGCTGCAAAACTAACACCCACTGAGAATAAGTGACAACTCAGTAGATCAGGCATCAGTCTCTTTCCGCCTCAAACCTGCTTGTTTGCTAGCATACTCATGCTAGATTGGTCATTTTTGCCGACAAGGTATTTGAATAATCAACTCTGTACCTTTTCCCGGTTCAGAAACGCACTCTATCGTCCCTTGATGTTTATCGACGATAATTTGATAGGTGATGGATAATCCTAACCCAGTACCTTGTCCCACTGGTTTAGTAGTAAAGAACGGATCAAATATTTTATGTTTGACACTATCTTCTATACCTACACCATGATCCTTAATACTAATGGCGACAAAATCAGGATTGACTACTTGGGTACGAATAGCGATCGCGCTAGAATTATCCTTAATTTCCTCTGTTGTTCTTTCCTGATTTCGCTTCTCTGTCGCATCAATCGCGTTATTCAAGATATTCATAAATGCCTGATTAAGTTGACCTGCATAACATTCAACTTTTGGTAAATTACCATAATCTTTGATAATCTCAATTGTAGGCTGACCAGGTTTTGCTTGCAGACGACTCTGTAAAATTAATAATGTACTTTCAATTCCCTCATGAATGTTGACGGGTTTCATATCAGCCTCATCTAACCGAGAGAAGTTACGCAAAGTCAGCACAATTTCTCGGATGCGCTGTGTTCCAATTTTCATAGAAGATAAAATCTTCGGTATGTCTTTTTGAATAAACTCTATATCGACATCTTCTAAAAATTCTGCAACTTCCGGTGCATTATCAGGATATGTATCTTGATAAATATGAATTAAAGTTAGTAAATCTTGGGTGTAACCGTCTATATGCCCTAAATTGCCATGAATAAAATTCACCGGATTATTAATCTCGTGAGCAATCCCCGCTACCATTTGACCCAAACTGGACATTTTCTCCGTTTGAATTAGTTGGGTTTGAGTAACTTTTAATTCTTGTAGAGTCTGGTTTAATTGGATATTTTTCTCTTTTAATTCCCTAGTTCTTACCTGAATTTTTTCTTCTAAATTTGCATAAAAATGGGCATTTTCAATAGATATAGCAGCTTGAGACGAGAGAATTTTTAATATCTGTATCCTATTAGGAGTAAAAGCCCCTAATGTTAAATTATTTTCCAAGTAAAGTAAACCGATTAATTTACCCTGATTTACTATGGAAGTACACATCAGTGACTTAATTCGATACTTATTAATGTAAGGATCTAGGGCAAAATTACCTTCATTACAAGCATTGCTAAGAACCACATCTTTTTTCGTTCTGGCTACATAATTAATTATAGATAAAGGCAATACCTGATGATTATCTACTGGGATTGATTGACCAACAGTTAAATTTTGGGTGTCTACACAAGCTTGAGCCTCAATAAATAACTTACCATCTTTCTCTAAAATTAAAATACCAGTTTGCGCCCCTGCATTTTCAATAACAATCGTCATTAACTTCTCTAGAAGATTATCTAATAAAATGACTTCTGATAATGCTTGCGAAGCTTTAATGACCGTAATTAAGTCTAATTCACTAGCTTTCGCACTGCCTGTAGAAGCAGTTATGTTATTACTGGTAAAACCTACTTGATGTTGTGTAGAGACTTTAGCAATCAATTCTGAGTGTTTCAATTCTAAATCTCTAACTTTAGCAGTTGCACCCCAATGACGATAACCATAGTGTGCTTTTGTCATATATAGGGAAGCAAATTCATTTCTTCCTAAACTCAGATAAAACTCTGCTGCACGTTCATAAGCTAAGGCTTCTTCCTGACTGTAGCCAGAATTACTTGCACCCCTAACTGCACAATCATAGTATTCCATCGCCGCTAGAGTTTCGCCTAAAACTCTTGCTCTTTCTGCCGCTACTAGTTCATACTTATGCTGATGATTCAAAGGCGCGTGATTTGCCCAAAATGCCAATTTTTGCTGATTTGCGTCTACTTTTGCTATTACGGATTGTAAGTTATATTCACTCTTGAGATCTGCTGGTAAATTCGGGTCTAAATAAACAGCAATTAGTGCTAGAGAATAGTAAAATTTATATTCTACTAAATATACAGTACCTCCGACAGCCACCTCATATTCCTGAGCTATTTGAGCATTTTTAAGAGAATTAAGGTAATCTCCAAACAAATAACTCAAAATACTTTTAGAAAGATAAGCATAGAAAATCGCTGTAATATTACCTGCCATTTTCAGCATAATCGATTGATTAAAGCTTTCGCCTTCTAAGTAGTGCTTATTGTCTACACCCTCTATTAACTCAACTATCATTTCCTTTAAAATTAATAAGCAAAAAGAAAAATGATCTTGTTTTATTTTGTGCGATAATTTTATATAATTTTCTAGTAATTGTTCGACTACTTCTAATTTTTCACCTGCTAGAAAAGGATGCCAGCAAGCCAACATACCGTTGTAACCAACGTACTCAATATCGCCTGTTTCTAAACCACTTTCTACACCTTCTCGGAGTGGTTCTATGGTTGTCTGAATATGTTCTTTCCAATGTCTCACAAAAATATTAAACAAAGCGTATACTTTAGCTTTAATTTCTTTGGCATTGAACTTTTCTAAAATCTGCAATGATAATTTACCAAATCTGTATCCTGATTCGATATCTTGCAGAGGGCCACATAAAATTAACCCGTAAAAACCATAGGCATAAGCTGCAAAAGATGAATTGCCATACTGCACACATAAATCAACCATTGTAAAAGCAATTAGCGGCAAAAGTGCAGGATCTGCTAAATAAGCAGGTGGCATTGCTGTCATGAGTATCCGCATAGCAGCTAGTTTATCAGGATCAGTCATGACTGGGAGATTTGCTAAGTCCTCAATAGTTAAATCTGTTGGGGGAGTTTGAGACAAACACACACCCAACATCTGGAGAACTTGCAAATCTAAGTCTAAGGCTTCCCTCATCTTATTTTGGGCAACATAAAATTTAATTTTCTTCTCATAGACTCTGACTGTATCTAAAAGATTCTGACTGTTGCTAATTACTAAATTAAATAATGGCTCTGCTTGTTCAAAATTCGTGTTTAAATATTCCGACTCGATAGTTTCCACATAAAGACTTAAAGTTAATTGATAATGATTTTGCCAAGCATCATCTGATAGGAATATCAGACCTTGATGAAAAAATTTCACAGCAGATTCATAAGCAGTAGAATCCTTAGCTTTACATCCAGCAATGAGGTTGAATTTAGCTAACTGATATCTTTCTTGTGGCTCTGTGATTAATGTGGCAGCTATATTTAAATGGTTAACAATATCAAAGATTTTCTCTTCTAAACTATCCTCATCTATGTTCTTGAAAAGCATTCGACCAATATTTAAATGAATCGCTTTTTTGTCATCATCAGGAATTAAGGCATAGGCTGCTTGTTGCACGCGATCGTGAAGAAATTTATAATCAATTACAAAAGCATCAACATCTTCTAAGAGTTGTGGTAGTTTGTAACTATCACTTAAAGGTACAATTAAACCCGCTTGTAAGGCTTCCCAAAGTTCTGATGCTGATTGAGTCGGCGATTTTTCCTGCACATAAGCCAACATATTTAAATTAAATCGATTACCAATACAGGCTGCCAATTTTAAAATATCTTGTGTGCTGTCTTGGAGTTTTTGAATTTTACCGACCATCAATTCAACAACATTATCAGTAATACCTAAAGACTGAATCTGCTGAATCTGCCATTGCCATTGATTAGTAATAAAATCAAACTTAATTAGATTCTCATGATGAATGAATTTAATTAGCTGATTGATAAAGAAAGGATTACCGGCAGTTTTTTTGTAAATAAGTTCTGCTAAATCTTTAGCTGCTTCTAGTTCACATTTTAGTGTTTCATGAATTAATGTTTGAACATCACCAATTTTTAAGGGGTGACATTTAATAGTTTGGATATTTACATTGTTTTTGGAAATTTCCTGTAAAGTCAATATTAATGAATGATGAGCATCAACTTCATTATCTCGATATGCGCCAATAATTAATAAATATTGAATATCTGGATCTGTGGCTAATAGTTGAATAAGTTTGAGAGAGGCTAAATCTGACCATTGTAAATCATCTAAAAATAAGACCAGTGGGTGTTCTTTCTGAGCAAAAACATTGATAAATCTTTGAAAGAGCAAGTTAAAACGATTTTGTGCTTCTGCTGAAGCTAATTGTGTAACTTCTGGTTGTTTACCAATAATCAGTTCTAATTCGGGAATGACATCAATAATCACTTGGGCATTAGTTCCTAATGTTTCTAGAAGTTTTCCTTTCCAATCGGCTAGTTGCGTTTCACTCTCTGCTAGTAATTGCTGGATTAACTCTTGAAATGCTTGAATCAGTGAAGCATAGGGAATATTACGCTGGAATTGTTCAAATTTACCACTGATAAAATAACCACGATTTTTGATAATAGGTTTATGAATCTCATTAACCAACGCTGATTTACCAATACCTGAATAACCAGCAACTAGTATTAATTCCTTACTACCTTGATTAATGTTCTCAAAAGCAGTCATTAAAGTATTTATTTCTGCTTCTCTACCATAAAGTTTTTCTGGGATATGTAATTGACTTGACTGATCATATTGACCAATATCGAAGTCAGATATACAACCATCTTGTTGAAATTCATAAAGACATTTTTTCAAATCTGCTTGAATTCCAAAAGCACTTTGATATCTTTCCTCAGCAGTTTTGCTGAGTAATTTCATAATTATTGCAGAAATTACGGGAGGAATTTCGGGAACTAATTGATTTACAGGTAGCGGCTGTTTAGCAATATGATAATGCACTAATTCCATAGGATCAATGACATTAAAAGGTAGCTGACCCGTAAGCATTTCATAAAAAGTTACACCTAAAGAATAGAAATCTGTACGGTAGTCAACCGACCGATTCATTCTTCCTGTTTGCTCCGGAGACATATAAGCTAAAGTCCCCTCCAGCAAATCAGGGTTATTGAGTTGGGCTTTTTCTTGCGATAATAGAGATGAAATAGAAAAATCAATAATTTTAATTTTTTGGGATTCTTGATTGAGAATGATATTTTGTGGCTTAATATCTTTATGAATGATATATTGCTGATGCAGTTCACCTAAAGCTTGAGTAATTTGAATCCCGATGTTAATAAATTCTAATATACTTATTTTCTGACTTTGAATTATTTTGTGGAGCGAGATGCCATCAAAGTTCTCTAAAATAATAGCAAATCCATTACGATATTTTTCCAGTCCATGAGTGTGAATAACTCCTTGTATGTCTAAGTTTTTGATTAATTCATACTCATGTTTGAGTGCTGCTATATCTTTAAGTTCTGGGTATTCTGTCTTTAAAAGTTTAATAATTACTATCTGACCATCTTGATTTCGTCTTGCCCGGTAAACGGCTGTTTTTGTGGCATCATCAATTAACTCTATAATTTGATAGTTAGGTAATCGTATCATAAGGTTTTTTTAATTAATCTTAGAGTAAGAATGTATTTTCAAAATAAAAAATACATTTTCAAAGTCAGCAGATAATCCAACATTGAAAATGTATTGATTTTAACTCATGGATAAATTTCATCACACCCAATTCATACTGAATTATTTGCAAATAATAAACTTCAGTCAATGAGAAATTAACTGACAGTTAAATCCAGTCATCCCATTCGCCAATAATTTTTTTACTGTATTGAATTTGAAACCATTGTTGGAGAATGGTGCGTGTAGCTTGCATTGCAGACATGACTGTAGCTTCTACACAACCAGAATTGTAACCGTTATTAATCCAGTCACCAGCTAAATAAAGGTTGTTGAACCCAGATTCATCAGTTTTGAGGCGATATTTTGTACTACCAGGAACAGAAAGTACATAGCGTTCTGAGGGATCGATGTTGACTCGCCAATATTGAGCTTGAAAGCGTTCTACTCCTTGACGGTTTTGAAAATCTACAAGTAAGTCCCAATTTAAACCTTGAGGATTTTTAGGCTGGGTAGCATCAGGCCAAAGATGTCCAATGTAATTGTTGAGGAAATTAATTGCTTGTTCCTCAACCTTCTTTTTGACTTGAGCAGGAAAATCATATTCTGTTTGGGGAGGAATTCCAGGATCAGCAATGACACCAGTAAAATAGGCTAAATTATAAGGGTAATATTCCGCCGGCCAATTTTCTCGTTCTAACAACTCACTCATATCTGCATAGACATCGAGTGGTTCAACATAGGCTCCCAGCACTGGACTAGATTTTTGCCATCCTAGTTGGGATAAAGTAGATTTAAGCCAAATCTGTCCGCCTTGGGTGGTGACTGTTTTAACCTGAGTTAACATATCATGCCATTTTTGATGAACTGGATTCTTCTTAGCGTTGACTAGTTCACTACAAATTGAGGGTAAGGCGGCTAGAGGAATTCCTAACAGCACGATATCAAAATCATTCCCTTGTTTGAGGGTGATTTCTTCTACGTTTTCCCAAGGTGTCCAATATGATTCTAGGTTAATAGCTTTTGCTTGGAGTTTTTCAGCTTCCGCATCGACAATTTGGTTGTAAAGAGGTTCACTAGGCCAGCAAAGAATATCTTTTACCTTAATCAGTGGTTGATATTCTTGATTTGGGTTTTTGAGATTTACTTGACGAGATACTGTAATACTGGCGATGCTTTGCTGGGTTTCATTTAAATGCAGTTGTTTGACGACATGGAAGAATTGAAATTTCACGCCGCGACGTTTTAATACTTCATAAAGTGGAGTAATAACTACATCCGCCATTCCTGATTGCATCTTCCACATGATTGCACCGTTGTAGCGGAACAAAATGGTAGTCAGAATACGGATAGCTGTTCCGGCTGCTAATTGTGGTTGATTTGTATTTCCTTCAGGAAATCCATACACTAAATCGTATAAAACGCGAATAAATGTTGATTTGATGCTTGATTCTCTAGCTCCGTGTTTTTTGAGCCAGTCTATGTAGTTATATTCATCTAATTTCTCTAGGGAAGAAAAGTGAATTACTTCATCAACAAATAAACCCCGGATGTTGGCTAATGCTAGATCAATTAGTGTTAAACGCCAAAAGACATCAGGATTCTGAGAAATTTTTACATTTATTTGACGTTGGATAAGTTGTTGAAAACGTTCTATTAGTTTGAGAATTAATTGGTGATGTTCATATCTATGAGTTTTGGTATTTTTGGGTAGTGATTGGATGAGGTTGTGAGCAATTTTTAAGAAGACTGTTTCAGAGGTTAAGTCTATGTCTTGCAAAAGATTTCCAATGTTTTGTTTAATGCTATCTAGCCATCCTCCCCAATAGTTTGGTTGTTGAAGAAATAACTGTATTAACTGACTAGGAACTTGTAAGACGCTAGAATCTGATAAGAATTCTATGATCTCTTTGCCTAGTGAAATTTGTTTAGCAAAGAATGCTGAGGGACTTTTACTCAACTTGGCACGGCTATAATCATCTATATGTGCGTAAGTCTGAATAACGAATTTGATAGTTGTGCAGATATGTTGCCAAAGAGAAGATATTCCCCCACCTTCCCAGGGAACTAAAGAATTAGTGGGAAAATCAAAAGGCAGAGTCACCCATTTGTGATTGATATATTCTTCTAGAACGATGAGACTGTGGGGTTTGAATGCGTCTTCGATGGTGCTGAAAGGCCCGTTACCGCCGAGTTCGTCGTAACATTGCTTGAGTAGACGAAAGGCATTTTCGTAGAATCCAAAAAAAATATGCAGTCCATGTTCCTCAATGCGGTAGTCTGGCTCATAATTAGGTGCGTGGGGTTTGATATTGCGTCCGGTGGCACATTTACCCCCTAAACGCCAACCCGTTTGATAGATAGTAATGTCGTAGAGGTTTTCCCATCCTGGTTGACTGGTTAATTCGTAGGCGGTGGTTAAGGATGCCATTCCACCGCCTAAGATAGCAATCTTTTTTGGTTGAAAGGTTTTGGACATAGTTGTTTTTCCTTGGTTGGGGGGTTGGGGACTGGGGATTGGGGACTGGAAGTTTTACTCATTACTCAGCACTATTTCTGCTGTGCTTGCCAGACGGCTTTTCCGTCTTTGAGGGTGAAGTCGAAATGTAGGACAAATCCCAGTTTGACGGGGATATTGATGGATTCGCTACCTGGGGAATAACCTTTGTGTAAGCCTAAGTCTTGGACAACTGGTTGGCTGGCGAAGTTATTAATTTTGAGTTGGAATTGGTCGCCAAAGTTGTTGAAACCAAAGAGTTTTCCGCCGTAGAAGGTCTGTAGCTGCATGGGAGATTCGATGAGGGCTTGGTAGCAGGCTTTTTTGCTGTTTTCTACGTCGCGGATTTGTTTGAGGGTGACGAGAGGGACGATTTTTTCGATCAGATATTCAAGGAGATTGAAGGGTAACTGTAGACCAGGAAGGACTATTTCGTTATTCTCGAATAGTATATTGGCGATCGCCTTTGCTGCATCTGTAAAGTTATCCCATGTTTTGAGGTTTTGGTGCTGTTCTCCTGTACCGATGCGGCGGACTTCTAAAAGGCGCGCATCTATTGATTGGCTATTAGGACTAAATTCTTTAAATACTAATGTGTCTACGGTGAATAAGTCTGGTTGTTGATTTAAGTCGGGAATCTGAAATACACCCAGTTGTTTAAAGAAGCCGTAAACTTCTCTTCCTGACACGAGAATTGGCGAATTATTCACATACAAATAAGGCATGAACCAAGCTAGACGTTCGGCAATGAACAAGGGGCCAACTTTTTTACCTACCACTGTCAACATCCAAAAGATGGCTTCCTCTTCATGCACAGTTCCTTTTTCATAGTCGGGGGGATAGATGGAACTTAAAGAGTCTATCTTGTTGAATGTCAAGATTAAATAATTCATAGCGGGGCGATATTCGATTTCCCCGTTGTTGGGATCGTTGAGATATTTATCACATATCTCTTGCAGTTTTGCCATTGAACCTTCCACGACAAAGCCATACATTTTTGTACCTTTGATTTCGTAGGGTTGGTTAAAGGCTTGTCCGTCGGCTCGTTCTATATATTTAGGGAAAGATGATTTATTACCACTGTCACAAAAGTAATTTTTCCAAAAACTATTCATATCTTGTTCCATGTTTTTGCCTTTTGTGGCTAAATCTTGGAACAGTTGGATAGGTGTTTGCTGAACTTGAGTCAAATAATTTGTGAATTTGTGTGGTGATTGAATTAAAGTAGTTAATTCACTAATAGCCCCTAAAGCTGCATGGTAACTAGTTTCTATTGTCTGCAAAGGATTGTGAGTGTTCATACTGTGTTATTTGTTAGACAGGTGACATTTACATTACTGAATCATGCGGCTTATGCTTACGGATATCTAAAAATATTAGATACCTGTAAGTTTCTGTACCATTGTGTCAAAGGAGTTGTAATTTGTCCTTATATAAAGGCAAATTTTTTTTACAAGATATTTTTCGGCTATATATGTATGAATTATTAGTGACAAATTTTACAATTTCATCAATTAAGTGCAAAAATCGCAATATGTATAAAAACTACTAAATAAACATTGTATTGTTTACTCATAAACGAAAAGTCTAGGTTTGAGTTTTGAGTTTTGAATTCGGAGCGTAGCAACGTGACGGACAATAATGGAGTGTTATGTCCAGTTAGAGGAGTAAATTTGCCATGTTCCGTCTTTTGTCAACCGCTTGTACACAGCGAAAATTGTGGAATGTTGCTTGTGTGATCTTCTTCAGTGTGAGCAGTATTTTTCTATTTCCTGCGGCTACTTGGGCTAACTCTTCCGGCTTGGGAGTTCATTTAGGTCATCTGAGTGCGTGTCCGTTGACAGATAACTGTGTGGTCAGTCAAGATGCTGATGCTAAACACGCCATTGATCCCATTGCTTATCATGTAGACCGTGATACAGCACGTAAAACCTTACTGAAAGTCCTTACAGTTGTTCCCCGCACAGAGGTTTTAGAAGAGAAAGAAAATTACATCTATGCAATTTCTAAAAGTCGTATCTTTAAATTTGTTGATGATGTGGAATTTTATTTCCCTCCCAATGAGTCAGTCATTCATATGCGTTCTGCTTCACGGGTAGGAGAATCGGATTTGGGTGTCAACCGCAGACGTTTAGAACAAATTCGTTTGGCGTTGCGTGATTTAAACGTTTAATCAAGAAGGAAACTTGACATTTCGAGGTTCAATATCACAGTAACCTCTACGTTCTCCAGGTTGGTCTTTACGCCACAGCAAAGCATTAAGATGTTGACGCGGAACATCTGCGTTAACGTCTAATCCTATGCGGGGTGTTTGATAACGGTGGTTTTGCTCTGCACCAGTTTTTTGTGAGTCTTTGATAGTTTGAGCAATTTGCTGTTCTATAAATAGAATTTCGGATTCATCTGTATCAAAGCAATTCTGCGCCAAGGTCAGGAGTGTAGGCTTAAAGGTTTCTAACCAGTTTGCTGTTATTTTTAGATTTTCTGGTGTAGCTTCATAGCTTAAACGCAAAGCTGCAACATGATTGGGGACACCACCTTCAGCAAAGGCAAACTGTTCTCCATTTGGTGAAGGTCTACGTTTTGGTGGTTCAGGTGCGGGAAGATTGCGTCCCAACATTAGTTTAAAGGTGTGAATGGGTAGATTTGGCTGATTTTGCTGTGCGGTTGTCATTTTCAATTCATATTCACGAGCCACACCCCATAACTGTGGTTTTGCGGCTGTGTCTATATCCGATTGACGAATAAATTGCCAAGCCTTCAATGATATTCCTGATGGGTGATGAGGTAACTGCTCAAATTCCTGCACTACTGAATGAGGGTAGTAAAGCTTGCTTTCTTGATGGTGTAGGCGGAGTTGCACCAAGTTAATGAAAGATTCACTGTTAGGAGAAGTGGGATAGGGTTTAGCAGCAAACTTTACCACCCCAATAGCTGTAACAATTTTTTGATTGTAATCCTCTGCCTCATCAGGCGATCGCAAAGATTGTTTATTCCACGATGGAAAAACACTCACTAGAGTCCCGTCCTCAAGTGTAATCTGTGACTTTATATACAATCCTTGAAAATCAGCAATTCCCGTGAATCTGGGGTCTGGTTTCCAAGCTTTTGAGGTGTAACGTCCGATGAGTTTGACTTTTTGACCATTGAAACGAATTAAATCAGCACGTTTTTTGACAATTTCCAACTTTTTGGCAGGAGATTTTGAATTACTCAACTGTGGTACTGGGCTTTGGGTAGGTTCAACTTCTGCAAATATACTGAAAATCGTGGAGATAGTTAGTCCCGAAATAATGGCAATAAAACGTAATAACATCGCGATTTTTTGCCAAAATCCTAACATAGCTCTATGTAAAAAAGTAATAAAACTCCCTATCTATCTCCCCACATACCTCCGTGACAATTGTTGTGAAAATTCCCATCAACGGCAAGAGCCTACACACTCTTTTTTTGATACGATAAAAACTCTAGCTTGAAAGTGCTGAGTGCTGTTAGCGGTAGCGCGGCGTTTAGTCGGTACTGAGTAAAAATGCCAAATTCCAATCCCCAGTCCCCAATCCCTCTTTCACGCTTGATTGTGAGATTTTCTCGTGATTAACTGACTTGTAACATAAACCATTGACCTATGAGCAAAGGAACGCTGTTTGATAAAGTTTGGGACTTACATACCGTCGGTAAACTTCCTTCGGGTCTGACACAATTATTTATTGGACTACACCTAATTCATGAAGTTACCAGTCCCCAAGCCTTTGCGATGTTACGGGAAAGAGGTCTAAAGGTTTTATTGCCCAACCGGACTGTCGCTACAGTAGATCATATTGTACCTACAGATAATCAAGCCCGTCCTTTTGGCGATCGCATGGCGGAAGAAATGATCCAGGCGTTGGAAAACAACTGTCAGGAAAATGGGATTACTTTTTATAATATTGGCTCTGGCAATCAAGGCATAGTCCACGTTATCGCCCCAGAATTGGGACTCACTCAGCCAGGAATGACCATCGCCTGTGGAGATAGTCACACCTCTAGTCATGGTGCATTTGGTGCGATCGCTTTTGGTATCGGTACAAGTCAAGTCCGCGACGTTCTCGCCTCCCAAACTCTAGCATTATCTAAACTCAAAGTCCGCCGCATAGAAGTGAACGGTACACTCAACCCTGGTGTCTACGCCAAAGACGTAATTTTACATATCATCCGCACCTTGGGCGTAAAAGGTGGCGTAGGTTACGCCTATGAATACGCAGGTACTACCTTTGAGCAGATGAACATGGAAGAGAGAATGACTGTCTGCAATATGGCCATTGAAGGTGGCGCAAGATGCGGTTATGTCAATCCTGATCAAGTCACCTATGATTATCTCAAAGATAGAGACTTTGCTCCCCAAGGTGCAGACTGGGATCAAGCTGTGGCTTGGTGGGAATCGATTAAAAGTGATGCTGATGCCGAATATGATGATGTGGTAGTCTTCAACGCCGCAGATATTCCCCCGACCGTAACTTGGGGAATCACCCCAGGACAAGGTATTGGCGTAGATCAATTTATTCCCAAACCCGAAGAACTAGCCGAAGAAGACCGTTTTGTGGCGGAAGAAGCTTACCGCTACATGGATTTATATCCTGGTCAACCAATTAAGGGAACTAAAATTGATGTCTGCTTTATTGGTAGCTGTACCAACGGTAGGATTAGCGACTTGAGAGAAGCCGCTAAAATCGCCAAAGGTCGTCGTGTAGCTGAGGGAATTAAAGCTTTTGTCGTTCCTGGTTCCGAAAGAGTCAAACAAGCCGCCGAAGCCGAAGGATTAGACAAAATCTTCCAAGAAGCCGGTTTTGAGTGGCGTGAACCAGGTTGTTCGATGTGTTTAGCCATGAACCCCGATAAATTAGAAGGAAGACAAATCAGTGCTTCTTCCTCCAACCGCAACTTTAAAGGTCGCCAAGGTTCAGCCTCTGGACGCACATTGTTAATGAGTCCTGCAATGGTAGCAACGGCGGCGATTAAAGGCGAAGTCGCTGATGTCAGAGAACTTTTAGGAGTGTAGGGGTGTAGGGGTGTAAGGGTGTAAGGGTGTAGGGGAAGAATAACTTTTTCCTTATTAATTCCAAATCCCCAGTCCCCAGTCCCTAATCCCCATCCTCAAATTTTGAATTTTGAATTTTGAATTTTGAATTGATATGGTAAGCGAAGTTAAACAAGTTTCTGGTCGTGGTATACCTTTAGTCGGTGATGATATCGACACAGACCGCATCATTCCCGCGCGGTTTTTAAAGGCGATTACCTTTGATGGTTTGGGTGAAGCCGCTTTTATTGACGATCGCACCGCTTTAAATGGTCAACATCCCTTTGATCAACCCCAATATCAAGGCGCGAATATATTAATTGTTAACCGTAACTTTGGCTGTGGTTCATCACGGGAACACGCACCCCAAGCTATATCTAAATGGGGAATTCAAGCCTTAATTGGTGAAAGTTTTGCGGAAATTTTCTTTGGTAATTGTGTGGCAATTGGTGTACCTTGTTTGACAGCTGATGCAGCCACTGTCAAACAATTGCAAGAATTAGTTACTGCTAATCCCCAAGCTGCTGTAACAGTAGATTTAGAAAATTTACAGGTACAAGTGGGTGACTTTACCGCCGCCGTTACCATGAGTGAAGGGACAAGAACCGCTTTTGTTTCCGGTGCTTGGGATGCTTGCGGTCAATTAGTCGCCAATACTGAGCAAATTCGGGCGAAGGCTGCTAAGTTACCTTACGTGGGTTGGGGTAAATTAGCTGCAAGTTAACACACCTCTTACACCTGTAGCTGAATGATAATTTCTGATAGGGTGGGTATTGTTTGACAGTAGGTCAAATTTTGGCTTTTACTTTGTCAGCAATGCCCACCCTAAACTAATTGAAAATAGTGCTGCAAGTAAAGCAGAATATTGGTTTGGGTGATATTTCTTGATTTGTAGACTGCACAAGCAAAATCGAACTACTTGGTATAAATTCCTAGAAATTGAGTTATTTGAGCAACCGAGCAATAGGAAAATCATACAGTATTGTGAGGATGATTGTCTTTCTTGGTTGGTGTTGCTATGATTGGTAAAATATTAGTCTATACCTCAAGACAGTTGACAAGAAGTAATCTCATTTAAGTTAGGTTTTAATGAAGAAAATTAACATAACTCAATTTTTTTGCTGGAGAGCGATCGCCAAATATAGCTCATCCAGTCACAGGTATACTTACTGAAAACTTATGTGGTGTAGTGCGTAAGTTTTACCAGACTAAATTCATATTAAACATACATTTTGTAGACAATTTACATAACAAATAAACACTAAATCTTTACTTATCTTGAAAAAAATTTGTTGTTCTATAACAAAACTATTGGGAACACTAATAATAAGTCAGACTAATTACATTAATATCTATGAGCCAGAAATGTCCTATCTCCAAAACTTGTGCCTGTCGCAATGTTAAACATTGCCAGACTGCGGAAGCAGGTAGGCTTTTCCTTTGGTTTCCCATGCCGCATACTTTGACAAAAGTTACTTCATATTTAAATAAGTTCACTCTCAAGTATGACTTAATGAGTGAGCGGCCGGGTTTAAGTTTAGATTGCCAGCCTGGACAAGCTCAAGAACTTGCTCGTAATTTAGCTCAATTCCTCGCACCTAGAGAGTTAAAAGAAACGCAAGTTCTATTTATTCGGGGTGCAATTCAACCACAATTGCATGATTTTAGTGATATCGCTTCATTACAACGCTTTATTAAATTTAGCCAATCAGATTGGCTAGTAGAAATGCTTTCTCAGCAGAGAGTTGTGAGTCACTTCCAACCCATCGTTTCTATCCAAGATACATCGAAGATTTATGGTTATGAATCCCTGTTGCGGGGGTTAGATCAAGCAGGTAACTTAGTCATGCCAACTCCCATGTTCGAGTTAGCACATGAATCGGGATTGTTACCCCAAATTGATCACCTGGGTCGCCTCAATGCCATTCATCAATTTAGCAATTGTCAAGTAGAAGGACACCTGTTTATTAATTTCGCGCCAACTGCCCTTTATGATCCAATTTTCTGTTTACGCTCTACAGTAGAGGCAATTGATGAAGCTGGTATTGACCATGAGAGAATTGTCTTTGAAGTTGTAGAATCAGACAATCCTCAAGATTTAGATCATCTCAAAGCAGTTCTGCGATACTATCGCGATGCAGGATTTTCTGTGGCTTTGGATGATTTGGGTTCTGGTTATTCGGGTTTAAACTTGCTGCATCAATTACGCCCTGACTTTATCAAATTAGATATGGGCTTGATTCGGGAAGTGCATCAAGACCTATACAAAGCTTCAATCACAGAAAAATTGCTAGAAATCGCTCAACAATTAAAGATTCAGACTGTAGCTGAGGGAATTGAGTGTATTGAAGAATTAACTTGGCTCAAAGAAAGAGGCGCAACCTTTGCTCAAGGTTATCTAATTGCCCAACCTCATGCTACGCCTATTCTGAACACGCCTCAATTTCAGGAAATTTACTTAAATGCACAACCTGCATCATCAGAACCAATTGAGCAGTCTGTGCAACATCAAAGTGAGTCTGAACGCATTGTTGCGGCTGTTACACAACGTATTCGTCAATCATTAGAACTCAATGATATCTTACAAGCCACTGCTGATGAGGTGCGGCAGCTGTTTGCGGTAGACAGGGTAGTTATTTATCAGTTTGTTGAGGACTGGAGTGGGTTTGTGGCTGTGGAATCTTTAGCCCCAGGATGCCAATCAATATTGGGATTTCATGTCATGGATACCTGCTTTCAATCAACTCGTGCGGCTTACTACCAACAGGGCAATACACGGGCAGTAGAAAACATTGCAACTGCCGGATTATCACCTTGTCATGTGGAATTGCTCCAGAGTTTACAAATTAAAGCCAACTTAGTTGTACCTATCTTGCAGAAAGAACGTTTGTGGGGATTACTAATTGCTCATCAATGTACTCATACAAGAGAGTGGCAACAATCGGAAATTAACCTATTTAATCAATTAGCAACTCAAGCAGCGATCGCCATTTATCAATCCGAACTCTACCACAAATTACAACAAGCCAACCAAGAATTACAACGTCTAGCAGCTTCCGATGGGCTGACGCAAGTAGCAAATCGCCGTTCCTTTGATGACACACTCAACGCCGCATGGCAAAAATTAGCAAAAGAACAAGCTTCATTATCTTTGATTTTGTGTGATGTTGATTGGTTTAAGCTTTATAACGATACCTATGGACATCTAGCCGGTGATGATGTTCTAAGACAAGTTGCCATAGCCATCTCACAAGCTGTCAGTCCGGCTGATTTGGTGGCTAGGTACGGCGGAGAAGAATTTGCTGTGATTCTACCAAATACAACAGCCCCAAGTGCGATCGCTATTGCCCAAAAGATTCAAGCGAATATCAGTGCTTTGCAATTGCCACATTCTCAATCTCTCGTTCATCAATTCATCACCCTCAGTCTGGGAGTAGCAACCATCATTCCTCAACCAGATTCATCTCCAGCCATCTTAATTGCTACCGCCGACCGAGGACTCTATAGCGCAAAGGCAAAAGGCAGAAATTGTGTAGTGCAAATTAACTGTGAAGGATGTTAAGAATGGATATTGGGAATGGGGCATTGGGCATTGGGCAAGCAGGAAGTGTGGGAGGGGTGGGAGGTGTGGGAGGATAGGGAAGAAATCTTTCCCCTCTCTCCCCACACTCCCCACACTCCCCCATCTTCCCAGTCCTCAGTCCCCATTCCCCATTCCCTATTCCCTACAAATTACCAAGAATGTAATGCCCGTAATTGTGGAGTTTTCTTGAGTTGATGGGTTTGCATTCTGGTTAATACGTCGTCTAAAATTCCTACTGCCTCAACGATATATGCACCTTTATTGAGCATTACACATTCTGCTCGTTCTGCCATTGCCGCATCGGTCATTTCTGCCCGTGATGGCATACCATTTTTCACAAGGTTTTCTAACACTTGGGTAGCCCAAATTACTGGGACATGGGCGGCTTCACACAACCAGAGAATTTCTTCTTGAATTTCTGCGAGGCGTTGATAGCCGATTTCTACAGCTAAGTCTCCTCTGGCAATCATAATACCAAAGGGTTGTTTGCCGGCTGCTTGTACAATTAATTCCGGTAGATTCGTCACGGCTAGAGGTGTTTCTATCTTGGCTACAATCGCCGGCATTTGCGCCGGATTGGGTATTCTGTCTGCTAGTTCTTGTTGTAAAACCTCGATATCTGCTGGTTTTTGGACAAAAGAATAGCCGATAATATCAATATTATCGGCGTGAGCAGCAATAAAATCTAAATCTTGTCTATCTTTATCAGTTAATGGACTAAGATTTAAATCTGTGTAAGGAAAGTTAATCCCTTTATCGGGATGGAGTTTTTCTCCTTTGGGGCGAGTGTGGGTAATTCGCAACCATACACCCTCCGGTGCGATCGCTTCCACCATAGCACCTATATGACCATCATCAATCCAGATTTCAGCACCAATTTCCAAGCTATCTAAGACTTGTGGTAAGGTGCAGTTAGCTTGAAAGCAAGTTGAACTAATGGTGGTGGGTAAATCGCGAGTTAATAATAAAGATTCACCGCGATAGATGCGTTGTTTAGCTTGGGGTGCAATTGCACATCCAATGCGGATTTTCGGGCCACTTAAATCCATCATGACTTGACAAGCACGACCCATTTCTGCTTGTGCTAGGCGCACATGAGTAATCATGGCTAACCATTCTTTCGGGGTATCATGGGCGCAGTTAATCCGCACACAATTTGTGCCTTGATGGATAAGATCCCGTACTAACTCATAACTTCCGGCGGCTTCTGTGGGCAACGTCACCATGATTCTGACTCGGCGATGGTTGAGGGTTTTGCCAAATAACTCTTCGGTATTGTGTTTCAACAAGCGATCGCCTTCAAAAAACGCTTCTATGGGAGGATGACTATAAGATGTTTCATGACAAACTGCTGCTAAAGTAGCAATCACGGCATCTAAATTAGGCATCACCCTCGCTTCTATTCTTCCCAAAGAAGACAAACCCCAAGGCATTAAGGCCGCTTGTAAAGGTCTTAAATCATGTCGCCGCAATGCTAAATAGTAAGAAAGGTTAATACTACTATCAATAAAAGCCGTTCGATGAATCTGCGATCGCCATTTTTGAAAAATCTCTTGCCCCTCTTGATAGACTGATTCCCGCAGTTGACGTAAAGTAGCTAGCAAAGTTTGCGGATTAGATAACTCTGCTGCTAAATATGACTGCGATAAGTTACTAGATGACATACGGTGATACCTATTGATAACTATGCAGAGATACTAGACAAATTATCTGTATTCACAGGAATTTTCCCTTGGACTGTTAACACAGAACAGGGTGCATGATGTAATACATAATTGCTGACACTACCCAAAAAGAATTCACTCAATCCACTCAAACCCCGACGACCTAAAACAATTAAATCAGTCTGAGAATTTCTGGCAACTTCACAAATAATGCGGCTTGGTTCGCCTAATTCTTGGGTAAAATCAGAGGTTATCCCTTTAGCGATCGCCTGATTATTTAGTAGTGTTAAAAAATCTATTCCTTGTTGTTGTAAATGTTTCCATTGCCCCACATAATATTCCACGCCATGAGTTTGAGAAGTGCCGTAGGTGCTTTGTGTTTCCATTGCTGAAGCATTGAGATAATCATCATCAAAAGGCGAGATAACGTGTAACAACAACAATTCAGCATTGTTAGTGATAGCTAAGGTCAAGGCGTGTTCAAAAACCTGTTCACCCATTTCATTATTATTCAGTGCGACTAAGATTTTTTTGAACATAGTTGAAAGTCCTTGGTCAATAGTCAATAGTCAATAGTCAATAGTCAACACTCAGCACTCATTACTCATTACTCATTACTCATTACTCCCCCTGCTCCCTGCCCCCTGCCCCCCTGCCTACTTACCCCTGCCTACTTACCCTTCCTCTGCGGCAGCAATTTCTAACATCGTCTTGAGGACAGAATCAGGGTTGAGACTAATAGAATCAATGCCTAATTCTACTAAGAACCTGGCAAATTCTGGGTAATCGCTGGGTGCTTGACCGCAGATACCAATTTTGCGTCCGTATTCTTTGACAGTGGCGATCGCTTTGGCTATCATCCGCTTGACGGCTTCGTCGCGTTCATCAAATAAATGGGCGACTAATTCAGAATCTCTATCTAGACCTAATGTCAATTGTGTGAGGTCATTAGAACCAATAGAAAAACCATCAAACACTTGAGCAAATTCGTCTGCTAACTGCACATTACTCGGTAGTTCGCACATGACGTAGACTTGCAAGCCGTTTTCGCCTCTCACCAAGCCATGTTTTTCCATCTCCGCTAACACCCGCCGTCCTTCGTTGGGGGTGCGACAGAAAGGAATCATTAAAATGACGTTGGTTAAACCCATATCATCCCGTACCCGTTTCATGGCCTGACATTCGAGGGCAAAACCTTCGCGGTAACGAGGATCATAATAACGAGAAGCACCACGCCAACCAATCATCGGGTTTTCTTCTTGGGGTTCAAATTGTCTACCACCCAACAAATTGGCATATTCGTTACTCTTGAAGTCAGAGAGACGAACAATTACGGGTTTCGGATAGAAAGCGGCGGCGATAGTTGCAATCCCTTGGGCGAGTTTATCGACGAAAAATTGGGTTTTGTCTTCGTACTGGGACGTTAACTCAGCGATTTTATATTTCGCGAGTTCATCTTCTAACTCATCAAAATGAATCAAGGCTAGGGGATGGGCTTTGATGTGGTTGTTAATGATAAATTCCATCCGCGCTAATCCCACACCATCGTTAGGAATGTTAGTTAAACCAAAGGCTTCTTCGGGATTACCCAAATTCATCATAATTTGGGTATGGGTGCGGGGTAATTTCTCTAGGGGGATTTCTTGAATTTCGTAAGGTAACAACCCAGGATAGACTTTACCTGTTTCACCTTCAGCACAGCTAATGGTGATCTCTTGCCCAGTTTTAATCACAGTAGTGGCATTTCCACAACCCACAATCGCCGGAATACCCAATTCTCTAGCAATAATCGCAGCGTGACAAGTTCTACCACCGGAGTTAGTCACAATTGCACTAGCGCGTTTCATAATGGGTTCCCAATCGGGGTCAGTGCGGTTTGTTACCAACACTTCACCAGCCTGGAACTGACCTATTTGATGGACATCGAGAATCACTCTGGCTTTACCTTGTCCAATCATTTCCCCCACACTACGACCAATTACCAAGGGTTTTGGTTGTTCTTCAGCTTTCCCTTGTAATCGATAACTACGCAGAACGTTTTTGGTTTTTTGGGATTGCACTGTTTCTGGACGCGCTTGCACAATGAATAATTCCTCAGTCAAGCCGTCTTTAGCCCATTCAATATCCATTGGTGTATAGACACCACGCACTTGAGAATAGTGTTCTTCAATAATGCAAGCCCAGTTAGCTAGTTGTAAGATTTCGTTGTCATTGAGGGAGAAAATATTGCGTTCTGAAGGTGCAACAGAGACATTTTTTGTTAATTTTGAGCCGCCTAGATCATAGATCATTTTAATTTCTTTTGTACCCAGGCGTTTTTGAATAATAGAACGGTATCCCTGTTGTAGAGTTGGTTTAAAAACTAAATATTCGTCGGGGTTCACCGCACCTTGAACGACGTTTTCACCTAAACCATAGGCGGCGGTAATTAAAGCTGCATCTTTAAAACCTGTTTCTGTGTCGATGGAGAACATTACACCAGAAGCAGCTAAGTCAGAACGCACCATTTTTTGGACACCAACCGACAAGGCAATATTAAAGTGGTCAAAACCTTTAATTTGGCGGTAAGAAATAGCACGGTCAGTAAAAATAGAAGCAAAGCACTTATGACAAGATTCCAGAACAGCTTGCAAGCCGTGGACATTTAGATAGGTTTCTTGCTGACCTGCAAAGCTAGCATCCGGTAAATCTTCAGCCGTCGCACTAGAACGGACAGCTACATCCGTGTCTGCACCATACTCTTGACAGAGATTATTGTATGCTGTGGCGATCGCATCCTGTAAATCTTGCGGAAATGGAGTTTGCAGCATCAACAATCTTGCTTGTTTCCCGCATTGACGTAGATTGTTAACATCCTCAACATCTAAATCTGCAAAAATCTCTCTGAGTTTGGTTTCTAACCCAGCCGCAGAAATGAAATATCTATAAGCATAAGCAGTTGTAGCAAAACCCGTGGGAACTTTTACACCTTTGCGTCTAAGTTGCTGAATCATTTCCCCCAAAGAGGCGTTTTTTCCCCCCACCAGAGGTATATCTGCAATACCCACTTGGTTGAAAGGTAAAACTAAAGCTTGTTCTCTAGGAGATGAATTAGCTGTAGGAGGATTTAGCAGTATATTTACCATGTTTGATATTCCTAACACCCTAAACAGATACTTAAGAGAAAGGAGTATTTACATCAATAACTCTTAAGTCTTACACCTATGTTTATAGGGAGATAATTTGAGGATCTTGTGAGGATATTGGTCAATAGTCATTAGTCATTAGTCATTAGGTAAACACTCTACCTTATCTACCTTGTCTCCCCAGTCCCCAGTTCCCCAATCCCCAGTCCCCGATGATTGAACACTTCAACTTTAATGTACAAAAGTTACAAAGTGTTAATGATTATATTTTTCCTCACACAAACCTCAGATTTACTCATTATCTTCTAAATATAAATACTGATTTTATGAAAGACTCTATTCCTTAACTTTACTTTCATTATCAATTTAATAAAAGGATTTACGGTTATGATTAGCTGTCCTTGTTGCTCAGATTTACTATTACCACATATCCGTGGTTCTGAAGTTCATTGGTTTTGTCGCCACTGCTGGCAAGATATGCCAGTATTTCAGAAGGAAAATACAGGGTCTTTTGTTGAGTTGATTGTTAGTAAACTATCTTCTACTTTTGAGACGAAAGAAACTGTTACAACTGATAATCAGTCATTAGTTATTAGTCATTAGTCAACAGTCAATAGTCATTAGTCATTGATAATTTTTCTACCTTGTCTACCTTGTCCCCAATGCCCAATCCCCAATCCCTACAATTTAGCCCTCGAATTGCTTCGAGGGCTTTAATTTGTTGTTAATTTCGAGATTTGAATTTATCAAAGATGTTAACTCATGGGAATAAATGTTTCATTGTCGTTTTAGGGACTTCCAGAAAATAAACTATCAAAATTTATATTCTTCAAAACAACTGTCTTTCCCCCTGCTCCCTGCCCCCTGCCCCCTTGCCATCAAAGTGATAGTATATTTTTTTAATTGGAAGTCCCTTAGTCTTCTTCCCATTTTTCATGACTCAACAAGTCAATAATTCTATCTCTGAGCAAAAATTCATGTTTTTCTAATTCTAACTCAAAAAATGGCCAATCACGTTCTGTAATATATTTACTTAGCGTATAAATTGGCTGTTGACGGTTAACAAGTCCTTTAGAGACGAGGTGTCGTGCTTCATCCTTGATAACCTCAATATCGTATTTGACAGCAATATCCATAGCTTATTCCTTCGCTATTGATCAAGGAATTGGAAGTTAAAGCGGTAAATGCTTATACTCCACTATAAACTTATCAAAAAATCGGGTAGAATTTGTGATGACTCTAAAGATTAAACCTTATTTAGTTTAGTTTGTTTTCATCCTTTAGATAGACTCGTCGCCTAAAATTTTGTGATACTCTCTTCTTGTTATTAATTCACTACTATACGTCTTCTTCTTGTTCTAAAATAGTCTTCGCTTGCATCAATTCTTGTTGATGTGCTGCACTGACTGTAGGATATTTTAGATTAAGTGATTCTAGCTTCTTGCAGATAATATCAGCTACTACTAAGCGGGTAAACCATTTGCGATCGGCTGGGATAATATGCCAAGGAGCGTATTCGGTGCTAGTATTCTGAAATACCGCTTCATATGCTTGCATATAATCGTCCCAAAAAGCTCTTTCTCGGACATCATTGACAGAAAATTTCCAATTCTTTTCGGGAAATGAAATTCTCTCTAGAAAACGTTTTTTCTGCTCTTTTTTGGAGACATTGAGGAAGAATTTGAGAACTATCACACCGTTATTAACTAAATATTTCTCAAAATTATTAATTTCCTCAAAACGCTGTTTCCATATGTGATTACCGTGCAGAGTTTGGGGTAATTGTTGTTTGTAAAAAAGTTCTGGGTGAACTCGCACTACTAATACTTCTTCATAGTATGAACGGTTAAATATCCCAATGCGTCCCCGTTCTGGTAGCGATTTACTAGTTCGCCATAAATAATCATGGTCTAATTCCTCTGCACTGGGTGCTTTAAAATTAAACACTTGGAAGCCTTGGGGGTTGACTCCAGACATAACGTGTTTAATAGTGCTATCTTTACCCGCAGCATCCATTGCTTGAAAGATAACTAACAATGCGTATGTATTTTGAGCATAGAGAATATCTTGATATGCTGCTATTTTTTGAATATTTTCATGTAATTTCTGCACAGATTCGGCTTTGTCATGATAGCCATCATGATATGCGGGGTCATAATTTTTTAAAAAGGATTTTTTTGAATCTGGTGGAAAAATAAACGCATCATGCTTCATAAATCAAGTAGGATTCCTATATCAATTTTATTAAATTGTGAAAGAGTTTTGACAAATATCTTAGTGATAAATTGAAACCCCGACTTATTTAAAAGTGCGGGGTTTTGAACACCACCGATTCTTGGAAAGTTTATATATGTTGCCTTATTTTTTCAGTAGAATAGATGTTTTTAATGAAAAATTAAGTTTTATCTGAAAAAAATTGATGAAGATATGTAATTAATGAAAATTAAAGCAGTTTGCAATAGACTGTGGTATGAAGACAGTAATTACATTTTATTAAGAAACCGCAATTTAAGGTTTTAGGGATTTCTGAACTTTAAATTGTTGAGAACGCATAGCTTCTCGACCTAAAATAAACATTCCAGTTACACCCAAGCAAACAAACCAGATGTATTGATACCAATACTGATGAACCTGTTGAATTTGATTCATTTCTGGGTGCAATGTATTGGAATAAAGCAATAACACTAAAATCATCAACGCGCTAAACCCAACACAGCTTAAACCTACGCGAATTCTGACTGGTTGAAGTTCAATGTCGCTAATTGTTTCTAAGTTAATTTCTGCAAGTTCCTCTAAAGATTCATCAGCCAAATTAGAGGCTACTTGTAAAGTGTTACTCAGCTTTGGTGGCAAAATAGGTGTAAGCGTGGCGATCGCAGGACGACGTAGTAAAGCTTCGGTATCACGCAACAACACCAACGGTTTACGGACTGTAGCAGTTTGAGTAGTAGTTTTGCTTTCAAAATCCATAGCACGCCAAAGAAATAACGAGATACAGGATAACAATAGCCTAGCGAATCAATGGAAAGGTTGCAATGGGGAGGGGTGGGAGGCTGTAAGGGTGTAGGGGTGTGAGGGAAAAATTATAGATATTTTTCCCCTTGAACCCCTAAACCCCTACACCCCCATACCCCTAAACCCCTATACCCCTATTTCTGGAATACATCGCGAAGATTTGGTAGTCAATGTTGCAAATGTTAGCGATCGCTAGCTATTTTTACAGTTAGCGTTAGTATGACTATGTATTTTTTCTAAAGTATAAATATGGTACAAAATCTTTACGTAAATCCAGCTATAGGCAACAATACCAACCCTGGTACTCAACAAGCCCCCTTCAAAACTATTACTCAAGCCCTAAAAGTTGCATCACCGAACACTACTATTCAACTAGCAGAGGGAAAATACTCAGCCGAGAATGGTGAGACTTTCCCTGTGACAATTCCCTTCGGTGTCAAAGTGATTGGGAATGAAGCTAACAAAGGGGGTAACATTTTGATAGAAGGTAGTGGTAACTACCTCAGCCGGACTTTTGCGGGTCAAAATGTCACTTTTGTGATGCTGGATAGTGCAGAATTGCGTGGAGTCACTGTTACTAACCCCGCTAGTCGTGGTAGCGGTGTCTGGGCAGAATCAACTACCCCCACCATTGCGAACTGTACCTTTATCAATTGCAAACGGGAAGGTGTATTTGCTACAGGTGATGCCAACCCCACAATTACTGGTAGTGTATTTACTGAAAATGCTGCCAATGGTATAGCGATCGCTAAAAATTCTCAGGGTAAAATTCAAGGGAATACCTGCTTTAAAACAGGCTTTGGTATAGCTGTTAGTGACACTGCATCACCCACACTTTTAGATAACAAAATTTACGAAAACCGTTCGGGGATAGTCGTCTCTGGTAATGGCCGTCCTTTATTACGTAATAACCTCATTGAAAATAATACAGATGACGGTTTGACTTTAATTGGCAATGCACTGGCTGATTTGGGAAATACCAACACTCCAGGCGGTAATACCCTACGCAATAACGCTAAATTTGAAATCCAAAATGCTAGTTCTAATAAGTTAGTTTCTGTTGGTAATCAAATAGATAAAAGCAAGGTTAATGGGAATATAGAGTTTTTAGATATTCAAGTCGTAACACCAACCCCATCGCCAACACCAACCCCAACACCAATACCAACACCCACACCAACACCAACCCCAACACCAACACCCACACCAACACCAATACCAACACCAACACCCATTCCCACACCAATACCAACACCCACCCCATCGCCAACCCCAACGCCATCGCCAATACCCATTCCCACACCAATACCAACACCAACGCCAACACCCGCACCAACACCAACGCCAACACCAACGCCAACACCAACGCCAACACCAACGCCAACACCCGCACCAATTTCTGTAGATTTAAAAGATATCGCAAATCATTGGGCTGCACCGTTTATTCGGGAATTAGTTAAACAAGGAATCATCAGTGGTTTTCCAGACGGTACATTTAAACCAGACGCGACAATGACACGCGCACAATACGCCGCATTGTTAGTGAAAGCATTCAACCCAGCACCAAACCGCGCTGTCGTCAGATTTAAAGATGTACCGGAAAACTTTTGGGCATTTAAGGTAATTTTACAGGCATATCAAGGACTATATCTTTCTGGTTATCCTGATGGTAGTTTCAAACCAAACCAGAATATTCAGCGTGTGCAAGTGATAGTCTCCTTAGTTAACGGACTAGGATTAGGACTACCTACTAACGCTGCTAATGCTATTAAAATTTTCGATGATCAGTCCAAAATTCCTGAATATGGTAAAAATCAGGTAGCCAAAGCCATTGAAAAGAAAATTATCGTCAATTATCCCAATATTAAAATACTCAATCCTACTCGCGACGCAACACGCGCCGAGGTAGCTGCAATAGTCTACCAAACTTTAGTTGATGCTCGTCGTGTAGCGGCCATTAACTCACCTTACATTGTTGGTTAAGCAAAAAAAGGTAAAAGGCAAAAGGCAAAAGTAAAAAATTAGAAAGATACTTTTGCCTTTTTACTTCTTACTTTTTTCTTTTTTTGCGACTGGGTAATGAGGAAAAATATTGTTAATTTCCTTGTTTCCTCTAATCCCTAATCTCTTATAATTATATGTTTTTTTGAATCAAAGCTAATTAACCCTTGTTGTTGTAATTTGCCGATTAATCTTGTAATTGTAACTCTGGTAGTCCCGCAGGCACTGGCGATATCTTCATGAGTTAAGCGAATATTTAAACGATATCCATCTGGTACAAGTTCGCCAACTTCTTGTTTCAGAAATTGTAAAAAATAATTTAGCCTATCTTCTAATTTTCGCTTACCAGAAAGGAATAAAAGGGATTCTGTCTGTTTTAATCTCTGATTAATTTTAGGGCAGAGAATATGGCTAAGTGTGGAATTTAAAGATAACTCATTTAAATGAATCGATATTAACTCTACATCTGTTAAAGTTGTGGCTTGGTAAATAGCTAAAGATGTCATACTAGAGCCAAATACCATTGTGGGTGTTGCTAATCCTAGTAAAATTTCCTCTCCAGTTTCGCAAAAAGTATTTAACTTGACTAATCCTTGGCGAACATAAAAAATTCCTAAAGGATTTAAGGGAATATCTTCACCTTTACTGTATGTGTGAATAGGACGATTTTGACACAAAAATTCATCATGGTTAATTGCTGCTAAGTTATTAGATTCATTTTGAGTCATGTGACGCAACAACCATCGCAAACCAGTAGGTTTACCAGATTGGTTACGAACTACTGTTACTGTTAAACTAGCATCAAAAACTTTATCCCTATCTGCTTGGATGCACAATAATATTTCTTTATTGCTATCAGAATACAATATTCGGTTGAGTTCAAGGCGGAAATTTTCTCGTTCTTCAATACAGATGAAGTTAAGCATTGATTGCCCAATTAACATCTGCTTAGAAACATTCAACAATTGAACTGCGGCTAGATTTGCTTCTTGAATAATACCTTCAACATTAGTTACAAAATAGGCATCTGGTGCAAATTCAAATAAATCATAATAATGCAGTCTTTCTGCTTCTAGTAGACTTCTGGTTTGTAAAAGTTCTGCATTGTGCTGATAAAGTTGTTCAGCTGCTAACTGTACCATTTTAGAGTTACTATAAAGTTCCTTAAAGGCTTGTGGTAGTAAATCTGGTGGAATCCAAGGTAGAACGCTAGCAGTCTGATATAAATCTGCTAACTGTTTGTGTAGTGCTTCAGCTCGTTGGATAAATAATTCTATATTCACTTTAAATTTTTATTAGTTAATTGCAGCATTGATTTGAGATTCCAGATTTTAGATTTGATCTCTTAAAGAATGGGATTATTTTTGATAGTCCTATCAAACAGCAAGCTAAAGCCCCGTTCCTTTTGGGCTGAACAAGTCTCAAATACTTGTTGCACTGCGTCCGGTAGACTATCATAAATTGAAAATATTCCAACTGCGTCAGTTTATGGGCGCAGTCAATCCCAAATTACATTCTCTAAAATCTAAAATTGTTCACATTGATGAAATTTAAAATCAACGGCAAATCTACATTTATCCTGAGATTCAGAGAATGGGAGTATTTAATGCGAAACAGTCAGCATTACCATTAAACCATTAAAAATCACTATTTAATTGAAACTAACTATAGATTTTCTCCGAAAAACCGTCTGATGCTTCTTGGAGCTTCTTATTACAACAAGCAAACCCGTCATCATATACTGTATCATTGTAAAATTCTTCTATCCTTAGTAGTAGATTTTGAATATTTCGATGATTGGCAGTGTACCTCTGAGTATTCCAGAAAAACGACAGTATTAACTTGCCATCAACGATAACGAAAATCTCTGAGCTATACTTCTGTCAGTAGCGTCAAATCTCTACTACTTTATATATAGATGTAACTTTATATTAATTTGTATTCTTTAATACAGTGTTTTGTAACGTGATTGCTGAGTAAAAATTTTAAGTATTTTATTTGTAAAAATAGTTGTTAAAATTTTTGATTTAGAAGCAGCAAAATTAGATTATATCAAACCTAGATTCATTGTTAACTCAATAGCTTTTTCAAAGGTAATACCTTGTTTAGTTGCAATATACAATAGGGCTATTACTGCTGAACGTATAGAATTATCACAATGAATTAAAGCTGGCTTAGGTAATTCGTTGAGAATTTGTAGAACTTGCAGTGTAGTTTGATGGTTAATTTCTTCAACTTTGGTAGGTATATTAAGATAACGCAGACCGAGAAATTCTAGTTTATCTTTTTCATCATCTAGCCAGCCTTTTTCATCAGGCGATCGCAAATTCAATATAGACTTATAACCATCAGCAATAAGTTGGGGAAATTGCTCTAGAGTAATTTGCCCTGCGATGGATAATTCATGGTTAATTTTTCTGATAATATCCATATCACAGCTTTGCCATAAAGGTTAGTAGTAAGGTGTTTAGCCTTACTACGCCGATTAAAACTATTTAAACTTGCAAGCATTTTAATTGAATTTTTCTGCTTCAATCCAATTTAAAATATGGCTTGTAATTTGGAGTTTAGAAATCTTGTTTTTTGGGAATGTCACCATTAAACGGTTGTACACCTGTTGCTGGATAATTATCATCTCTGACGCTGAATATTCTAGAAACTGCACCAGAAAGGTAGTTAATTAATTGTTGACCTAAGTTTTTAATATTTTGTAATAAGCTCTTAACAGGAAACATAAATTTTCTCCTTGTATGTGGTAGTTAAATGCCGATGGAATGGGAATCATTTTTGGTACTATATTTATCAGATAACTCTGTTGCATTAATTTGCCAGCATCTTTCAAAAAATTGAATTAGATCATAATTCCAACAATTCTCTAATATCTGGCGATTGCGATAAGCGTACCAAAAAATTATGGGGTTAAAAATTGTATCTTCATGGATAATTGGTTGATTCAAAAAGATGCCAATTGCTTTGATAAAACTTTCGAAATATTTTTGCTTGAACATTGAAAATAGCAACTTAAGATGTCAATTTACTAAATTTTTAATGAGAAATAGTAGATAAATAAAGCCAGCATCGCTTTTCGATGAACCCAATAGCGAAGTTGGATACTCATAGCTAATTCCTCTCGTTGATGACAACAATGACTTCTGAATCAACTACCTAAATAGATGACTGTAGAAGTGATAGTTGTAACCAGTATGTTTGGGAAACAAGCTATTGAGGCTGTCCAATTACTGCTGGCGGTTTCTACATTTTTAATTTATGGCAACAATTTGAGGAACTTGTGAGGAAATCACTCACAGGGAAATTTTTTTCTAGTTCCAGGTTAAATCTCCTAGAAGTTAGTATTTTTACTTACTGTATTGTTAATTTCGTTAATTAATTCATCAGAGAAAAATTACCCAATCACGCTGTAAAAGCTGGCTCAACTGGCAAACGGAAAACTCTACAGCTATTTTCTAGTGATTGGGGGATTCTCCTCACAAGTTCCTCAAACTTTCATTTTAGTTTGAAAAGGGAATCTTCCCTAGACTGCTATTTGTACAGAAAAGACTAGTCAAGTCTATACACCAGAAATTACACATCTAAACAGTAAAAATTATTGTCCCCTATTTTTGAGACATAATTATGAACAAAAAAAATGTTGCAACTATAGATGGTAATGAGGCTGTGGCTCAAGTTGTCTATCGACTCAATGAAGTCATAGCTATTTATCCTATCACCCCTTCTTCACCGATGGCCGAATGGGCAGATGCTTGGGCTAGCGAAAATAAACCGAATATTTGGGGTACTGTACCGGCCGTAGTGCAGATGCAAAGTGAAGGCGGAGTTGCAGGTGCGGTACATGGGGCTTTACAAACGGGGTCACTAACGACTACATTCACTGCATCCCAGGGATTATTGCTGATGATCCCGAATATGTATAAGATTGCCGGAGAACTAACACCTACAGTATTTCATATTGCGGCGCGATCGCTAGCAGCCCAAGGCCTATCAATTTTTGGCGACCACAGCGATGTCATGGCTTGTCGGGGTACGGGTTTTGCCATGTTGTGTGCTGCGTCTGTCCAAGAAGCCCTAGATTTTGCTTTAATTTCCACAAAAGCCACCCTAGCATCACGCATCCCTTTCTTACATTTTTTTGACGGCTTCCGCACTTCCCATGAAGTCAATAAAGTTGAACTATTAACAGATGCAGATTTACAAGCACTCATCCCCAATGAATTAATTCTGGCTCATCGTTCACGGTCTTTAACACCAGATAAACCCGTGTTACGTGGTACAGCCCAAAATCCCGATGTCTATTTCCAAGCCAGAGAAACCGTTAACCCCTATTATCTAAGCTGTCCTGACATCACCCAAAAAGTCATGGACGAATTCGCCCAACAAACTGGGAGACAATATCAACTATTTGAATATCACGGCGACCCCTCAGCCGAACGCATCATTATTATTATGGGTTCTGGTTGTGAGACAGTACATGAGACTGTAGATTATCTCAACACCCAAGGCGAAAAAGTTGGTGTGATGAAAGTGCGCCTATATCGCCCCTTTGATAACCAAAGATTTCTCGCCGCTTTACCCCCCACCACCCAAAGCATCGCCGTTTTAGACCGTACCAAAGAACCAGGAAGCATAGGCGAACCTTTATATCAAGATGTAGTCACAGCACTTAATGAAGCAAATCCAAAATCCCAAATCCAAAATCTAAAATTGGTCGTTGGTGGTCGCTACGGTTTATCATCCAAAGAATTTACACCCGCAATGGTGAAGGGGATTTTTGATAACTTAGCCCAACCTACACCAAAAAATCACTTTACTATCGGCATTAACGATGATGTGACCCACACCAGCTTAGACTATGACCCCAACTTCAACATTGAACCAGACAATATAGTTAGAGCTATCTTTTACGGTTTGGGTGCAGATGGGACAGTAGGCGCAAATAAAAACTCCATTAAAATTATTGGGGAAGAAACCGATAATTACGCTCAAGGCTACTTCGTTTACGACTCCAAAAAATCCGGTTCTGTCACCGTTTCACATCTGCGTTTTGGTTCGCAACCCATCCGTTCTACTTACTTAATTACCAAAGCCAACTTTGTCGCTTGTCATCAGTGGGAATTTTTAGAAAAGTTTCCCATCCTCCAAGATATTATACCAGGCGGCACTTTCTTAATAAACGCTCCTTTCGACAAAGAAGAAATTGGGCAACAACTCCCAGAGACTATCAAAGCCCAAATTCAAGAGAAACAACTGAAAGTTTATGCCATCAACGCCTACAAAGTAGCCCGTGAAGCAGGAATGGCTGGCAGAATTAACACCGTGATGCAAGTCTGTTTCTTTGCATTATCTGGAGTATTGCCCAGAGAAGAAGCCATTGCAGAAATTAAAAAATCGATTCGCAAAACCTACGGTAAAAAAGGCGAACAAATCGTCCAAATGAATATTCAAGCCGTAGATACTACCTTAGATAATTTATATGAATTGGGGACTGGAGACTGGGGACTGGGGACTAGGAAAGAATTCTTGCCCAATGCCCAATGCCCCATGACCAATGCCCCAGCATTTGTCCGCGATGTCTTAGGTAAAATTATTGCCCGTGCGGGGGATGATTTACCTGTAAGTGCTTTGCCTGTCGATGGGACATATCCCACGGGAACAGCGAAATGGGAAAAACGCAATATTGCCCAAGAAATCCCGGTTTGGGACACTAATGTCTGCATTCAATGTGGAAAATGTGTGATGGTGTGTCCCCACAGTGTCATTCGCAGTAAGGTGTATGAAGAACAAGAATTAGAGAATGCGCCACCTACTTTTAAGAGTGCTAACGCTAAAGATCATGATTGGCATGGGTTAAAATTTACTATCCAAGTAGCAGCAGAAGATTGTACTGGTTGCGGTATCTGCGTTGATGTGTGTCCGGCTAAGAATAAAGCTGAACCACGCAAAAAAGCAATTAATATGCAGCCACAATTACCCCTACGAGAAGCGGAAAGGGAAAATTGGGATTTCTTCTTGAGTTTACCTAACCCCGATAGACGCAACTTAAAGCTGACTCATATTAATCAGCAACAGATGCAAGAACCATTATTTGAATTTTCTGGGGCTTGTGCAGGTTGTGGTGAGACACCCTATATTAAGTTAGCCACACAATTGTTTGGCGATCGCATGATTGTTGCTAACGCCACAGGTTGTTCTTCTATTTACGGCGGTAATTTACCCACTACCCCTTGGACATATAACGCTGAAGGACGGGGGCCTGCTTGGTCAAATAGTTTATTTGAAGATAACGCCGAATTTGGCTTGGGTTTCCGTATTTCTATTGATAAGCAAACAGAATTTGCTATTGAATTATTACAGCGACTAGCAAATGAAGTAGGTACAGAATTAGTAAATGACCTGCTAAATAATCAGCAAAAAGATGAGGCAGATATTTGGGAACAACGCGATCGCGTTAAAATTCTCAAGCAACGACTCACAGAAATAGCCAACCCCCAAGCACAACAACTCCTAAGTCTGGCTGATTACCTAGTAAAAAAGAGCGTTTGGATGATAGGGGGCGATGGTTGGGCTTATGATATCGGCTACGGCGGCTTAGATCACGTCATCGCTAGCGGGCGCAACGTGAATATTCTCGTTCTCGATACAGAGGTATATTCCAACACAGGCGGACAAATGTCTAAAGCTACACCGAAAGGGGCTGTAGCTAAATTTGCGGCTGGTGGTAAACCTGCGGCGAAAAAAGACTTGGGTTTAATTGCTATGACCTACGGTAATGTTTACGTAGCGAGTGTGGCAATGGGCGCAAGAGATGAGCATACCCTCAAAGCTTTTTTAGAAGCCGAAGCCTATAACGGCCCTTCACTAATTATTGCTTATAGCCATTGCATTGCCCACGGCATCAACTTAAGTACAGCAATGCAGAATCAAAAAGCCGTAGTTGATTCTGGTAGATGGTTGCTATATCGTTATCATCCCGACTTAACTAAACAAGGTAAGAATCCTCTACAACTTGACTCACGCGCACCGAAGTTATCAGTAGAAGATTCAATGTATTTAGAAAATCGCTTCAAGATGTTAACAAAAATTAACCCTACATCTGCTAAACAATTGCTGCAAGAAGCGCAAAATGATGTGAATACAAGATGGCAAATGTATCAATACTTAGCAGCTAGACAAGTCGTTAATGCTGCTAAAAATCTATCAAAACTTAATGATAAAAACGGCTCAAATTCTGAAGGGGTAGGAGTTTAGGTACTGATTGGTGCAGGTCAAGAAAACCTGCACCATAGATTTATACAACTTTCCAAAATGTCAATTTAAATTAAATAAGCAGGAAAATATCAACATGGATTTAACAACAGATTACATGGGAATGAAGTTGCGATCGCCACTTGTGCCTTCAGCTTCTCCCTTAACAGGAGATATTGATAACATTGTGTGGATGGAAGATGCAGGCGCAGCCGCCGTTGTCCTTCCATCACTGTTTGAAGAACAGTTAAGCATGGAAAGTTACGAACTGCATCATCATCTCACCTACGGCACAGAAAGTTTTCCTGAATCTTTGACTTATTTTCCCGAACCAGAAAATTTCCGTCTAGGCCCAGACGAATATTTAGAGTTAATTTACAAAGCCAAACAAAAAGTAAAAATTCCCTTAATTGCCAGTCTTAACGGTTCTTCCTTAGATGGTTGGACAGATTACGCCAGAATGCTTGAGCAAGCAGGTGCAGCCGCCTTAGAATTAAACATTTACTCTGTCCAGACTGATCCAGACAAAACCAGCGACCAGATAGAACAAAGTTATATCAATATGTTCCAGGTCGTCAAAGCCGCCGTTGCCATTCCTGTCTCAGTAAAACTTAGTGCCTATTTTACCAACATGGCGAACATCGCCAAACGTTTTGATCAAGCCGGAGTTGACGCTTTAGTATTATTTAACCGCTTTTACCAACCAGACATTAATCTAGAAACCCTAGAAGTACAACCCCACGTACTATTAAGCACACCCCAAGCTATGCGTTTACCTCTGCGTTGGATTGCCATTCTGTACCATCGCATCCATGCCGACTTAGCCGCCACCAGTGGAATTCACACTGCACATGATGTCTTAAAAATGCTCATGGCTGGGGCAAACATTACAATGCTGTGCGCTGTTTTATTACGACATGGCATTAACCATTTACGGTGTATAGAACAAGAAATGCGCGAATGGATGGAAAAGCACGAATATGAATCCGTCAAACAGCTGCAAGGCAGCATGAGCCAGAAAAACTGCCCCAACCCCAGTGCCTTTGAACGCGCCCAATATATGCGCGCCTTGCAGACATATAAACCAGAATGGGGCAGAATTTACGAACCTTCTTATTATCACGGTTAATTTTGGGCATGGGGCATAGGGCATAGGGCATTGACTATTAAAATACAATTCTCTCCTTGTTCCCCTTGTCTCCTTGATTTCCCCATTCCCGATTCCCAATTCCCCATGCCCAATTCCCCATGCCCAATTCCCTAAATTAATATGCGAAAAAGAATAGGTATTCTCACCAGTGGTGGTGATTGTCCAGGTTTGAATTGTGTAATTCGTGCAGTTGTCAGCCATGCCACACTAACTTATGATTGGGAAGTTTTAGGTATTCCCTATGCCACTCAGGGGTTATTAGAACGGCAAGCGATCGCTCTCAATCTCCACGGTTGGGATTTGCGCGGAATCGACCCCTTACTGAATATGGGCGGTACAATTTTAGGCACAATTAATAAGGGTGACACCCTAACTCATGTAGATGATATCCTTGCCAGTTATAAAGCATTGGCTTTAGATGCCTTAATTGCTATTGGTGGTGATGGTAGTTTGGGAATTATTAATCAACTGGCAAACCAAGGTAATTGGAATTTAGTAGCTATTCCTAAAACCATAGATAATGATGTCGCCATGACAGAACGCGCCATTGGCTTTGATACCGCAGTCAATACCATTGTGGATGCTTTAAATCGTCTCACCTTTACCGCCGCTAGTCACGATCGCGTCATGATTGTTGAAGTTATGGGACGCACAGCCGGACATTTAGCCCTACACGCTGGTATTGCTGGGGGTGCAGATGTAATTTTAATCCCCGAAGTCGATTACACAATTAAGGGCTTATGTCAACATATAGCCGAATTGCGCGATCGCTGGAAACGAAAATTTGCGATCGTTGTAGTAGCTGAAGGTGCAAAGTTGTGCATGGAAGATATGTGTAACACCACAGACACTACATCCCCAATTCCTACTTCCTCCCCCAAATGCGGTATAGGACAATATGTTGCAGAGCGAATTGCCCTATTGAGTGGCGATATAATTGATACTAGGGTTTCTGTCTTAGGGCATATTCAACGAGGTGGTATTCCCTCAGCACTAGACCGCTTAACAGCAACGGTTTTCGGCAAAGCAGCCGTAGATTTAGTAGCTCAAGGTCAGTTCGGTAAAATGTTAGCATGGCAATATGGGGAAGTAGTCCCCGTTCCCATCTCCGAAGCCGTAGCCCAAAGTCCCCTACACGTTGATCCTCAAGGTTACTTAATCCAAAGTGCGCGTTCTCTAGGAATTTATGTTGGCGAGTAGAGAAAGGCAAAAGGAAAAAGGCAAAAAATTTAAATTGGAAGACTAAATGTTTGAACCTAAAGACTAAATGCTTGAACTTAAAGCCTTAATATTCAAGCTAATCAGCACTTAACCTTGTTTTCTTTGTACCTTTGCGTCTTTGCGCCTACCGCAAGCGAAACGCCTGGCGGCGAATGCGTAATAAAAACTCCCCATCCCAATCAACAAAGCCAAAAAATAACTAAAAATCACCTAAAACAGTAATTTACAACTCGGAGCAAAGCAAAGTGACTGCGAATAAAAATCACAAAAAAGGTAAATCTTTACCTCCTAAACTAATTATCGGGATGGGGAAGTTTGTCTGGACAACCCTGTGGCAGATCATGATGTCAAAAATTGCTCCCCGAAATCAATCAGGTGAATATATTCGTCCCAATAGCGAATTGAGAAATTGGGTTAAATCTGAAGAAAATAGTCCCTATCCACCGGCAAGCGGACGTTATACCCTATATGTGGGGATGGGTTGTCCGTGGGCGCATCGTACCTTAGTAGTGCGCGCATTAAAAGGATTAGAATCAGTCATAGATGTATCCGTCGTTTCCCCTTCGGCTGAGTCTGGGGGTTGGGTGTTCGACTCACCAGAATTAGGTTGTTCTACACTGGCTGAATTATACGCCCTTGCTCAACCTGGATACAATGGACGCTCCACAGTGCCGGTGTTGTGGGATAAACAAACCAAAACTATTGTAAATAATGAGAGTGCAGAGATTATTGTGATGCTCAACTCTGAATTTAACGAGTTTGCAGCTAATCCTACACTCAATCTTTACCCACAGGAACTAAAAGAACAGATTGATCAGTGGAATGAAAAAATATACACATACGTCAATAATGGTGTATACCGTTGTGGTTTTGCTCAAACGCAAACTGCTTACAACCAAGCTTGTGAACAACTATTTACAACTTTAGATGAGATTGAGGCGGCTTTAGCTAACAGTCAATATCTCTGCGGAAATCAGGTGACATTAGCCGATGTGCGTTTGTTTACAACGCTGTTTCGGTTCGATATTGTCTATTACGGTTTATTTAAATGTAATCTGCGCCGCATCCAAGACTATCCGCATTTAAGCATTTACTTACGCAATTTATATCAGTTACCAGGCGTTGCAGATACTTGTGATTTAGAGAGTGTGAAACGTGATTACTATGGTAATCTTTTCCCTTTGAACCCTGGAGGAATTATTCCTCTCGGCCCTGATATATCATATTTACAAGTTAAGAATTAATACTAAATTGGGATAATCAGTATTATATTGACCCTCTGGAATAAGTTATGAATCTAGAGTATCAATCTAAAATCCAAAATCCAAAATCCAAAATTGTTATAAGGATGGGATTGCCAATCCATAAGTTAAGACTAATCCCATCCATAGAGAATTACCACTGCATTGCGATCGCCAACGCCCTCTTTTGTTGAAGTTTCTCAAATTACTGGCTCTTTGTCTGAGCAAATTACCCTTGTAGTAAATTTTCCTTCAAAAGTTGGGCAATCATAGCTGTTCTGGATGTGACACCAAGCTTGACAAATATACGGCGGATGTGTGTAGCCACAGTCCAAGGGCTAATGTGAAGGCGAATCCCAATTAATTTATTAGGAAGACCTTGTGCAACTAATTGAGCGATCGCCTGTTCGCGAGGACTCAGACTAAACTTTTCTTGAGATTTAGGAATAGAGCGTACTAGATAATAACGTACTCCATCTACATCAGATTCAAAAATTACTTCATTGAGCATCTGTTCTTGTTCTGTGAGTTTAAGTAGCTTGCAAGGTGTAGAATCAGAAATTTGTGTCACTAAATCCTTCAGCAAGGATTGTTTCTCAAATGCCAATTTAGTTTCATTATTGGATACATTAATCAGCCTTTTTCTATTTGAGGGTTTCATTTCTTATATTCATCCTTCAGCTTTTAATTAAGAATTTATTCAGAATGTGAAGCAAAAATTACGCAACTCGTACACAAAAATTTTGAATTGCCTAAGTCATTAAACTTATCTCAAACGATGAATGCAATTACTTTAGAGATTACTATTTAGGTTGTCCATCAAGACATTTTCATTTAAGTTTTTTAATTTTTTATACAACACATAGCAATATTTTTTGTCCAGAATATTTAGTAAAAAAAACTACAATAAATTGCTTTATTATGCTTATACTTGCTTGATATCAGCAGAAGACAGAGAAATATTCCCAAGACAATATGTATCAAATACTACTATTTATTGGTATAATGTAACTCATATGAGTCACACTTAAATAAGCTAACAGCAATATGCTTCCCCAGAATGTGTCTCATGGGAAAAAGTGACTGGTGCTAACCTTCGCATCAAAGATATATCTAGATGCTGTAAGCATTCTCATCCAAGGAGGCACATATGCTGGACGGAGAAACTTTGCAGCATGAGTTCGAGAGTGAATTTGAAAGTGAATTTGAAGGCGAATTTGAAAACGAGTATGAAGGTGAGTACGAAGGCGAGGAGTTTTTAGGTGGTCTGCTCCGAGGTGTTGGCAGTGCCTTGGGTCTGGGCGAAGGCGAGTACGAATACGAATACGAGTATGAAAATGAATATGAAAGCGAAGCTTTCTTTGGGAGATTACGCGGAATTGCCAGAAAATTAGCTCCCGTACTCAAAAAAGTTGCCCCAATAGCTGCACGCGCTGTAGGAACAGCTATTGGTGGGCCAGCAGTTGGTGGTGCATTAGGCACAATTGCGGGTCAACTAGCCCGTGAAGGAGAATTTGAGTACGAATTTGAAAGTGAATTAGAGGGCGAATTTGAAAGCGAGTACGAATACGAAGCTTTACCACAACCAGAAGCTTTAGCCGAAGTCCTAGCAGCGATGGCCAGCCGGGCGCAAAGTGAGGCGGAAGCCGAAGCTTATACAGGTGCTTTCACTGCCAGAATTATTCCCATCAAAAATCATGCCATGCGGCAAGTTTCACCCAAATTAATTAAAGGTGCAGCCACATTAACACGCACACTGCGTAAATCTCCCTCAACCCGTCCCTTGGTGAAAGCAGTACCGACTATTGTTGCTAGAGCCAGTAACACCCTAGCACGGCAGGCAGCACAAGGAAAACCCATCTCCAGTCAAACAGCTGCTCGTGTCATGGCGAATGAAACCCAAAAAGTTTTAGCTAATCCGATGACCTGTGCCAAAACTTTAGTACGTTCTACCCAAGCAGCGCAAAAGGTTACTAAACCCGCACCCCGGCGTAGAAGAGAGCCAGTTTACGAATAATAGCGGTTTGGGTTGCGCTCGTACACTACTCAAACTAAGGCGTAGCCCATTGCAAATTATGTGAACTAATACCAATTCACAAAAAATTTGATACAGATGCAAACGCTAAAAGTTTTGCTGAGTCTCACTTTCTTAATTTTGAATTTTGAATTTTGAATTTTGAATTGGTATAAGCCAGAGAGAACATACTGGCGAATTGGCATCAGCGAAAACGTTGACGAGAATCACAAAAAATCAACGGGAGGCAAAACAAATGTTTGAATACGAACTAGAGACAGGATTTGATAGAGAATCTGAGTGTGAATTTGCCAATGAATACGAAAGTGAACAATTCTTCCCACTTTTAGCCCCTTTACTAGCTAAAGCCGCACCAATGGCAATTCAAGCCATTGGCGGCTTGATTGGGCGTGCTTCTAGAAGACGACAACGAGAATTTGAATTTGAGTATGAAGGCGAGGAAGAATATGAGGGAGATCCTTTTATCAACAACCTACTAAAAAGTTCTAACAATGGACTAGGTGAGGGTGAAGGTGAATATGAATATGAGTATGAGTTTGAGTTAGCAACTAGCTCCATGAGCGAGTATGAAATGGTGATGGAAAATCTCGCATACAGAGCAGCTCACAGCGAGAGTGAAGCAGAAGCGGAAGCTTTCTTGGGAGCATTAATTCCATTAGCCACGCGATTAATCCCACAAGCAGCGCAAGTATTGACTACTGTAGCTCCATCCTTGATTCAAGGTGTCTCTAGAATGGGTCAAACCTGGTATAGAAGTCCCAGAACTCGCCCATTATTGCAAACTGTGCCGCAGATTGTTAAAAGAACTGTCACCACAATAGCGAATCAAGCACAGCAAGGTAAACCTGTGTCGCCTAAAACCGCCGTCAGGACATTAGCAGGGAATACAGCTAGAGTTTTGAACAATCCCAAAAATGTTGCCCTGGTGATGAAAAATTCCCATAAAGCGCAGCATAGAGTCGCAAAGACGAATGGAAATGGTAAGCGTCGCCCTTAGAGGTGTTCATTGGTCAATCTAGCTGTTGCAAGGATGATAAAGAATTATGAACGGACTATTAGAAACACTGACATCTCTGGGCGCAGAGAATGATTTTGGCAACCGCAATTCCAGTGCGCTGGAGAGTTGGGAATTAGGAAGTAATGGCAATGCTAGCCAAAGAAAACTGCCTAGTTTTAAACCTTGGCTCAGGGTGCAAGCGTTAAATGTTGTCAGACACGCAGCTGCTTTGCGTCCCTTTCGTCATGATGAATTTGGCACAGATGCTGCTAGTCCTTCAGATGCCCACATTGATGCAGTGAATGAGCTAATTAGTTCGCTCAGAGTCCAGCTATTGGATATGTCGAAGCGTGTGGGCAGAACTGCGGAAACTGCAATGAACAAGCCGGATACTAGTCATTTGCAACAGCTAATGAAGGAAAAAGACCAAGCACACGATTGGGTGAGAACCATTGAACAGATTTGGGATTTTTACTTTGAGTTGTTTGGACAAAGACAAACTCAATTTGGTAACTGGTTGTTAGGTTGCGATCGCATTGCCCTGGATTGCTATCAAGATATTTACATGGGTTTGGGAATGGCTAAATCAATTCCCGCACCTGCGCCGTTTTCGTACATGAGAACAGGCTTTTCCCCAGCCACCTTTCGCCGTGGTATTCCCTTAACTAAACTAGGGAAGCAAATAAATCCTTTTCCGTTGATTCAGTTACCTTATCACCGCTTGGTGAATCCTTGGACATTAGGGGCAATTTTGCATGAGGTTTCCCATAACTTACAAACTGATTTAAATCTCCGCCAAGCTGTTCCCCGTGCGATCGCCCAACGGTTATTAAAAGCGGGAATGAGCCGCAATGTCGCGACAATTTGGACTAATTGGCACAGCGAAACCTTTGCTGATTTATCTGGTTTGTTGCTTGGTGGCCCGGCAATTGTGGCCTCTTTAATGGATATTGCTGCGCGATCGCCAGAATCTACCCAATATTTTCATCCTGGTGCGCCTCACCCAATCCCCTATTTGCGCGTCTTCATTAGTGTCGAATTATTACGCCGCATGGGATTTCCCCAAGCTGCCGAGAGATATCGTCAAATGTGGATGCGTATTTATCCTGATACTCGTGCCGGTAATATTCCATCTGAAGTTCTGGAAACTTTCGATAAAGCAAATAAGCTGGTTGTAGATACTATTTGCTACACTCCTTATCAAGAACTAGGAAACAAGACCCTAGCGGAAGTAACGGGATTTAAACCCCAGCACCAACGCATGATTGAGGAAGCTGGCGAACGTTTGGCAGCTGGCAACGATCCAGGGATTATTCCTGAACGCTTTTTAATTCCAGCGTCGCGTTTGGCACTTGATAGACGGTTAGCAGAACCCAAAATAATTACCAAGAACTTTTACAGTGCTTTAGCAAGGAGATAAGCCATGATCATAAGCGACGAAGGTAATGGCAATAGAAAAGTCACTATAGATGTTTTACCAACAGCAAAACAAGTTTCCGATGTTAGTGTGCGTCAAGGTGCAAATTCCATAGAACCTCAAAATGGAACACTACAAGAAATTGTCAATAGTGCGATCGGTGAAGTCTTAGGCAGAAATATCAATGCCAACGATCCGAAAACAGTCTTGACTTCCTTGAAGCAATCTTTTGCTCCTCAAGACAGTAATGGGCGCACCACTTATGTTTGGAATCCTTACACCTATGCCGTACAAACAGAAAGAGGAGGTGCGCTAACAGGAGCGCAAGCCAGTCTCTACCATCGAGCAAAAGCGGCATTGGAGAGTATCTTACCTCTACTCAACGGTTTAATGCCCCTAAATCCAGCCGCAGATATCCAAAATATGGAGGCTGTGCGGTCAATTGTTCGCACCGAAATCAGCGAATTAGTCAATGAAATTCGTCTTGAAGGAGGGCCTCGCATCTTAAAAGTTGACAATTTATTTGCCTTACTTTTAGGGGCAGATTTGTCTGGTGCAGAGGTTGGTCAACTGAAAAATATGGCCAACATATTTGGATTTGAACGTAATTTCATTAACACCGTTGCAGAAGAGCAGAACTATACCAACTACCTTACTATTTTGGATTATGTAATTTCTTTAAATCAAAGTTGGGCGCGCTATAAGCAAGAAACTAGAGACGAAAAATATTTAGGTACACAACTAGTCAAGTTGTCTCGCGCTTTATGTGTTGTAGCAGAATCTGTCAATGAAGTTTACAGAATCATGGATTCTGTTTTTTTAGGTTTTGCCGAACGCCAAACGGTGATTATTAAATTTAGGAAAAGGAACTCGTCCACCACAGAAGGATATTTCTCCGACAATCAGGACATGGAGTTGTCTTTAGAAGAATTACTTTCTTGGGTTAAAGAGTTTGCCACTTTTGAAGGTCAAGCACTGGCTAAAGGCGGAGGAAAATTAGCGATCGCCGAGGTTGTGAAAGAAACTGCCAAACAATTAGCAGATTTAGTCACGGCAACTTCTGATGCACCAATTAGTCACTCTGCATTTAAACGAGCAGGCGTTATCGACTCCCTCAAAGATTTAGCCGATCAACTGCGTGAAGTCAGCACTTTAGCAGGGCAAGTCAAGCGCGAGCAAAATATCAATGTACCCAGCCCTGCAATCCTAAATCCCCCTTCTCAACAATTTCCTCCCCAATAAGATTAGCTAAATCAACAGCTAATCATTGACTCTATTTCACAGCAGTGTCACCTGACCAATTCAATTAGGAGACCAAATTATGGCAACGGCAGGAGAAAATCAAAGTTTATACGATCGCATTGCAGCACTGCGAGAAACTCTCACCGATAAACTCGCACCGCAACTGATTCAAAATCCCCAATTGGCTGATGCTTTAACTCAGCAAATTGAAAGCATGGTATCTCAGCTGGTAGCAGCCCAAACCCAAACCCCAGCACCGCCCGATGGTGGCTTGGCTGAGTTAATTGGTCTTGGTAACGAAGCTGCGGCTAACATCAGTGCCACCCGCTTACCTGAAGGTGTTCAAGATTACGACGAGCAAGTTTCCTCGGAACGAATTCTGGCAGTAGCTGACCTTTATTACCTCTATCAGCATGAGAAGTTAGGCGTGTTTCGCGCCGTCAAAAAACTGCAAGAACTATTCAATGCTGGGGCGGTGAGATTATCCACTGGTGATGGTGCTTACGGTTTGTATCGTTTTGATCGTCGTAGCCTGTTGCGCTACACCGAAAAAGACCGAATGCAGGCTTACCGCAGGGTATTAGGTTACACCACAATTAAACCAGCACCTAGTGCCAAACCTAATACACAATTTCACACTTTGTTCACTCATTTTATTAATAATGTCGCTGATTTCTGGCGCGATAAACGCATTTCTGATGTGATTCGTGAAAGAGCTTTTGACCCTAGTTTTGGTAGTATTGCCACCATCAGACGTTCTGGTTTGGATCTGCGTAATAACTTGAAATGGGCTTCTTACGGTCATGTCAATGTTTTACGGATTGAAGTATTACAGCTATTGGAAGAAGCTTTTAAAATTCTCGGTGCAGATGATATACGCAAACTTTTTGGAGCTGATAACGCTTGGGACGTAGTTGAAGAAGTAATGTTACGCTACTTCAATGAAAATGTTGATGCTTCCCAGCGTCACCGCATGGCAGTTGCGGGTAGGAGTACCATCCGTTGGTTAGCGCAAAAATATCTCCTGAATACTTCTCGTGCTGAGTTTGAAGCATTACTGCGAGAAATTGCGGATGTGGCAGAAGAATGGCTTACCAGTGCTGAAACTTTGGGTATTGCTTATCGCGGTCATACACAAAAAGTTGTGACGCTTGATCCTCGTCAGAATGGACACAATGGATACAACGGACACCAGAGAAGCAGAAAACTCAGAGGTGTAGAACAAATCTAAAGCAAGAGTTCAAATTACACCCAGAAAAATACCTATCCCAATTGAGTACCATACATATCTTTGGGATTTTGACTCAATCAAAATTGCAGAGGAAAAATCATCATGTCTATTTTCGTATGGAAAGGTTCCACACCAGATGGATACACTTTGTTATTATCTCGTGATGGACTAGTGAAAATCACCGCTAACTTAAAACAAACAGGGTTAGAAAGTTTAGTTAAAAGCAATATGAACGGCACTCTTGAAGGTAGTGTTACTCGCTCCATTGCGCTAATTGTTAATAATGCCAAACGTTCAGGCACTTTATCTAGTCCTAAATTTGGTAACAATCTCAGAGTTTTTGCTGCTGTTGGTAAAACTGGTAACTATCAGATTTTAACGGAACCCATTGATGAGAAAACAAGTTTAATTATTTTTGTCAAACGACAACCAAAATTAGTTAACAGAGAATTTGAGATGGAATTAGAAACTAATTTAGAAAGCGATTATGAATACATAAATGAGGGAGAGTTGGAAGAAGTTTGGCGAGAAATCGAGTACATGAGCCAAGGCAAAGGAGGTAAGAATAAAAATCAGAGTCCATCAAACCAAGGAGTCAAGGGAGGCCACAATACAAGCAAGAGTCCATCAAAAAGACAAAAGCATCAAATAGGAGAAGCGCGCAGACACAAGGATCAGAATGTCAACCCTGGATGGCGTGAATATAAGAAGCGTGGGGGTAAGTTAGGCCCAGATGCTTGGGTTAAGGCAGGAAAACCGAGAAGATAGGTAAAAAGCAATTTATCTTATCGGGTTGGATGGATGGTTATACCAATTCGCAATTCGCAATTCGCAATTGATAAATCCTGATTTGGCAAGGGTTTCTGAGTTTGGCTCTGTATCAGAATTTTAGTGAATTGGTATTAGGGGGTTTAATTTCTAACTCTTGTGCCTGAGAACTTCCTCATTTATATGCTTACTTTCTCCTATGGCATTTTCGATAAAACCCCTACTTCCAGCACAAAATTATACTAATTTTAATAACATTATTGATATTTTTACTTGGCAGAAAGTTAGCCTAAATAAGCTTTTTTCACTCTTTCATCATTAATTAAATCTGAAGCCGCACCTGTTAAAGTGATAGTACCAGCTTCTAAAACATAGCCTCTATCGGCAATTTGTAGGGCTAGATTCGCATTTTGTTCTACTAGTAAAATTGTGACTCCTGTAGCACGTAAATTTTCAATAATAGTAAATATTTCTCTGACAATTGCTGGTGCTAAACCTAAACTTGGCTCATCTAATAATAATAGTTGTGGTCTACTCATTAAAGCACGGGCGATCGCTAACATTTGTTGTTCTCCGCCACTGAGAGTTCCTGCTAGTTGATTGCGTCGCTGTGCTAATCGGGGAAATAATTCAAATTGCTTTTGAATATCAGCTTTAATTTCGGCTTGATTTGACCGAATATAAGCACCTAAAAGTAAATTATCTAACACTGTTTGTTTAGCTAAAACTCGCCTCCCTTCTGGACAATGGGCAATTCCTAGTTTGACGACTTCATGGGGTTGGCGGCGAGTAATATTCCGTCCACTATAAATAATTTGCCCGTTGTAAGGATTTACTATTTTAGATATGGCGCGTAATGTTGTAGTTTTACCTGCACCATTGGCACCAATTAAAGTAACTACTTCACCTTTTTTAATGTTTAAATTAATTTTTTTAAGGGCTTGAATACCGCCATAATTAACATCAAGGTCTTGCACCTCTAAAATGACAAAATCTTCAATATTTTCAGTTTGGTGTTCATCAGTATTCATTGGCGGTTTCAGAAAAATCGATTAATCAGACAAACCTTACATAATATCAATATAAGGTTTTTGCAGTGCGTTTAAAATAGGAAAATATCAAGAGTCTTGGGGAGGAATCAAGCATCATGACTATGATTACCGCTAAGTGGTCAATTGAAGAATATCATCGCATGATTGAGGCGGGAATTTTAAGCGATCGCAAAGTTGAACTACTCCAAGGAGAAATCATCGAAATGTCCCCAGAAGGCGAACCCCATGCTTATTGTAGCCATGAAGCTGCAAACTATCTCATAAAGTTGTTAGGTGACTTAGCTACGATACGCCAAGCCAAGCCTATCACCTTACCTAACGAATCTGAGCCTGAGCCTGATATTGCTATCGTCCAAAATTTAGGACGAGAGTATTTACTGCATCATCCCTACCCAGAGAACATTTTCTGGGTGATTGAGTATGCTAACTCTAGTTTAGAGAAAGATTTAGAAACAAAAAGTAAAATTTATGCCCAAGCCGGAATTTTAGAATATTGGGTTGTGAATTTGCGGAAATTCAACTTAGTTGTATTTCGAGATATCCTAGATGGAGAGTATGCAACTAAACAAACATTCACAACAGGAATAATTCAGCCAGTTGCATTTCCAGATATTGCGGTCGAAGTAGAAAAAATTATTAATAAGTAAATAATCATCATATTCCCGATTGTTTGCAGCAGTCGGGGGTATATTTAACAAAAGTTAGGGGGTTTAAATCCCCGTTACAACACGTAATTGCGAATTGCGAATTGCGAATTGCGAATTGCGAATTGCGAATTGGTTTAATCATTCATTACCCAAATAAGCTTCAATTACAGCCGGATCATTTCTAATTACTGATGGTTCACCCAAGGCGATTAATTGACCAAAATCTAACACAGCGATGCGATCACATAATCCCATTACTAAGGGGACATGATGCTCAATAATAATGATAGTTAAATTGAAGCGATCGCGGATATCCCGAATAAAATCACTAAGTTGCGCCTTTTCGCTAGGATTCATCCCCGCAGCAGGTTCATCTAGGAGTAATATTTGCGGTTCTAAAGCTAACGCGCGCGCAATTTCTAAGCGACGCTGATCACCATAGGCAAAATTTCGGGATTTTTCCTCAGCGCGATCGCTCAATCCCACCATCTCTAATAATTCTAAAGCCTTCTGTCTACTTTTATTTTCCTCTTGAGGTGCTGGTGGTAAACCTAAAACCCCTGTAATTAAACTACTATTAGTATGTAGATGTCGAGCAATAATCACATTTTCTAAAGCCGATAATTCCCCAAACAAGCGAATATTTTGAAAAGTTCTAGCAACTCCTAAATGAGCAATTTGATGAGAACGCATTTGTGAAATTGCTTGATTTTTATAAGTTAACTCACCACTAGAAAGAGGAATCAAACCTGTAATTAAATTAAATAAAGTGGTTTTACCTGCGCCATTGGGGCCAATTAGCCCAAAAATTTCATATTGATTAACACTAAAAGAAACATTATTTACCGCCACCAACCCACCAAAACGGCGAGTAAGTGAATTAGCAGCTAAAATGGGTTGCTTGTTCTCTGTCATTTTGACTATTGACTCTTTACTAATGACTGATGACTATTGACTATTCCCTCGTTTACCCCTTTTAAAACTATCAGGAGTAATCAAACCTTGAGGAAAGAAAATTGTACCTATAACTATCAATAAACCAAAAATAATTAACCTACCATCTCGAAGAAATTGAGCTAACCACACAGGAAAACCACCTGTATCAGCTAGACTGCGTAAAACCTCTGGTAAAGCTGTAAATACCATACCACCTACAACTGAACCTAAGAAACTTCTTGAACCACCAATTAAAACAAAAGTTAAATAAATAATACTCGCGTCAAATGTGCCTTGTCGTGCGTTCCAAGTGTTAAGGAAATGCGCGCTAATTGCACCAACTATACCCGCTAAAATAGCTCCTAAAGTAAAGGCTAAAACTTTATAATAAGTGGGATTAATTCCCATTGCGCCGGCGGCTAATTCATCCTCTCTGATTGCAGTGAATGCTCTACCAACTCGCACCCTTTCTAAGCGGTAAAATAGCACCATACTAATTAATAGTAATGGTAAGGCAATCCATAAGTATTCTATTTGAGTTTGGAATGGTTGAGGGATAGCAAAAATCCCCACAGCACCACCTGTAATTTCTAAATTCAGGGAAAAAACGCGTAAAACTTCTACAAATGCAATAGTGGCGATCGCTAAATAAATTCCTCGCAATCTTAAAGCCGGAATGCCTATAACTATACCCAATACACCAGAAACTAACCCAGCAATTACCATCTCCAATAACAACAAGTGTATGGGGAATAAATTACTATTAGATGTAAAAACTTTAGTCGATAAAATTGCTGCTATATAACCACCTAAAGCATAAAATCCTGGACTAGCTAAAGATAATTGTCCAGCCATCAATGGTAAATAAAGTGAGAGTCCGAGTAACGCCCCTAATACCATTGAAACAATGAGTGAGCCATAAGTCGAGAAAAAATCAGCCATTGCTTAAATTGCTTAATAAAATTCTAAGCCGTCAAGATTTGTGATGCTGTCAGATTCAATTCTGGAAAAGTTCTGGAGACTATTAAATCAGCACCTTTAAAAGATGTACGTTCATATTCACCATCAGCATTTAGTAAAAAAACAAACACTGTCGGTTCTTTGGGTTGTCCCAAGTATTTTCTATCACCAATTGCCAAATAATCCACAATCCAATATTCAGGAATACCTAATCTTTGATATTCATCCAATTTATCAATATAGTCATCTTCCCAATTAGTTGATGTTACTTCTACAGCCAACTGAATTGGTTGATTCAGTGCAGCATAAGCCGAACGATCTGCACGCCATAAGTCTCTATCTATGACGCTAACATCAGGCTTACGTCCTTGTTCTATACCATTAGCAGTTACAGTTCTAAAAACTGCTGTGTTATTTACTACAAAATTTAAATTTAACCGCCTAATTTCATCATAGAAGCCAAACAGAATAAAATTAGCGACATCATCATGATTTCTAGTTGAACGCACTTCTACTATTTCCCCATTAACAAGTTCATAAAAACCTTCCTCTGGAGATTGATCAAGAAACTGTTCAAAGGTTAATTTCGGTTTTGTAAATGTTGTCATAGTTTTGTAACTCAACTATCCTTACACTTTCTGGATGAACCGACGACCTAACAAACCTTGGGGTCTAACTAATAGCATGACAAATAAAATGCCAAAAGCTACAGCATCTTTATAGCCAGAAAATTCCGCCGGGACGAGTGCTTCCACTACACCGATGAGTAAACCCCCCAAAACCGCACCAGGAATACTTCCTAAACCACCCAAAACAATTACCGCCAAACCCCGTAACCCAAAGGCGATACCAAAATAAGGGCCTGCTATACTGACGCTAGAGGCTACCAAAGTCCCAGCTAACCCTGCTAGAAAACTGCTGAGGAAAAATGTCAAGATGATAAAGCGATCGCTATCAATTCCTAATAAACTAGAAGTAACTGGATCTTCTGCGATCGCCTGCATAGCTTTACCGTATTTAGTACGATTAATAAAATAGGTGAGGATAGCTACAATTACCATCGACACCCCAAAAATAATCACCTGTACACTCCGAATCGGAATTGGTTTTTCTGCACTCCCAAAATTAATGGCGGCTGGTAAATTACCAAAAGTATTAGCAGGAAATGTATAACTTTCTGCACCTACTAAATACTGAATTAAATTTACAATTACTACTGCTACACCTAAGCTAGAAACTACTGTTAGTAAAGGGTCAGAACCTTTATTTCGCAAAGGTTTGAACGCAATGCGTTCCATTCCAATACCCACCAATCCAGCCAAACCACTGCCTATAATTAAAGCCATAGCAAATGGTAATTGTACTGGTAGCGTTAAATTAGCAAATAAGCCATTGAATCCAAAACTACCACCCATGAGTGCATAAGTAAAATATGCGCCTAGAGTAAAAATTGCCCCATGCGCTAAGTTAATAATCCCTAAAATGGAATAAACCAATGTATAACCCAAAGCAAAAATCGCATAGACACTACCAATAGATAGGCCATTTAACAATTGTTGAATAAATAAACTAATGTCCATAGTAATTTATAAGGGATGGGGGACTGGGGACTGGGGACTTGAGTTCGTAGTAAGGACTTTAGTCCTTTTAGAGAACTAAAGTTCGCACTACAAACTATTCCCCAATCCCAATCTCTATTTCAAGAATGCAAACTTACCCTGACTACCATCTTTTTCCATTTTAATTTGGGCGACATAAAAATCTTTCTGTACAACTTCGCCTACAGGAGTAAAACTAATTTCTCCTAAAATGGTATTGTACTTACCTGCCAAGATTTGTTTATTTAATTCTGTTCTTAACTGTGGTAGTTGTAACTGAGAAATTTTGCTTTTATTATCTAACTCTTTGAGCGCATCGACATATACTTGCACTGCGGTAAAAGCTTGCGCGCTAAATTGAGGCGGTTCTTTCTTAAATTGCTCGACGTAAGCTTTACGAAAAGCCGCGTTAATCTCTCCAGGATGTTCTGGACTGTAAGCTTGAGCTATCAACACACCATCGCACAAAGCTTTACAAACTGGAAAAATATTTGATGTATTTAACCCATTTCCACCGATAATTAAGCCTTTATAACCTAGTTCTCTCAATTGTCTAACTAAGTTACCACCATCAGCCGCTAATCCAGAAATAATTACTAAATCTGGTTTTAAATTAATGGCGTTGGTAGCTTGGCTTTGAAAGTCAGTATCAGTAGTTTGAAACTTTTGGACTGTGACTAATTCTAAACCTTGGTCTTTAACAGTCTTTTGAAAAATTTCTGTTTCTGACTTGCTAAAAGCATCATTTTGAGCAAAGAAAACCGCAACCTTTTTAATATTAGGATTTTGTTTAAGAGCCGCCTTAACAGCATTAGGCGCAACTACAGAAACCGGAACAGAAACACGGGCGACATAATCACCAATTTCTGGTACACCTTTAGCTGTATTTGATGGGCCTATGACTGGTACTTTAGCCCGTTCAGCTACAGGGTCAGCACTAAAGGCTTGCTGCGATAAAGTAGGTCCGACAATCCCAACTACTTTATCTCTATTAATTAAAGTTTGAAAAGCATTAATCGCGCCCGCTTCATCTCCAGCCGTGTCTTGCAATACTAACTTAATAGGTGTACCGTTAATACCACCTTTGTCATTAAAATATTTTTCGGCAATTTTAACTCCAGCTACTTGTTCTTGACCTAGCAAAGCGACATTACTAGTTTGAGCGATCGCAATACCAATAGGAATTGTTGTAGATTGATTTGAGCTACTGGGTGTCTCACTTGTAGAATTATTTGCGGTATTGCTTCCACAAGCTGTTATGAGTAGCACACAGGCAGATGTTAATATACTTTGTCGAGATAATATTTTTTTCATTGGTAAATAGTTATTTAGTTATTAAAAAAGTTGTAAAACGCAACACTTTATGCCTACACAAGAAAATGTAGACGTACATTTACAAGAATTTTATTAAATCATTTTTCCTGACTAAAAAACAGTCAAGTATTAGTCAATAGTCATTAGTCATTAGTCATTAGTTATTAATACTTCTTCTCCCTTGTCTCCCTTGTCTCCTAATCCCCAATACCCAATACCCAGTCCCCAATCCCCAGTCCCCAGTCCCCAATCCCAAAAACTAAATCTCGTAATACCAAATCTCTTCTTCTCGCAGAATAATTCTATTGAGCGATCGCCTGTCAATCAATCCCTCCTGCTCAAATTGTCCTAAGATGCGAGTTACTGTCACCCTTGTCGAACCAATCATATCAGCTAAGTCTTCGTGAGTCAGACGCATATCTATCAAGCGTCCTTTCTCTACTTCTGAACCAAACCTGTGAGATAACCACGCCAACAACTTCAGCAGCATAGTCTCTACTTTCTTGTAGCTGCGAATCACGGCTAACTCTTCAGCTTGTTGGATGTGCGCCAATAAAGTTTCTGTCGGATAAGACCATTCATCTAAGGGTAAAATTCTCGCCTCCACCTTAGTCAAACACTCCATTTGGTAAGGTTCTAATTTCGACAGAGCCTTACCAATAACATCTCCAGCACCCCATAACCCCAAGGCTACAGTTGTACCATTTTCCAGATATGTAAAGGTTCTAACAAAACCCGTGTCAATCTGCCAGAGGCTATTTTGATACTCCGGTAAAAATGACCGTCGTGTAAACAACAGCTTAGTATTGTGACTAGCTGAGTTAAGAAAGCTTGATTTTAGTGACACCACTGGATATTACACTTAACCGATTCATTAACCGTAGTATAGCTATAGTAGGCGTTCTGATACAAGGGGGGATTGGGGATTGGGAACTGATTAGGAGACAAGGTAGACAAGTATCTCAATGACTAATAACTAATGACTAATGACTAATGACTAATGACTACTGACCATTGACCAAAATCAAATTCCCGCACCATCTAAAAATTCTTCAATCATGGAATCAGACTCAGTTTGGTGAGAGTTGTAAAGTTGCTCTAGCGTTATGTAAGTGGGGACTGGGGTTGATTTAGTTTCTAGCTGTTCTATTTGTTTTTCTAAATTTTTGACTCTCTCAAATAACGCTCGAATCACTTCTGCTTCTACGTCGCGCAGCTTTCCATGCGCCAAAAAATCTGTATTGGAGTTATTTTCACGGGTTACACGCCCTGGAATTCCCACCACTGTAGTGTTGCTGGGAACATCTCTTAACACAACTGAGCCTGCGCCAACACGGACGCGATCGCCGATGGTAATATTACCCAATACCTTCGCACCCGCGCCTACAACCACATGACTACCTATCGTCGGGTGACGTTTACCTGTTTCCTTCCCCGTACCCCCCAAGGTAACACCTTGATAAATTAAAGCATAATCACCAATAATGGCTGTTTCACCAATAACTACACCCATACCGTGATCAATAAATACGCCCTTGCCAATAACTGCCCCTGGGTGAATCTCAATCCCAGTTAGGAACCGACTAATATGAGAAAGAAACCGTGGTATAAACGGCACATTCAGTTTATACAGCCAGTGTGACAAGCGGTGAAACAATAACGCTTGCAACCCAGGATAACAAAACAACACTTCCAGCCAATTCCGGGCTGCTGGGTCACGCTCATATATGGTTCGTAAATCAGTTAGTAGCATGATCTTCCTGAGTAAATGGATGGATTTAGGGTTATAGGAGTATGAAGATATGAGGTTTAGGGCTATAAGGAGTCAACCAATTTCAGATTTTGGATTTTGGATTTTAGATTTTAGATTTATTCCGCCCACTGTCTGGCGCGGTATGAACCTAAAAACCTCAATCCAAAATCCAAAATTTAAAATCTAAAATTCAGCACTCCCTTACACCCCCACACCCTTACACCCCTTGTTGTTGTGTCCTCACCAAGAACAGTTGAAGCAATCGGGTAAAATTGTGTAAGATAATCTACGGTAAGTCGATAGATTTATGTCTTTACTTTATAAGTCGGATGTTATCACATCTAAGACTGAGAAAAAATTAAATTCGCATAAATTGCGTTAAATCAATCAACTAACCGTATTATCTTGAGTACACACTTGAATAGCCAAAACTACGCTCTTTTAGATTTATCTGCCAAAGTTGAATACGCGCTACTGGCACTATTAGAATTGGCAACTCACCACGGACAGAAAGTTCTGACTGTGGGTGAAATTACTGCCAAACAACCCATACCTGAGCGATATCTAGAACAAATTTTGACCACCTTGCGGCGTGCTGGTGTGGTACAAAGTCAACGTGGTGCCAAAGGAGGTTTCGTTTTAGTGCGTGAACCTTGGCAGATTACCTTATTAGAAATCATCACTTTGGTAGAAGGTGAGCGCAAAGACAAAGATATTTCCGAATCTCCATCTTTAGAGAAAACTTTAGTTCATGAAATTTGGGATCAAGCTAATGCAGCCTCGACGGAGGTTTTGAATCGCTATACACTCCAAGATTTGTGTCAAGAAAGAGAGGCACGTACTCAGCAGAGTCCCATGTATTACATTTAGGAGATATTAGATAATTAAATCTGATAGTCAACAACACATTTATAACCATCCTAAATCATTTCTGATGATTTGGGCTAGGAGTCTGGATAGGGGATTTCCAGAAAATAAATTATTTTTTTAGCTGGCAGTCACTAGTGTAGAGGTGTAGCTTTTCTCGCTATCACTTTCCTTTCTGCCTGCTGCTAAAAGCTTTCCTAGTTTGCTGTGTCAGTTTTGGATGGGCAAGTTAAGTTAATAGGTGATATGTTGCCAAAATATTGGCACTTGGTATAAAGCTCACTTGCACACAACTTATGAAAGATTTAGAACAAAGAAAAAGTTGGTATAGCCAAGTAGCAAATATCTACACTTCGCAACAGAGAAAAAACTGGTATAGCGAAGTAGCTGATGCCTATAACAAAACTAGACCACGCTATCCTCAGCAATTAATTCACCGTGCTGTAGAGTTAGCTGAACTTCCACAAGACGCAGTTATTTTAGAAATCGGCTGTGGCCCTGGAAATGCTACAGTTGCCTTTGCTCAGTTAGGTTTCACAATGGTCTGTCTAGAGCCAAGCCAGAAACTTTGTAAAATAGTAGAGCAAAATTGTATACAATATCCTTCTGTAGAAATAACGAATACATCCTTTGAAGAGTGGCCGCTAGAGCCTGAAAAATATCATGCTGTTTTAGCGGCGACATCTTTTCATTGGGTTTCACCAGAAATTGGCTATGCAAAAGCAGCCGATGCTTTAAAAGCCGATGGTCATTTGATTTTGCTGTGGAATATGACACCCCAACCCCAGTATGAAGTTTACGCAGCTTTCGAGGAGGTTTATCAGCATCAAGCCCCAGCTTTAGGAAGATACGAAGAACGAGAAACACAGCACAAGCAAATACTCAGATTCGGACAGGGTGTGATTGATTCTGGTCTGTTTAAGTGTTTTGTCTCGGAAGAATTCCCTTGTGAGTTCACTTATAGTATTGATGATTATTTAACGCTTTTAAGTACCCTGTCGCCATACATAGCTTTAGAGCCTCAACAAAGAAATGCTTTATTTGCTGGCTTAAAGACTGTGTTAGAAAAAAACTCCATTACTAATATTTCTGTATCGTTTCTATCAGCCCTGCAAATAGCCCAAAAGATGTAGTGGGGGCAGGGGGCAGGGAGCAGGGGGGAAGAATCCAATGATCATATTTTGGTCTGCAATGCCCAATCCCCAATCCCCAATCCCCAATCCCCATTACCCCAAAATCTGTTTCAGTGTGTTAGTGAAATTAGGATAAGAAATAGCGGCGGCTTCAGCGCGGTGAATTGTGGTTACGCCACTGGCGTTTAAAGCGGCGATCGCTAAACTCATGGCGATGCGATGATCGGTATGGCTATCAACGTCTGTTCCTCTTAAGGGAGTCCCGCCTGTAATTTCCATTCCGTCTGTTAATTCCGTCACTTGCGCGCCGAGTTTATTGAGTTGTTGCGCCATTACAGTAATGCGATCGCTTTCTTTGACTCTCAACTCTTCTGCATCCCGAATCACGGTAGTACCTTCAGCAAACACCGCCGCCACAGCCAAAATCGGGATTTCATCAATCATGCGCGGTACGATATCCCCAGCAATCGTGCAACTGCGTAAACGACTGTAACGCACTCGCACATCCGCCACAGGTTCCCCGGCGACTTCACGCTGATTTTCCAATTGGATATCCGCCCCCATCATTTCCAAGGCTTCTAAAATCCCTGTGCGGGTGGGATTCACACCGACATTTTCCACCACCAATTCTGAACCAGGAACTATCGCCCCAGCCACTAACCAAAAGGCCGCCGAACTAATATCCCCTGGGACAATGACTTTTTGGCCGTACAATTGCGCCTGACCTGTAACCGTCACGCTTTTGGTTTCTGGGTCAACACTGACATCTGCACCAAACGCCCGTAGCATCCGTTCGCTGTGGTCACGGGATAGGGCTGGTTCTGTCACCGTAGTTTTACCCTCAGTGAATAAAGCCGCCAGCATAATACAGGATTTTACCTGGGCAGAGGCGATGGGTGAATGATAGTGAATGGGTTTGAGGATTTGTCCTTGTACCGCCAAAGGGGCTAAAGAATTATCCTTACGTCCCCAGATTTGCGCCCCCATTTGTTGCAGGGGTTTGACAACACGAGACATGGGACGCGATCGCAAAGAACTATCACCCGTGACTGTAAAAAAGCGTCCTGGATGAGATGCTAAAAGTCCCAACATCAGGCGCAGTGTTGTCCCAGAGTTACCTGCATTCAACACATCTACAGGTTCTTGTAAATTACCTAAACCAATACCTTTCACCCGCACCAATTCAGTATTCAACGGTGAAATTTCTGCACCCATTGCTTGAAAACAGCTAGCAGTGCTACGGGGGTCTTCACCCAAAAGTAACCCTTGGATTTCCGTTTCACCTTGGGCGATCGCACCCAACATCAAAGCCCGATGGGAAATTGATTTATCCCCTGGTATCTGGATACGACCCTGTAAGGATACCCCAGTAGTAGGTGTTTGAATAATTAACTTGTGGGAAAGGTCTTCTTGAGATTCTAATGTTATGGCAGCAGCTAACATCACAATATACTTTCTGAAAATTAGAGATTGGGGACTGGGAATTTGAGATTTTGCGAAAAGTTCTACAGCCGGGTTTCCCGCATACAGAACTTTTCAAGACGGATTTTAGATGAAACTCTCTTCAAAATAGTTAATCCAAAACCCAAACTTGAACAATTAGGAACAGGGAAACAGCAGAAGCATTGTAAGCAGGTGGAGAAAAATACAACCCCCATGCTCTATGCCCTATACCCTATGCCCATATTGATAGAGACTGCCTAGTATAGTATCGCTTTTTGCTCTCTCAAAATTGCTAATCAGCTAAGTTGGGTTGAATTTCGATGGAATTTTGAGAAAACTGAGTATAGCTGAAACAAGCTGCTTTTCATTGCGCTTAATTATCTATTCCCTATCTTGCTAACTATAGGACTCGTATTTGATTTTTGCGAAGCTAGGTACACTTTTATTTCTTCTTCCCTGTTCCCTGTTCCCTACCTACGCAAACAATTTCACCGAATCAAAGCGGATTCATATAGCAACTTGGGTTAGTATAGATTTATTTTTTAGTTATTGCTACTTCACTCTTATGTGGGATACTCAGTAAGTGTTCTGATGGTAGCTCTTAGTTGTCTTTTTTCACAAAAGTATAACTTTTCACAGAGTTTACTTAATAAATTTCATTATTCTTACATGAACTTTTGAGATTCATATTCAACTTATTTTGATGTTTGTTTATATAGCTTACTAAAAAAGCATCTTCAGTTAATATTAAGCAAGTTTTACTATGTTTTATTCTTTAGTTGCTTACCCAATCAACTGAAGTATCTGGTATTAATTTCATCTTGTTCAATAGCTTTTAGCCTTCAACGCTCCCATGCTCACTCATCACCGCAAGCCCGTGTGCTTATCACATATTTCCACAGACCTGCCATTCTGGTCAGTGGTAGAAACTGCTGGCACGCTGTATCAGAAAGACACTGATAGATTCCACCTACTATTAACTGCACCACCGCTAATCACCTGTGAAGTTGCATTTCCCAGCGAAATAGAAGATACAGCGACACCACACAAAACTAAAGCTTATACTCCCACTAGCCCTAGAGTGCTGTGGTTGGAAATTTCTCCTTATCGGATCATTATGACCATGCAAGGTAACGAACAGGTGAGTTACCGTCACTTTTGGGAACAAGGTGTTTATGGGGTGAGCCGATATTGGCTACCTACAGAATCAATACAACCCAATGATCCCATCCGCTTACGCAACTTTACCAAAAATCTCACCCTCAGTGGCAATCCCCTGCCAGAGCATCTACGTATAGAGTACGAACTTTGGGCAGAAAATGTCCAATTAGGACACTATATTCTCAATTTGGAAATTCAACATTAATTGGGAATTGGGAATGGGGCATAGGGCATAGGGCATAGGATTCAAATCTACCTTGTCCCCAGTCCCCTGCCCCCTGCCCCCTGCCCCCTGCCTCTTCCCAATCCCCAATCCCTACCCAAAATAACTGGGTTCATTCCCCGCTTTCCATTTAATATTGCAACCAATGCTAGGCTTTTGTTCAATAGTCACAGGTTGACCAACTAAAGCGGCATCAATAGCAGCACGTAAATCTGCGCCTGTGACTGGTTTACCGTTACTGGGACGACTATCATCTAACTGTCCGCGATACACAAGTTTGCGTTCTGCATCAAACACGAAAAAGTCAGGCGTACAAGCTGCTGTATAAGCTTTGGCTATGGCCTGGGTTTCGTCGTAGCATAGCGGAAATTGCCATCCCTTTTCTATGGCTAATGCTTTGAGCGAATCAGGTGCGTCATCTGGATATTTTTCGGCATCGTTAGAGCTAATAGCTGCGATCGCTAAGTCACTCGTGCGATAATCTTCACTTAGCCTGGTAATTTCGTCTTGAATATGCTTCACAAATGGACAATGCCGGCAAATAAACATCACTAGCAACACTTTTTTATCAGCAAAACTAGCTAGAGAAATTGTTTTGCCAGATACTACTTCAGGTAGATGAAAATCTGGTGCTTGTGTGCCTAATGGCAACATGGTAGAAGCAGTTAAAACCATAGTTTGTGAAAGGTGACAGATTATAGGTTACAGGAACGAAATGATATCAATTGGCAATTCAGACAGATGAAGTTGAAAAGAGTCTCTCCAACAAGAATCTATAGGAAAATTTTAGAGAATTGGTTTAGTCTGTTTCTTCTGCCCTTGGTCACTGTCAAAATATCACAAAAGTCTCAATACATTAAGAGACAGGAAATTTCCTGTCTCTGATTTTGTTAATTTACTATTTTTACAAAACTTAAGATTTTATTATTTTTATAGATTTGAGAAGAAACCAAAAATACCATGTCCTGTAAACACTTCTAAAGCAATCAGAGAAATAAACCCAATCATGGCTAAACGACCATTGAGTAATTCTGCGTAGGGAGTGAAACCGGTGCGATCGCCCTGCTCATCTACATACACCTTTGGCTCAATCGCAAAGTTGTTCATCAAACCTTGATCATCAACGATGGCATTGTTTGTACGCATTTTGTTTTTCTCAGTTATTTATGATGTAACAAACTGTAACAAATATATAAATTTTTGTAAAGCATCTTAATCTGTCCAAAGAGATATGATTGTGAGTCGGGTTGAAAACCACCCTCTCAGAACAAGTACAAATCAACCGTTCAAAAGCCAATGGATCGATTCCGAGTAGAAGTTATAGCTAAAACACCAAACCCCCAGCAGGTGATTTATGCAGCCATGCACCAAGACTATACAGATGGGTTCGTGTTTGACGAACGTGACTCTTGGCCTTCGGAGTCAGAATGCGGCGAAATTATTGTTAAACGACTATTAGCAGGCGAAAGAGGACATTACGGGCCACTAGAACATCCTCAAATTGTCTTCAACTGCGGTTATTTTCCTCATAGTGTCATGCAACAAGCACGTACTCATAGGGTAGCAGTATCCTTTGATGTGCAATCTTTTAGGTATACGGGTGAACAGTTTATTGATGTAGTCGAGGGTAGAAAAGACATTGAAGACGTTTTTTATCTACGTCCAGTTGGTTACTATACAGATAGACAGAGTAAAAAATATTACTATTCCCCTGAACAGCGATCTGCTGATTTAGAGTGGTGTTTGGAAGCAGCTAAACGATATAAGGCTGATTTTGAAGGGGGAATGTCAGAAGAACACGCCAGAGGTAAAGTTCCCTTTGATTATCGTCAACATTTTGTAGTCAGCTTTAATTTGCGTTCATTTTTGCATTTTTGCGATTTGAGAAATAAGAAAGATGCTCAACTGGAAATTCAGAAATTGTGTGAACTAATGTGGCCACATTTTGAACAATGGACACCCGCGATCGCTCAGTGGTATGAAAAAACTCGTTTAGGCAAGGGAAGATTAGCACCTTAGAGCTAGATTAAAATCTAGATGATGTCTAAATCCCAGCTGCAAGACGATGGATATTCAAAAAGTGCTGTGCGATCGTCAAATTATCGAATCTAATCCAGAGATTATGAGTGGAACTCTTGTATTTGTAGGCACAAGAGTTCCATTGCAGACTTTTTTCGATTATCTAGAAGGCGAAGCAGGTCTAACCGAATTTTTAGAAGATTTTCCACATTTGCAAACTCAAGTTTTACAAGTTTTAGAGGTAACGGTAAAAGCAATGCTAAATCAAATATAAAGTTTTTAAATTCATAAAAATTTAAATTTTCGTAAAAATCGTAAAAAATTAAATACATGAGGAATTCACGGTTATTATCACAAAAATAGCTAATATAATTAGCTCTCATTACAGATATATAGAATATAAATAAAGTGTATGAGTATATTAAGCGACCGAGATATTCAGCGAGAACTAGGCAAAAACATTTTAATATACCCTTTTAATGAAGATAACCTGAAAGGGGCAAGCTATAACCTAACAGTGAGCAAGCTTGCATGGAAAGTTCGAGATGGGGAAAGTGCTTATGATAGTTCAATCAACAGAATTGTTATTCCTGAAAACTCTACAGTTATAATTCAAACGAATGAAGCTATCTGGGTTTCAAAAAAAATTGCTGGAACATATCATTCTAAAGTTGCCTTAGTTTCTCAAGGAATCGGACATATTGGTACAACCCTAGATCCTAATTATCAAGGAGTTTCATTAATCGCGGTTCATAACCATAGTAATCAATCTATAGAACTTGAACCAGAGAAGGATACTTTTGTATCCCTTATGTTTTATTATGTCAAAACCAAATCTTCTATTCCACATACTAATGATCCCGGTAGACCAGAAATACTAAAACTTCTCAAGCAAGTTCAGGTTACTCCGGAAGAAAGTCGTTGGTTAGAAGAGCCTTTTAGAAAGGATACAGAACGTTTAAGAAAGAAACTCAAAGAATCTGATAATTTTAAAAATTTTAAGAAGGATTTATTAGGTAATTTATTCTATTTCCTACCATATATAATTTTGATAGCACTGACTATTTTAAGTTTATGTATCTATCTTTACTTAGACAGCAATCGTACAATTTTTTCAGAAAACAGTTGGTACAATACAGTTATTTCAATTTTTGACAAAACAACTTTTTTAGCATTTGGTGCGTTAATTGTACAATTTACAAATGATGTGCGTAGGGGCTAGAATATACATGAAAATAACATTATAAGCTCATCAAATGAAGCTAAAAATACAAAAATTAACTGAATTAGCTATAACGCCTAGATACGAACATTATAATGATTCTGGACTAGATTTATTTTCTATAGAAGAGTTAGAAATCCCATCTAAAGAAAGCCGAATAATTCATACTGGTATTGCAATAGAGCTACCTCAAGGTACTGAAGCACAAATTCGTCCCAGAAGTGGTTTAGCACTGAATCATCAAATAACAGTTTTAAATACTCCTGGTACAGTAGATGAAGGCTATCGAGGAGAAATAGGCGTAATTTTAATCAATCATGGTAAAAAACCTTTTCATGTGACCAGAGGGATGAAAATAGCTCAAATGGTAATTACACCAGTGATTCGTGTAGAAGTTGAACAGGTTGATGGACTCAGTAATACATCTAGAGGAACAGGCGGTTTCGGTTCAACAGGAATCACGGCAAATGTATAAATTTGACTATTATTCGGGCTATACACGAGCCAAAGTAACAATTTCTAATTGATCCTGGTACTTACCCTGACGAGCTTCATAGCTGATCGCGCAAGGTTCACCTTCCAAAAATAGTAATTGCACTACACCTTCGTTGGCGTAGATACGGCAGTCTGCGCTAGAAGAATTAGAAAACTCTAGAGTTAAATGGCCACGCCATGCAGCTTCAGCAGGAGTTAAGTTCGCTATTATGCCACATCGCGCATAAGTTGATTTTCCGATGCAAATTACAGTGATATTGTTGGGAACTTCTAGTTTTTCTAGTGCCACTCCTAAACCATAGGAATGTGCAGGCAAGATAAAGTAACTTCCATTGCTATCTGTATGTAATAGTGTAGGCTCTAGGTTCTGAGGGTTAAAGTTTTTGGGATCAACTACAGTTCCAGGAATGTGTCGAAAAATTCGGAATTCAGAAGGAGAAAGGCGAATATCGTACCCATAGGAAGAAAGACCATAGCTAATAACAGGTTGAATTCCCGAATCAGAGACTCTTTGCACTTTTCTGATTAAGGATGACTCAAAGGGAAAAATCATACCCTTTTGAGCCATTTCAGTAATCCAGATATCGTTCTTAATCACAATGTCACAAGTAAATCAAACCGACTTACTAGCATACCTTAGCTAGTGTCACGATTTCACTTTGATCCTGATATTTACCATGATGATTTTGATAACTAACTGAGCAGAGTTCACCTTCAAAAAATAGCAGTTTAACTACACCTTCGTTAGCATAGATACGACAGTCTGCACTAGAAGAATTAGAAAATTCTAGAGTTAAATGACCTCGCCATGCAGCTTCAGCAGGGGTAATGTTGGCTATTATGCCGCATCGTGCATAAGTTGATTTTCCGATGCAAATTACAGTGATATTGTCGGGAATCTCTAATTTCTCTAAAGCAACCCCCAGACTGTAACTATGAGCAGGCAAAATAAAGTACCTTCCATTGTTATCTGTATGCAGCTGTGTAGATTCCAAATGCTGAGGATTAAAGTTTTTGGGATCAACTACAGTTCCGGGAATGTGGCGAAAGATGCGGAACTCAACAGGAGAAAGGCGAATATCATACCCATAGGAAGACACACCATAGCTAATTGCAGGTTGACAACCTATAGATAGGTCTTTCTGTACTTTTCTGATTAAGCTTGGCTCAAAAGGTGAAATCATTCCTTTTTGAGCCATTTCAGTAATCCAGATGTCGTTCTTAATCACAAGTTCACAGGTAATTCAAATCGGATTAATTAGGATATCGTGAACTGTGGATTTTGTTTAGGGTCTATGACTACGGCGAATCTCTGTAATTTGATCAGCTACATCGAGAATAGATGACAGCATTTCTGTACCAGTAAGAATAATATCTACATGAGAAGGGCGTTGCGAGAGAAAAGCCAAAACCTCTGATTCTGAAATCAAACCAAAGTGAATCGCCAAACTTAACTCATCTAGAACAACCAGAGAATATTTGCCCTCGTTTACTACCTGCTGTGTGTGTTGCCATAATTTTTGTAAAGCTTGGTGTTCAGATTCATCTAGGTGTGGTGTATCAATGCAACGGGGTAAGTCACAGCGTAACCAATCTAAATTTTGTCCTAACTGAATCGGGCGATCGTGTCCTTGTTTAATGCCACCTTTGAGAAACTGTACTATCAAAACTGGTGTACCTTGTCCAGCAATTCTGAGTGCTTGTCCCATAACGCTGGTGAAAAAATTGCGGTGAGTGCTGGTGAAGACTTGCACCAGACCTTCAATTGGATGCAGTAGGCTAGGAGTCGAATTCGCACTGGGAGTTTCTAACTGGGCAACCATAGGATAAATATCAAAAAATCACAATAAATTCACCAGATTTAGCAGAGATTCCTTTGAGAAAATCACCTGTATAATCAATTTGTTTTTGCTCAGTTTGATCAACCTGGCAATCTGCTCTATAAGTCAAACACTAGGTTGTGCTGAAGTCAAGAGTCGAATTAGGCACTAGGGACTAGGGACTGGGTATTGGGAATTGCTTGGTGTTTTCCTACTCCCCCTATCTGCCGCTTCTTTGAACCAGAAATTAAAACAGTATGACTCTTGGGGTAAATGTTAGATTTTCTACACGGTTGGGCAAAACAAATCTATTATGTGGTAAATGTGACGGGTTGAGGAGTGAATAGTTGTGAGACTAGTGATTCTGGGAGGCTCAGGAGCAGGGAAGAGTACACAAGCGCAAAGATTGGCAAGATATTTTGAAGTACCAGAAATTTCTACAGGTGAGATTTTACGGGAAGCAATATCTGGCGGTAAGACCTGGGAAAGTGTCTATGCTAATCTGGGTGAAATTGGCCGCTATGCACAACCCTATGTGTCTAAAGGGGAACTAGTACCGGATGAAATGATTATTGAATTAATTCGGTTGCGACTGAAAAAACCTGATGTTGGTGGTGGTTGGATTTTGGAAGGTTATCCCCGAACTGCGTTTCAGGCGGAAGAATTAGATTTTTTGTTGGATGAATTGGGACAAAAGTTAGATTGGGCAATTTACTTACAAGTCCCAGAAGCAGTGATGGTGAGTCGCTCTTTGGGTCGCTCTCTACCAGATGACCAACCAGAGATTGTACAGCGTCGCGTAGAAATTTTTTATGACCGTACTGTGCCTATTTTAGAGTATTATGACCGCCGCCGCCGTTTGTTAACGATTAATGGTGATCAATTACCAGAGCTAGTTTTACAAAATATTTTAACGTTGTTGGAAGCCTCTTAAATCAGTCTTTAGTTATCCTAAAATTTTTCGGGATTAGTGATTGTTTATTACACAATAAAACTTACACTTTAATTTCAATCTTATGACTTTGTCTTCAGCTAGAGATGCTGACCTTAAGATACAGACTAGGTATGAGTGGCGATACTAAAGTTAGCTTTAACAGTGAACTGTGAACTGTGTTGGGTAAAATCACAGATGCGAAACACCACACCAATTTGTGAAAAGCATTGGTGTCCTTTATAACCCTCCACCGTATACCTGATAGCTGTTCTAAAGTACAGTTTTACAAACAAGATATAGAGGCATCTCTAATGGCTTGGCAGCGTCCCGACGGTCGAAAACCTTATGAACTCCGTCCTGTATCCTTTGAATCTGAATTTACTCGCTTTGCACCTGGTTCTGTGTTGACAGTATGTGGTGACACTAAAGTATTGTGTACTGTTAGCGTTGCTGAAGGTGTTCCCAGGTTTTTGTCAGGAACAGGTCAAGGGTGGTTAACTGCTGAGTACCGGATGTTACCTTCAGCGACACAGCAACGTCAGGAAAGAGAATTATTGAAGTTGTCTGGTAGAACACAAGAAATTCAAAGATTGATTGGACGTAGTTTGAGGGCGGCGATAGATTTTGAGGTTTTGGGAGAGAGGACTTTAACGGTAGATGCGGATGTGCTGCAAGCTGATGCAGGTACAAGAACAGCAGCAATTACGGGGGGATTTGTGGCGTTAGCTCATGCTATTTCCCAATTATTGCAGCGAGGAGTGTTAGAGCGATCGCCCCTGTGTGGACAGGTAGCAGCTGTTTCCGTCGGCTTATTAGAACAAGAGGCGTTTTTAGACTTGAACTATATAGAAGATGTCGCCGCTACAGTAGACTTTAACGTAGTCATGAATCAAAATTTAGGTTTCATCGAGACTCAAGGTACAGCCGAAAAAGACAGTTTTACCCGCACTCAATTAAACCAGCTACTAGATTACGCTGAAAAAGGTATCCAACAATTATTAATTGCCCAAAGAGACGCAATCTCAAATTGGGAAAATTTATTTTAATGACCAAATTAGCGTAGCGGGACGTACCTGGAGGAGAAGCAAGCTACACGTTAGCGTCTCAAAAAAAGTCTAGGTACGGAAATTGCTCCCCCTGCACTGAGTGAACGAAATTTTTTGTGGGATTTCTAGCTACGTATCCAAAAAATTCCCCTCCACACTCTCCACACTCCCACACTCCCACACCTCCCACACCTCCCACACCTCCCACACCTCCCACACCTCCCACACCTCCCACACCTCCCACACCTCCCACACCTCCCACACCTTTTTTCGCTCACCCCCTTCACCCTTTTCCCCTAATCATTAATCTTTCTGCCTTCCACGCCCCTAAATTCCTACCTTCTACCTTTGAGAAGAACCGACTTTTGTGCTAACAACTATACTGGATTTAGTTATCCGAGCAAAAGGTGGTGTGAGTAATGTGCGGCATAGTAGGGTATATTGGCACTCAGGCGGCGACAGAAATTTTATTGTCTGGGCTAGAAAAACTGGAATATCGGGGGTATGATTCCGCCGGAGTTGCCACTGTTTGGGAAGGAGAGGTAAATTGTGTTAGAGCTAAAGGTAAACTTCATAACCTGCGTTCTAAACTAGAACAGTTAGCAACTCCAGCCCAAATAGGTATCGGTCATACACGCTGGGCAACACACGGCAAACCAGAAGAATATAATGCCCATCCCCACATGGATACAGCCATGCGAATTGCTGTAGTCCAAAATGGGATTATTGAAAATTACCGTGAGTTACGTGAAGAACTCAAAAGTAAAGGTCATCAATTTCGTTCTGAGACGGATACAGAAGTAATTCCCCATCTGATTGCCGAATATTTAAAAAATCTCCCATCACCGACTGTTCCCCTTTCTCCTTCCCTGTTTTTAGAAGCAGTGCGTCAAGCAGCTAATCATTTAGAAGGGGCATTTGCGATCGCAGTTATTTCGGCTGATTATCCCGACGAGTTAATTGTAGTGCGTCAACAAGCACCATTAGTCATAGGATTTGGCCAGGGTGAATTTTTCTGCGCTTCCGATACTCCGGCGATCGTTGCTTACACCCGTGCTGTATTACCCTTAGAAAATGGTGAAATTGCTCGTCTGACACCATTAGGCGTAGAAATTTATAACTTTGCTGGCGATAGGCTGAAAAAACAGCCCCGAATGCTGAACTTGAGTCCCACAATGGTAGAGAAGCAGGGATTCAAACACTTCATGCTCAAGGAAATTTACGAACAGCCTGGAGTAGTGAGAGCAAGTTTAGAGGCATACTTTGATCATGAGCGTGTAAATTTGGGTTTACCAGAGGAATTTTATGCAGATTTAGCCCAAATTCATATTGTCGCCTGTGGTACAAGTTGGCACGCTGCCTTAGTCGGTAAATACTTACTCGAACAATTAGCCGGAATTCCTGCTCAGGTGCATTATGCTTCTGAGTATCGCTATGCACCATCACCTTTAACACCCAATACCCTGATTATTGGTGTTACCCAATCTGGGGAAACCGCCGATACCTTAGCGGCTTTAGCAATGGAAAAAGAACGCCGCCAAGGACTAACGCCTGAATATAAAGCTAGACTCTTAGGCATTACCAACCGCCCAGAAAGTAGCCTTGGTTTGATGGTGTCTAATATCATCAACACCCTAGCAGGGATTGAAATTGGTGTAGCGGCTACTAAAACCTTTACCGCCCAACTGATGGCATTTTACGCCCTAGCTTTGGATTTAGGCGATCGCCGCCAGACATTACCACCAGAAAAACTTGCAGAGATTATCCAAGGTTTGCGCCAAATTCCCCAAGCCATCGAAGACACATTAGAAAGTCAAGAACAATTAATCGAACATCTAGCCCATGACTTTGCAGATACCAAAGATTTCATCTTTTTGGGTAGAGGGATTAACTTCCCCATTGCTTTAGAGGGGGCTTTGAAATTGAAAGAAATTAGCTACATTCACGCTGAAGGCTATCCGGCTGGGGAAATGAAACATGGCCCCATTGCTTTATTAGATGCGAAAGTTCCGGTAGTGGCGATCGCAGTTCCTGGTAATGTGTATGAAAAGGTAATTTCTAACGCCCAAGAAGCCAAAGCCAGAGATTCTCGCTTAATTGGTGTAACACCTGTAAAAGATGGTGAAGCCGCAGAAATCTTTAACGATTTACTCCCCGTTTCATCAGTCGATGAATTACTATCGCCAATACTTACAGTAGTCCCTTTGCAACTATTGGCTTATCACATCGCCGCCCGTCGCGGTTTGGATGTCGATCAGCCTCGTAACTTAGCAAAATCAGTAACAGTAGAATAAATAAATACGAATATTTAAATAAATATTTGTAGAGTATATAAGATAATTTCTAGATGTGGCTATTATATCACATCTAGAAATGTTTTTGTGGGCATTGTCTACAGTAATGCTGTGTCTATCTTGCCAGAACTGATTTGTTAGATGCTAATGTCAGCTTGTCTAGCCACATACCAAGTCCCATAACAAATCTATCCCATCTCCAATATATCCAGAATCATGGTTTTCATTAATCCATTGAGAAAGATGAATGACTACACTATGAGTTTTTTCGTCGATTTTCTTCAGTGCATCTGCGGCACTCAAACGCATAATAGATGTTGAGTCTTTTAGAAGTTCTACCAAGTCAGGAATTGCTACTTCTCCACCTATTTGACCAAATGCAACTGCGGCACTCAAACGCATAATAGATGTTGAGTCTTTGAAGAGAAGTAGTAAGTCAGGAATTACTACTTCTCCACCTATTTGACCTAACGCAACTGCGGCACTAAAACGCACAATAGATATTGAGTCCTTTAGAAGTTCTAGTAAGTCAGGAATTACTACTTCTCCACCTATTTGACCTAACGCATCTGCGGCACTAGAACGCACATCAGATTCTGAGTCTTTGAGGAGTTCTAGTAAGTTAGGAATTGCTACTTCTCCACCTATTTTACCTAACGCAACTGCGGCACTAGAACGCACATCAGATTCTGAGTCTTTGAGGAGTTTTAGTAAGTTAGGAATTGCTACTTCTCCGCCTATTTTACCTAACGCAACTGCGGCACTAGAACGCACATCAGATTCTGAGTCTTTGAGGAGTTCTAGTAAGTTAGGAATTGCTACTTCTCCACCTATTTGACCTAAGACAAGTGCAGCACTAGAACGCACATGAGATTCTGAGTCTTTGAGAAGTTCTAGTAAGCTGTAAATTGCTGATTCTCCGCCTATTTTACCTAACGCAACTGCGGCACTAGAACGCACAATAGATATTGAGTCTTTTAGAAGTTCTAGTAAGTCAGGAATTGCTACTTCTTCACCTATTTGACCTAACGCATCTGCGGCACTAGAACGCACATGAGATTCTGAGTCTTTGAGGAGTTCTAGTAAGTTAGGAATTGCCACTTCTCTCCCTATTTTACCTAACACCAGTACAGCACTATAACGCACATTAGATATTGAGTCTTTGAGGAGTTCTAGTAAGTTAGGAATTGCTACTTCTCCGCCTATTTTACCTAATGCAAATGCGGCACTAGAACGCACATGAGATTCTGAGTCCTTGAGTAATTCTAATAATCTGTCAACTGCCGCATCTTTCTCTCCTAATGCAGCACAATATTCTTGAAATCGTACTTGATTTATTTGTTGCTCTTTTTCTTTTAACAATTGCAAAGCTTGAGTTTGAAAGGCTGTTTCATTCAGGCTACATAAGATTTGAAATACTTGTGATTTAATTTGAGAACTAACTTGTAACGAATCGCTGACTACAAGATTTACTAAATCTTGCAAAATTTCTATAGCTGGAGAACCTTTTGCTGTTTTTAAATTTTTGATATCTTCAGCAAGGCAATTTCCCGCAAATAATAAGTCACGATGTAACCATTGTTCATATTCGCTATTCCTGCTGAGAACTCTTCTAATAGCTGTAGCTGCTTTGTTTGGTGCTTGCTGAGTAATCAATAACAGTAAGACCTCTCGCCAATGAGGGTCGTGGAGATACTGGTCAATATACTGTAAAACAATATCAAAATCGTCTTGATCATCTGCTTGATAATTAATTTCTCTAGCACACAGATATTCTTGAAAGGTTTTATGTACGAAAGCATAGCAATCTTGACCTTGTTCATTCAGCAGTCCAGTACGCTCCTGAATCAAACTTAAAAACCGTTTCGCTTTTTCCTCTGCTTTATAAAGCTCAATGCCTTTCAGAGATTTGATTTCTTTTTTCAATTGGTCAAGCAAATCTTCACGAGCAATTAGTGTTCCTCCTTCTTTATCTGCTGTACTACCCTGACAATGAATCCAAAAAGCTAATTTTTGCATTAAAAATAGCAAGTCTTCAATATCAATATCTTGCAAGAAATGGTTAACGCTAATTTCCTTATTAGCATCCCAAGAAGTTAAGAGAGTTTCTACAGCTTTCTCATAAAGTTTGTGGCGACCTTTAGGTAAAACTGCTTGATAGCGATGAATCAGAGCAATAATAGTCAACAGCAAAGGGTTACGCGCTAGCAATTTGAGACGCTCATTTTCATTTATTGCTTCCCGTAAAGTTATTTTACGTCGCTCCGCCTCTGACTTATCCTGAATACGACTGTCATACCAACAGTTAATAAACTTTTCTATTTTCTCATCATCAAAAGCTAAAAGTTCGTAATGGGCAAACTCTTGAGTATTGAAAAAATCACGTTTATAGCCAGCAGGACGAGAAGTAATAACTGCACAATTTTTCGGAAACTGTCCCAAAAAATTCTCGATTTTACGTACTACATCATATCGTTTACTTTCTTGAGCAATTTCATCCAACCCATCAAAAAATATAAAAGTGTGTCCATCTTCTAACCAATATTCAAAAAAACCTACAGGCAAAGTTTTAACAGATAGATTTTTTTCAACAAATTGCTTAACATATTCAAGAATGCTAGTATTTTCTTGTCTAGCAAAATCTCGTATGGGAATTATAATAGGTAAATAGTCTGCTTCTGCTTTTATATTCAATTGCTCAATCCGCTTCTGAGCTATCATCACCACAAAATAACTCAGTAAAGTCGTTTTTCCAGAGCCAGGCGCACCTAAAAGCACAAACTTTTGGCAGTTCGTTTGATTTAAAATTTGGGAAGCTAACAATTTTCTCCCAGAAGAGTTGCGTAAAGCACGCTGTCTCTGTTCCCAAAGTAATTGTTGCTGACTTTGACTCAAATTAGATGAAAAAAACTCTGTTTCAATGCTGGAGTTTAGAGCATTTAAATTATTTTGGTTATCCTCCTGCACTTCTGGTAACACAAAAATATTGACTAGTTTCTCCGATTTGTCTACTTCTTGTCCTGGTACAGCAATGCCAACAAACTTCACATCATCAAACCAATTGACTAATTGCTGACAATAGTTCTCTTTGGCAAACTGAAACCTGATACAATTCTCTGTATTTTCAAAATAATTTTTAACAAAAACCTCCATCCATGAACGAACATAATTAGTTTGAATTCCCTTCATTTTTGAGTCAGCTTTAGCTGATTTTTGGAAAATAACAGCCAAATAATCTACATCAGGCTTTCCCTCATTTTTTAGAGGCTTCTGTAGCTCCGACAATCCTTTTTCTTTAAAAAAATTACATAAAAATTTTGGTATAAAGTCTGGTGGACAAGAATAAAATAATTGGGGTTCTTGCTTACAAGCTTCTATAGTTGCAGTTTTAATCGCCTTATCCAAATCACTAGGGTTAAGTTTCTTTGTAACACCATTCAGTAAAGCTTTAGAAACTTCTACTGTGACTAATTCTCCTACCCATGCACCAATCATTGATTATGGTCTCCAGATAATTGATTTAAATGAATAAGTATAGATTATAAGTCGATACTAATGATATCAGTATATTTACTATATTAGTTAAACTTACGTAAATTTTTGCTGATTTTTGGCTGTTTTAAGTCTTTTATCGTCTAATTTTAGACAGCGATCGCGCTGACAATCAAAAGCCCAGCCTATATGATTGAGCCTTTTCTTATTGCCAAATTTGCAAAATCTATTAGCTTTTAAGTCAGTGCAAAATCAACCCAGTCTACTACCACCTATTCCAGAAATTTTTGTAATTATTTTTTTCCACTGCTCAATCTGGTGCTGTAGTTGTAATTGGCGATCGCTCAAATCTTGACTATCATCAAAAGACATATAATGATCACCCAACTGCTTGTGCTAAAGAGCAATCAATTCGGTTAGAGATAGGTTAACTAGTTTCTTCACCTCATCATACAGTTCTAATATGTCTTTTTAAACTGAAATCCTTAACTTACGCCATAGCGAACAGTTCTAAATTCTACGTGATTATTTGTGGGAGTATAGAGAGTGTATTTTGCTTCCCCTGGTGTTCTTCCCACATTTCCCACGCCGATGACTTGGTGTGGTGATATGTTTACAGTTTGGGGAGATAGTTGTCTATCAAGAGTAGTCACAGATGTAGTAACTGCGCCAGTTTCTAGCTGATATTGAAAGGCTAAACCAGAACGCCCACAAAATAGAGTATTTGCTTGCATTCTTGATAGGCGGTCAAGTATTGTAATTGGTGCAGTATTGGGTGTTAATTCTTCATCTATAGATAGAGTTGTACCGTGGATTAGTAAACAATCTAGTTCAAAAAAACCCAAATCTAAATTTCTTAGCCATTGTACTGTCTGACGAGAAACAGAATCCCAAAGTAATTTTACTGTTTCGCCGCCATATTTTGCTATTAAATCATCTGTTTCTCCAGTAGAATCCAAACCATGCAAAATTAAACACTTTTCTTCCCACCAACCTTTACAAACAAGGGGTTCTAATTCACCAAGGCTTGGGTTCAGCACTCTTTCTACTAATTTTTCTACTTCTGGACTTGGCCCTATTAAATCACCCAAAATATATACAGCTTCAATTTGATTAATTTGGCGTTTAATATCTGCCATAACAGCTTCATAAGCTAATAAATTACCTTCGATTCCGCTTAAAATAGCCCACTTATTCATTTAAACTTTTACTCTTAGAGATTATTAGTAAACTCAATATCAGTAAAAAGTAAAATAGTACAAATCGAAAATATTTATACTTTTACCCTTCGGGTGACGCTCCTGCGTCGCTAACGCTGCGCTAACGTCAGTCGCTCATGGGGGAAACCCCCAAGACCGCGCTGACTCACCTTTTGCCTTTTGCCTTTTTACTTTACCTAGTACAAACGTGAGTTGGATCATCAGCCCTTTCTGCATATTCCAAACCTTGGGCTAAACGCCAAGCGAAAATTGCAGGTAAACCTTTTTCGATGATGGCTGCACAGGTTTTTTGATAGTTATAAGGTACTTCTCTTAAAATTGCTTCTTGAGTGTCTGTGTCATAAATTACATAAGTGGCGTTGGGTCGTCCATGTCGGGGTTCACCAACCGAACCAACATTAATAATTCGCTTTAAAGGTGCAGAAAATTTTATTTCTTCGCTTTCTATTCCTACACCTTCTACCCGTACTTGTAGGCTACCAGCTTCTAAATTACGGATATAAGGTACATGAGTGTGACCACAAAATAATACATCTGCATCCGCAGAAATAACTCGTTCTAAAGCAGCAAACGCATCTAGTTCTGGTAATAAATATTCGTGGTTACTTTGGGGGCTACCATGAAAGAAAACTAGGTTATCTAAATTTAAGCCGTGGGGTAATTGAGCTAGAAAATCACGATTTTCTGGATGGAGTTCTTGATGTGTCCATTCATGGGCGATTTTACCGCGTTTTTCGGCTAATAGGGAAGGATAACTACACTCACAAGAGTTTAATCCTTCAACAATATCCTCATCCCAACAACCAGCACAGGTAGGAATATCAAGAGAACGAATTTGTGTAACGACTGCATTTGGATATGGGCCATATCCTACTAAATCGCCTAAACAAAAAATTTTTTCGGCTTTTTGTTGGTCAATATCTAGCAAAACTGCATCTAATGCTTCATAGTTACCATGAATGCAGGACATGACTGCTATTTTCACTCGATTTTCTCCTCTAATAAAATTTGTTTAACTTGCTGTTGGTATTGCGTAATTGCAACTTCTGATAAATAGCAATCTTCTAAAGTTCGCTTCATTGCAGACTCATCTAAATTATTGCCCAATACCTCTAAACCACTAAATCTTTCTGGTCTTCCCTCTAAATGGCGTGGTAAGTCTAACTCTAAAAACTCGGTCGTCGGTACACCAGCCACAAAATCTGCGTAGAGTGACCTACCATCAGCCACATCAAAAATTCCCTTGGCGCGGCTCACTTGACCGTAAGCACCATGAGTAATTTCATACCAAAATTCTTGTAAACTGTCTTCATCAATGACTTGTCCATTGCTGGGAACTCGCCACAGTTGATTAGAGATGATATTAGTATCGATGTCTGCACCTGGAATTATCTTATCTGCCCAAGCATGATACTCTGACTGTTGCAGCTTTGGTGGCAGAATAGCCAAAGATTGATAAGATAAACCATCTAAGATTGTTTCTACGCTGGTGAGTTCTAAATAAAAGCCTAATTCTATATAAGCAGCCTCAAATTTTGCTAATTGTTGCAAAAACTCTGTTTCTTGTCCATCGTGAAAAACCTTAATATTAGGAAAATCCGCCGCCAGGTGTGTCTGGTCAATGGGGACTTTTCCCGTACCAGGACTAAAGTAAATTACGTTTACACTAGCGGATAGATTTTGTATTTGTTGGCAAATCCAAGTGGTTTTGCCACAGCCAGCCGGGCCAGCCACAACAGTTATATTTGGTACACTCATGTTTAAATGATAATCATTTTCATTGATTTTGAAAAGGCATTGGTCAATAGTCAACAGTCAACAGTCAACAGTCATTAGTCATTAGTCATTAGTCATTAGGCAAAACACTCTACCTTGTCTCCCCATTTCCCATTCCCCATTCCCCATTCCCCAATTTGACAAAAAACTAGCAACGGACACACTAAAGTCTCTACAATAATTCCCTGTTGATTAAAATAACTATAGTTGTAATTATGACGAATCAAGCTCCTATTCCAGTAATTGTCAATGGTGCGGCTGGTAAAATGGGTCGTGAGGTGGTGAAGGCAGTAGCACAAGCACCTGATTTAAATCTAATGGGTGCAATTGATCGCAGTGCAGAACATCAGGGTAAAGATGCGGGAGAATTAGCGGGTTTAGCAGAACCTTTGGAAGTACCTATCACTGACCAGTTAGAACCGATGTTGGGGTATGTGGCTGGAGAAAGACAGGGGCCGCCTGGGGTGATTGTAGATTTTACTCATCCTGATTCAGTTTACGATAATGTGCGGAGTGCGATCGCCTATGGAATTCGTCCTGTCGTTGGGACAACGGGGTTGAGTCCAGAACAACTGCAAGATTTGGCAGATTTTGCGGAAAAGGCTAGTACAGGTTGTTTAGTAATTCCTAACTTTTCCATTGGGATGGTTCTGCTACAACAAGCTGCAATTACCGCTTCGCAGTATTTTGACCATGTGGAAATTATCGAATTGCATCACAATCAAAAAGCCGACGCACCTAGCGGAACAGCGATTCAAACTGCTCAATTACTAGCTCAAATGGGTAAAACATTTAACCCAGCAATTGTGGAAGAAACGGAGAAAATTCCAGGTGCTAGAGGTAGTTTAGCCGAGGAAGGTATTAGAATACATAGTGTGCGCCTACCTGGACTGATAGCCCATCAGGAAGTGATTTTTGGCGCAGCCGGACAAATTTATACTCTACGCCATGATACCAGCGATCGCGCCTGCTATATGCCAGGAGTCTTACTAGCGATTCGCAAAGTTTTACAGTTAAAGTCATTAGTGTATGGCTTAGAAAAAATTCTGTAAAACAGTCAATGGTCATTAGTCATTAGTCATTAGTCATTAGTCATTAGTCAACAGTCACAACTCATTACTCATTACTCACTACTCATTACTCAACAGTCACAACTCATTACTCAGCACCGGCTAAACGCCGCGCTTCCGCTAACAGCACTCAGCACTCACCACTCATTACTCATTACTCATTACTCAGCACTATTATGCTTGTCCCACTGACTCGCCAGAAATTTGAACAACTCATTCCTTTGATTGCGACTGGCCCACAGTACAAGTATTACTGGGGGAAGTTTGCTAATTTTTTGCAGCGTCTGTTGATTTCTGTAGTGGTTGTAGCTGTAATTCTGTTGGTAAAGGTGTTGTTTCGGCTGGTCACTAGCCCCATATTATTTTTTGTAGGAGTGGTTGCTGCGCTGTTTTGGCTATGGTATCCGATATTTCAAGCTAGTATCCGCAATATCAAATGTCGTCGTTACAAATATAGTGGGTTTTTTCGGGGTCGAATTCTTGATTGGTGGATTACAGAAAAGTTAATCGGCAAACAAGAAACCGTCAACAGTAAAGGCGAATTGGTGATTGTGGAAAATCGAGAAAAACGCATTAATATCGAGGTCGGTGATGATACAGGATTTAGTGTTGAGTTAGAAGCACCACTACGTCCCTTTCACAAAGAAATTGTCCGTGGACAAATAGCCGAAATGGTTGTGATGTCAAATAGTCCAGATTTGAGTAGCATTGAAGACTTTAGTGATGTGTATATTCCCAGTCGTAACCTCTGGGTTAGCGATTATCCTTACATCAGAAGAGATTTCTTTGACGGAGTCAGCAGTCGCTTACGAGAAAACCGACAACCAAGAAGACAAAACTCCCGTCGTCCTCGTCGGAATAGGGAATGAGGACAAGGGGCAGGGTGTAGAGGGCAGGGGGAAAAGCGCATCTCAAAATAATCTATCTCCCTTGCTCCCTGCTCCTTGTCTCCCTGCCTCTTCTTACCTATCGTAATAGACTCTGGCGTTACCGAAGCCGCGATCGCGAACAATATTATTCCAACTTTCGGCTTCGGTGCGCTGTCTAAAAGGCCCTATGGCTACGTGTGGGCCTAGCGGTTGTCTTTTTTCTGCGACTAAACCGTATAATCCTGTAACCTGTCTGACTTGATTGGCAACTATTGATAAATCTTGTGGTTTCGTGGGAATAGTTACGTAATACCTGGATTTACTACCGACGTTACCAGTATTGCCATTTCCAGGATTCGAGGGGATTTGTTGTCCATCACTGACAATTCTTGCACCATAAACTCCAATAGCATTGAGTTGTCTAACTCGTTGTTGTGCATTGCCTTGTTCATTAAATACCCCAGATTGAATCACAGAACGACCATTTAATTGGCGAAAATATGCGCTGGGTTCAACATTTTGGCGGATTTGTTGCAAAGTCCATTCACTGTTGCTTTCAACGTAAACTGAGTAGCGTTGAAAACTTTGGTTGTAAGGATACTGTTCTTGTTGGTATTGATTAAAAAATTCTACGGGCTGATTTTGTGCGTAGTCTGGTGGGGGTGGTAAATTTTCTAAGACAGTCTGAGACAGCAGTATTTTATTACTTTTGCTGATTTGTCCCTGGGCGGGATGAGTCAGCAATAATAGACAACTACCTAAGAAGACAGACATGATAGGTAATTTCATGTATGTGCTTGTTATCTGGTTAGACATAGTAAGTAATGCAACTTATGATCTATAAATTTTGTGCAAATTTCCCTAATTGCTAGCTTAAATTGTGTAAGTCGATGTGGCAATGAACACCTGAAGAAAAATGAGAATGAAGTCCTGTTTTACTGGGGGTTTGAAGCGGATATGTTAGAATTGAGCAGTTAAAAATCTTGAGTATTGTAGTTGGCGATCGCAAGGTAAATTTTTACATACAGCGCAGCGATCACGCCCGGCTTAACTGAAAAGATATGAAAAAAGTCGTCGTTGGTCTTTCTGGTGGCGTTGACAGTTCTACCGCCGCCGCTATTCTCCACCATCAGGGCTATGAAGTGATTGGTTTGACCCTTTGGCTAATGAAAGGCAAAGGGCAATGTTGCTCTGAAGGGATGATCGACGCGGCTTCTATTTGTGAACAATTGGGCATTCCCCATCAAGTAGTTGATATGCGGGATGTCTTTCAAAACCAGATTGTTGATTATCTGGTGAGTGGTTACAGTGTGGGAATTACACCCTTACCTTGTTCCCAGTGCAATAAAACGGTGAAGTTCGGCCCAATGGTACAGTATGCCCGTGAACAGTTGGGATGTGATCGCATTGCCACCGGTCACTATGCCCGGATAAACTACGATGAAACCACAGGACGTTACCAACTATTAAGGGCTGTTGACCGCAATAAAGACCAATCTTACTTTCTGTATGATTTGTCTCAAGATTTACTTGCCGCATCGTTATTTCCTCTAGGGGAAATGCAAAAAGCCGACACTCGCAGGATAGCTACAGAACACGGCTTAAAGACTGCTGACAAACCAGAAAGTCAAGACTTGTGCTTAGTAGAAAGCAATGGCTCAATGCGGGCATTTTTAGATAAATATCTTGCGCCCAAAACAGGTGATATCGTCGATACCACAGGCAAAGTTTTGGGACAACATGATGGTGTCCATCATTACACCATTGGTCAGCGCAAAGGTTTAGGAATTGCGGCGGCTGAACCGTTGTATGTAATTGAATTAGACGCGGTAAATAATAGAGTAGTAGTAGGCGATCGCACTAAAGCTACCCAACCAGAATGTACAGTGAGCCGAGTTAATTGGGTATCCATTGCTGAACCCACTTCCCCCATTCGTGCGGAAGTGCAGATTCGCTATCGTTCTACACCTGAACCTGTGACGGTGATCCCCTTAGAAAATTCCCGTGTGCGCGTGGTGTTTGACGAACCCCAATTCAGCATCACTCCTGGACAAGCTGCTGTTTGGTACGACGGTGAAAAAGTTCTCGGTGGGGGAATTATCGAACAGAGTGCTTAGAATGTAGGTTGGGTTGAGCGATAGCGAAACCCAACATAACACGATGTGCGACTTATATATTCTGTAGCAAATTCTTCAAACTGAAGAGGGTGATAATTGTCGCGATTAACCCCATTTTATTTCGGGCAGAGCATAAATCATAAAGAATGCTTCCGTTTTAATAAAGCACACTGTTTAACCCACGATTCTTTACCAAGTGTAGTAGTTTAAGAGACGCTCCACTAGGCCGCTTTTGTCCTATTTCCCATTTTTGAACGGTTGAAGGACTTATATTCAAAATACGCGCAAAAACTGCTTGGCTTACTTGAGATGATTCCCGTATTTCTTTAATTTGATTAGGTTCTAGAGGCTCAATAGGAGGTAGACATAGGTGTTCAAATTCGCGCAATGTAGTTTGACTCATTAGCCCAGCTTTGTTTAAGTCTTTTACTGTTTCATGAACCGCTTCCAGAATTGCTGACTTTTTCTTCCGCATTACAAATCACCTCTATTAACGCATTACTATTTTTTGCCTGTTCAAGCTCATCATGTGTATAACTTTCTTCCTAAAAGATATTCAAACAAGTAATACCAAGTTGAAACATGATTGCGACAAATGGATTGCCCAAAAGCTTACCAGTAAAGCATTCCACAATCCAAAATCTAAAATATAAAATCCAAAATGGTATAAGGTGCGTCAGCGCATAAGAACCTTGCTTATACCAAGAGATTCTTTACACTGACGCACCCTACCAAATACTATTGACTATTTGACTAACTCGCCACTTCCGCTACTTCAATAACCCGCCCTTCGTAATCTTTAACCAAAAAATTGAGGGGCTTTTGGGAGCGAATCTTAAATTTTAAACCGCGTGTTTCTACCCGCAATAAAATCATTTCTAAGCAGTCACGGTCAAAACAAACGTGACGTTGCTGATTTTTCATTCCCAAACTCGCGCCGGTAATAACGTGCAGTTGGGTGTTTTTCTTTAGCTGATACCAGAGTCCATCATTACCGTTGCTGGTTGTCTTCCCTGACCAACTGGGACTGGTGGACATATATAGCGGGTCGATACCTGTCGCGCCTATGGTTTGTTCGTAGTTGTAGTAGTAGTGCAGTGGTACTTCTGCGGCGGGTAAATCTAATAGACCTTCATATAATTGTCTAGCAATCTCTAAATCAGACACCATCACAGTATGCACTTTGGGCGCGCTGGTGAGGAATAGCCACATAGCACCCGCATAGGCTGCTAGGAGCATTACCATAATGCCTTGAGTGGAAAATAGGCTATCTAGGGGAAGGGAGGGTAAAAAAGAGCCTAAAGTCAAAGGCGTGAGCAGAAACGATATCACACTAGCTGCTATAACCATGAACAAATTAGAAATTATATAAGATATCCGCTTTTATTATTGTCGATCAGGACTTAAAAGGGGTGTTTATTTTAGTGTACCAAGACTAAACTTGTCTGAGCCTCCACCCCAAAGACAGCAACATCAAGATATTATACTGCTGACTCTCAAACTTTATATTGCTAATACTATCTTAATCACTATCCATCGGCAGACTCATGCAAATTCCTCAATTTCCTGAAACCAACCACCCTTTAGTTAAGTCACTGTTTCATCATAGTGACCAAGAATTACTGGATTTGTTTCAACATCATCCTGATGATGGCAAATACTTTACAGTGATTTTTTGCCGTTATAGTCCGATAGTTTACACTTTGATTCAACATTCGGCGCGATCGCCTGTGCAAGCTGAGTATTTATTTGCTCTGACTTGGCGACATATCTATTATGAACTCGGTGGACTGGATTTAAACAACCCCCTTCCAGGTCAAGAAGGTATGACTTTGCAAAATTGGCTGATTAATATTACAGCCGTTTGCATTAACGAAATTCAGCTACCACCTACAGAAGCCATACATTATTCCCTACAAGCTACTTCGCCGCCGTTTTGGTGCTATGTAGAACAGGCTTTAGACCAATTGCCCCCCATTTTAAGATTAATCGTCTTAATGGCGCAGACTTTTCACTGGAGCGAAACGCGGATTGCGGCTTACCTACAAGCGGAAGGGGAAAAGATTACACCGACTGAAGTAGCCAATTTTCTCCAGGAAGGCTATCGTATGTTAGAGGACAAATTACCCGCAGATATCCGCGCTATCTACTTAGGAGAGGATTTGGTCAAGTCGTAACCTTAAGTATATATCCGTAAGCAGGTAGTCTTAATATTACCATTTAGCCCAAATTCCAGGGGTAAGTTTTATGAGACAAAAGCCTACAACGTTAAATTTCCCCTCCCTTAGAACTCCAAGCTATTGGTTGGTGAATAAATATAAGTTTTTTAGTTATTCTTTCGTACTGTTGGCTGTAGTGCTGACTCCTGTGATGGCGAATGCAGTTGATATCACGGAACAATTGCACAGACCCTCAAATAATTCCTTTGGTAGACAATCAAGAGATGATGCAGATGCTCTCTTGCGTGTTGGTCAAAAACACTATGATGCTGGCTATCCTGAAAAGGCTATTGATGCAGGGTTACAAGCACTGAAGATTTATCATGCTATCGGTGACTTCCGTGCTAAGGGATTGACTTACGATTTATTAGCAAAAGCTTATATTCAACTAGGACGCTACAAAGAAGGTGAAGACGCGCTCAGGCGACAGTTAGGAATCGCACGGGATACCCAAGATTTTCAATCGCAGATTTTCGTCTTAAATAATATCGGGACTTTATTTTTACAATCTGGTCAACCTGCTCCCGCCGATAAAATGCTGGAAGAAGCCTTAAAAATTGCTCAAAATGTCAAAAATATTGAGGGACAAGGCTTATCTTTAAGTAATTTAGGCTTGGTGTATGCTAGGCAGGGTGATTACAACAAAGCCATTAAACTATACGAAACAGCCTTAATTTACCGTCGCCGCAGTGGTGATTTGCGGGGTGAATTAAATACATTAAATAACTTAGGTGATGCTTATTTAGAGGCTGGTAATTATCAAGACACTATAGCTACTTTTGGCGCAGCAATGGGAATGGCCAGAATAAATCGCGATCGCGCCAATCAAATTCGCGCCATTGACGGCTTAGTTACCGCACACACTGCGGCGGGACGCTACGAACGCGCCTTTGAATTACTCCAACAGCGTTTAATTCTCGCCCAGGAACTACAAAATCTCCCAGAACAATTAAGGTCTTTTGAATCCTACGCCCAACTATACGAGCTGTTAGGTAACTATCCCACTGCCCAAAATTTCTATGAAAGAGCTATCATACTCTCACAAAACCTCAAAGACAGTAGAAAAGAAGTAGTATTACGCGATCGCCTCACCCAAATGTTAAAGCGGCGTGTAAAGAGTAGTTAATTCAATGTATTTTAGCGATTTTCAGCCAAAAATATTCTAATTCTCTTCTAGGGTAGATCATACAGCCTACCCTCAAATGTCTAATGGTACTTGTACTCCCCAATGCCAGAAAAAGTAAAAAGCCAAAAGAATCTTTTCCTTTCTTTTTACTTTTGCCTTTTACCTTTATCCCCAACTTTCCTGAGAGAATATTCTTGACACTCCTCAGCTATTATGATGAGGATTCTTGCTTCATCCGTCCTCCCTAGAAACCTGAATATAGAATATTCAAATCTCCCTGTTTGGATACGTCCACAAGCGCACACGGACTGCCCGACCGCATTTGAAACGATTTCTTCAATTTTTGCTCTACTCCCAAATTTGTACAAGATTTAGGATTTTTACTACCAGGGTTCCGGATCAGGAGTCGTCCGCTTGACCTACTTCGTTTTTTATGTATGCGCTTTACCGCTAACAAAATCATATCACGAAAGCCTTCCCAGAAGGACGGGGCTTTAAACCCAAATTTTCGGTAAATAGAACTGTACTGGTTGTAGTAATTTATAAAAACCATCACCATACCCTTCAGAGCCATGCAGGTATATTGCAGTAAAAAACACGCAAACAGTAGCAGTAATCGTTTTTGCATTCATTGCGGCGAACCGTTGGCTCTTGCTGCTGGACAAATTGTAGACAATCGTTATCGTGTGATTCGTCAATTGGGACAGGGTGGTTTTGGACGAACTTATTTGGCTGAGGATACAAAGAAATCAAATCAAACCTGTGTACTGAAAGAGTTTGCACCCCAAGTCACAGAGAAACAGGATTTACAAAAAGCTAGGGAGTTGTTTGAAAGAGAGGCGAATGTCCTCAAAAAACTCAATCATCCGCAAATTCCCATGTTTCATAATTCATTTCAAGTAACTCTTGGGAGTAAGGAGTTTTTCTTTTTAGTCCAAGATTATATAGATGGTGATAATTTTGACAAGCTCTTAGAAGAGCGTCAGAGTCAAGGGAAAAGTTTCACTGAAGCCGAAATTATTAATTTTTTAGAAAAAATCTTACCAGTTTTATCTTATATACATTCCCAAGATGTAGTCCACCGCGACATTTCACCAGATAATTTGATTTGGCGACGTTCTGATAATTTACCTGTACTGATTGATTTTGGGGGAGTGAAACAATTACCAGCTTCCCAAGGTTTTTGGTTTACTCAGTTGGCTGGTAACTACACACTTTTAGGAAAAAAAGGTTACGCACCAGAAGAACAGTTACGCCAAGGAAAAGTCTATAAAAACAGTGATTTATATTCTTTAGCGGTGACAGTTTTAGTTTTACTCACAGGGAAAGAACCGCAAAAATTATATGACAGTTATCAAGGGATTTGGCGTTGGGGTAGGGAAATCAATGTCAGCTTTAAGCTAGAGGCTGTGTTGAAAAAAATGCTCGCTTATAAACCAAGCGATCGCTATCAAAATGCTGATCAAATCCTCAAAGATTTACCATCACCAGACGTAACAAAAGCACCCGTGACCCATCTTACCAAGATTAAAACCATGATTGTTGCCCCAGGACGCAAAGCTGGGGCGATTGTCAGTAAGCTGCATAACAAAACTCAAGTAGCATCGCAAAAATTACCTTTACCTGCTTGGTTGCGTCCGTTTGCAGTGAGTTTTGGCGGGACAGCTATAGTGATTTTGACAGGCGCAGGAACTTGGGCTGTAGTTAATTCCATCATTAAAGGTGTGTCATCTATTCAACCACCGCAAATTTCTTTACCCCAACTGCCATCTTTACCTAATCCTATTGCTCAACCAGTAAGTGGTAAAGATAAGGTGAGCCTCAGTCAAGTTTTAAGCCGTCGTCAACAGTTAGAAGTTCCCGACAGCTTTTTTATTCAGACAGTCGATGAATTATTTTATGCCCAAAAACCAGAATTGAAAGGACGCAGCCTCAGCTCTAAGCCAGAAGATGCAGCCTTGCGCGATGAATGGGCTAATGTCGGCGCAGGTTTGTTAAATAAAATAGAACAGGCTAACCTCAGTACAGCCGCACGTCGTCAACTAGGAAGCTATACAGAAAGAAATTATGACACTTGGAGGAGACAAGCCCGTTCAGGACAACTAGGAAGCTATACAGTCAATGATCTCAACCGAGACACCAATCAGAAATTCGATAAGTTGTTTCCGGGTCAAGACCGTGGGAAACTAAACCCAAACACCTTAAGACAAGTTTGGTATGCGATCGCATCTGATCAAGTCAGTCAAGCCAGACAAAGTAGATAACTAATGACTAATAACTAATGACTAATGACTAATGACTAACATTCAACCAGGGCTAACTTTAGGCGATCGCTATGTGATTATACGTCAACTCGGTCAGGGGGGTTTTGGACGTACTTATTTAGCTGAAGATATTAACCGTTTTCGAGAACTTTGTGTTTTAAAGGAGTTTTCCCCCCAAGTCCAAAGCGAGTATGTTGTCAAAAAGGCGCAAGAATTATTTCAGCGAGAAGCTAGCGTTTTATACAAACTGCAACATCCCCAAATTCCCCGCTTTCGGGAACAGTTTCATATTAAATTAGCCGGACAAGAATATTTATTTTTAGTTCAAGATTACGTCGAAGGACAAACTTATAGCGCGTTATTAAATGCCCGAAAACAACAGGGTTTAAGATTTACAGAATTAGAAATTAGACAACTTTTACAGCAAATTTTACCAGTATTAAGTTACATCCATTCTTTGGGTGTAATTCATCGTGATATTTCACCAGATAATTTAATTCTTCGTGCTGTTGACCAATTACCGATATTAATTGATTTCGGTGGCGTGAAGCAAGTAGTAGCCGCCGTTGCTTCCCAATATTATCAACCAGGAGTAGGCGCACCACCTCCAGCCGCTACTTTGCTAGGTAAGGTAGGATTTGCACCACCAGAACAAATGCAAACAGGTGCAGTGTCTCCCCACAGTGATTTATATGCTTTGGCGGTGACAGCTATCGTTTTATTGACAACGAAACAACCCCAAGAACTAGTAGATAATTACAATGTGTCTTGGCAATGGAGAAGGGAAATAACTCTGAGTCCAGTGTTAGGGCAAGTCTTAGATCAAATGTTAGCTCCTCGCCCTGGCGATCGCTATCAGTCAGCCCAACAAGTTCTAGACGCACTCAACCCCGCACCAGTATATTATCCCCCCACTCAAGCCCCCAATCCCACCGCCGCGCCTACCTCCGCAGACACCCTCGCTGCTTCCCCAACTCCCCCAATTTCCCCCACTCCCCCAGCCGCAATTCCCCCCACACCCCAAAATCAATGGACACCTACTAAAACTTTTTTGGCTGTATTGGCGTTAGTGGTAACTGGGGGCTTGATTTGGTGGGGAGTGAGTGGAAAAAAAGATGATCCCATCATCGTTGATTCCACACCCACACCCACACCAACAATTACCCAACCAACCAACCCTCTAGATAAATATTCCCCAGCCGAAAGACAACGCAAGCAAACATTAAACACCCGCCGTCAACAATTGGGTGTAGATTTTAATTTCTATGTGAACTTAGTTAATCAAGTGTTTTGGGAACAAAATCCTAGTTTACGGGGAAAAACCCTCAGCGATGAACCAAAAGACGAAAATTTACGCGCCCAATGGGATCAAATTGCGGGTAATTTACTAGAAAAACTTGACCCTTTGAGTACCAGAGCTAGAAGACAATTAGGTACTTATACTGATGCTGACCTCAATCGCTGGAAAGTAGATGTCAATCAAGTCAATGTCAGCAGCAGGGCTTTGTATGATTTAGGTGATGCAGCTTTCTTTAATGTCTTTCCAGAACGGAAAGGTAAAAATTTTATCAGCCAACCCATCGGACAAGTTTGGCACGCCTTTGTTAGTGATAAAGTGAATGCGATCGTTAGCGGGAGTGCTTTAGAAAAAATTGTCTTTGATCCTGGTGCTATTAGTAAAACGCTTGAAGGTAGTCTCAAACCCGGCGAGGGTAAAGTTTTTATTGCTGATTTAGCCCAAAATCAAACTTTAGATTTTGAGGTAGAAGCCAATTCCCAAGTTTTGTTATCGATTTATTCTCCTTCTGGAAAAGTAACGTTTTTAGAAGATTCCTCCCAACGGACTTTAGCTACAGAATTACCAGAATCAGGGTTTTACGAATTTGTTTTGGTGTCCACTGCTTCCACATCACAAAATTATCAACTCGTCCTAACAGTGGAAAATCCCAACCCTCCAGAACCAACACCAACACCCACGGAAACCACCACACCAACACCCACACCCAGCGACACCCCGACAGAAACACCTACACCCCATTAGGGTTTGCTGAACAGGTAAGTAGCTAGACGTAAATAAATGTAATATATTCCGTTAAGTGGGGGATATAAGCGAATGACCCTTTGGGTTCGGCAGTTGCTTTCCGACGCAAGGCGACAGGAACGCACTGCCTCACCGAATTTATTCGGTCGTGGCGTGTGGGAGGACGGTAGAAATAGCATTAATAGCCAATTCCCGATTCTTTTTTCTGTTTAAGTATTCTGCTGCTAAGGTTTCCCCCATATACTTTTTAATAACTTCATAGGGATACATAGCAGAGTAGTACAGGATAACCAATCCTTCGCAGACACTTTGTTCAGACCTGTAAACCTCCCACCCTTCAAGAACAAACATATCTTCCTCTGCTTTGGAAGATTTTAAGGGATAGGTAAAATACTTTCCTTTCTCTTTTAAATAATCATCCTCAAGTGATTTGATAAAATCATCAAGCGAAAGACTGGAACATCCATCACCCAGCAGTCTAATGTGTGGAGTCCCTGGCATTGGTTCAACTCTGTATTCCGTTCTGGGTGGGTTTCCTTCCCAAGCAGCCAAAAGCTTTTCTCTGAAATTGCTCATACTAACCCCAGAACTTGAAATTGCACATCCATCCACCGTCGTTTTCCGCAGGTTCTACGCTGGATTCTACTGCGCCGTATTCTGCTGCAATCTCGTCACATTTCTCTTTCGCCTCTGGCTTGCTACTTGCTTCTAGATACTCGCTACCTTCTTGGAGTATGGATTCCCCTTCTGGTAGATATTCACCTAATTCGTTATCACTAGGCTTGCTAAAAAACCAACCCATATTTAATTCTCCAAACTTGTCTTTAACGAGCGCATATCGTTCATTAAAGATATTGTATAATGTATCTAGGAGGTAAGCAAGTGTTCAATCTAACGTATGAATTCAAGCTAAAACCAACACAGGCGCAGGTCACTGTATTTGAGCAGTGGCTTGAGCAGTGTCGGCGTGTTTGGAATTATGCGTTATCAGAAAGGAAAGACTGGTATAAATCTCGGTCATGTCCTGTTAACGCTTGCTCAATCCGGTCTGAATACATCATGCCAGCCGACGCACCACGCCCAACAATCGCTAGTCAATGCAAATCATTGACCAAGGCAAGAAACGAGATACCAGCACTAGGAGAAGTTCAATCTCAAGTATTGCAACAGGTATTAAGGGCGGTAGAAGGTGCGTTTGTCTCTATGTGGGAACGCAACCACGGGTTTCCTAGATTCAAGAAACCAGGACGGATGCGCTCATTTGTGTTTCCACAGTTGGGAGTAAATCCAGTACAAGGAAATCGGGTAAAACTTCCTAAGATTGGTTGGGTTAAATTCCGCCAATCTCGTCCCATCCCTGAAGGTTGCACCATCAAACAAGCTCGTGTAGTCAAGCGGGTTTCTGGTTGGTATGTAATGCTAACCTTGCAGTGGGATGTATCTGTACCTCAAATACTCCCGCATGGTGACATGATTGGAGTTGATGTTGGGTTAACAAATTTTGTAGCTACTTCTAACGGGTTAACCGTCAAACGCCCTAAGTTCTTCGTGGATGCCGAACGCAAGCTGAAATTGCTGCAACAGCGTGTTTCACGAAAGAAATTAGGGTCTAATAATTGGCGCAAAGCTCAAAGGAAGGTGGCTAAACTGCATGAATACATCGCCAACCGTCGTAAAGACTGGCATTGGAAATTAGCTCATCAACTCTGTGATGGAGTTGGTGCGGTGTTTGTAGAGGATTTGAATTTAACGGGTTTAGCTAGAGCGATGTTAGGTAAACATTGCCTTGATGCTAGTTGGGGTCAATTCTTCAACATTTCGGAGCAATGCTGCTTTAAACGTGGTGTATTCTTCATGAAAGTGGATAGCCGCAAGACAAGTCAAATCTGCCCTAACTGTGGGCATGAAACAGGCAAGAAAGACTTGTCAGAACGGACTCACCACTGTAGTAATTGCGGCTACGTAACTGATAGGGATGTTGCAGCCGCGCAAGTCGTTCTCTCTAGAGGATGTGCAGCCGTAGGGCATACGGTCAAGATGCTTTCTGAGGGTAAAGTCGTTGGACTCCCTTTGATGAAAGAATCCCCGTCACTTTAGTGCGGGGAGTGTCAACATCGGTAACTAAGGGAAGAAGGCGAAAAAATCGTCGCCTGGACAGATTAGTTTACCTTGGGATAGGCAGAGGGTGATGGAAAGTACGGAAGTACAGGAGGTAGCAAAGAAGTTTGTTGATGCTAATTGCTATCAGCCTGGAGTGCCAGGTATCGGATTCATGAAATGCTGATTACTTCGTGGAAAAGAGGGGTGTTATAAATGTTTACAAATTTCTGAAAGCTTTAAATGTTACACTTTACAAGTCGCAGCGCGAGAGAAGAAATTCCTCCACTCCTCTAATCTCCTCCTTAAATTAAAGTATTTTGCTCCCCAAGGTAAGCTCCCCTCTATAGAGTTTTCTTTTATACGGCCTAGTAGTTCCTCGTACCTCACCCAGTTACCTCTTGAGCCGCTTGTTTCATTTTCTTGTTTGTAATTATACCATCCAACCGCCTCGGCAAACCGAAGATAATTTTCATAATCTTTACTTGTCCAATCTCCTAGTTTTAAACCCAGCCTGTTTCCTGTGCGTTCAAACATTTTCTTCTGCACACTAAAGCCAAAACGTTTGTTTGAATTATTGAGCCAAATCTGATCTATTTTTCGCAGTTCGTCACAAGAGAAATTCTTAATGCTGTCTTCATCTAAATATTGTTCTTTTTCTCTTTTAGCGATATTAAGCATGAGTCTATAGGTTTGTAAATCAGCAGCTTCCCAATTTTTATCTTGCCAATTGTCAGGCTTTAAGAAATATTCAAGTTGAGCATATAAGTGTTGAGTAAGATATCCTTCAACTTCTTTTTTCAATTTTTCTTCTGTGTTTGTCTGAGAGATTATCTCAATTAACCCTCGATGAACTGATTCAATATCTTCGGCTGTGATTAACTGATTATCTTTTGTAAAATCAGTTTCAGTTGGATAATTCTTTAAAATATTAAATGCTTCTTTATAAGAGTTTAAAGCCTTTTGAATGTCCTTTGTCTGAGCTTTTAAAGCACCTTGATTTTTATGGAATAATACTTGAATTTGCAACCCTTGACTAGAAGCTAATTTACTCTTATCTGCTTTAGATAAATATTGATTGCTTTTTTCAATTTCTGGATTTGCTAACTCATTCTTATCTTTAAACTGTTGATAAGCTTGTGACTTAGCCGCAAATAATAATGCTTGCTTCAATTGATGATTGTCAATGTTAAATGATAGCGCGGCTAGCCTTAAAGCTTCATTTGAAGCAGATTCATTTCCTTGTCGTAATTCTCCAGCCAGTGCCACGAGTTGCTGAACATTTGTCACTTCTTTTTGCGCTTCCTGACTTTTTTCATTAGTTTTTTGAAGTTCAGATTCTATCTTTTGAAGTCTTGCTGTAAATTCTTTATCTTTTCTTTGAGCTTCTAAAAGCTGTTTTTTAGTAGATACTAGTTTATTATTATTTCTGTTTAATTCACTCTGTGCCGTATTTAAATATTGTATTGCTTTTTTGGCATCCTGCTGAAATTTTGATGCTCTGTTTTGCTCATCTTTCGCTTCTCGCTGTGCTTTTTTAGCCTTTTCATCCGCGTCTATTACTTTTTCTAGTGCTAATCTTTCACCTTTTTCTGCTTGCTGTTTTCTCGTATCAGCTTGTGCAGCATTCTCTGTGGCTTTTCGTTCTAGTTGTTTGGCTTTATCAACTTTAGAATTAGCTTTATTTACCTGATAATTTGCTGTTTTAACTTGATTAATAGAAAATATTCCTACAGTTGTTGCTCCCAAAACTGCTAGAACTAAAACAACAAATCCAACACTAATTGTTCTTTGAGCTTTCTGATTCGCTTGACTCAGTAATTGAGTTCTTGCTTCCGCCGCTTCCCTATCTTTCTTTTCCCTTTCTAAAGCAGCTTCTTGTTCTTGAGCAACAATCTCTTCCTGAATCTCCTTCTCTTTACTAGCAGCTAAAAACTGTCTATCCTGATAACTTAAATTCCTATTTATTGCCCACTCTTCCGCCTCTTGTAACGCCTTTCCTCTCAGCAGTCGTGAGTCATCATTACATCCAGAAGCTACCCAAAAACGAAAGCTCTCAGAATATGGTCTGAGATTTTTTAAGTGATTATCTATCCAATTTTGGTCAAATACTTCCCGATAAATTTGATTATAAATTCTCAGCTTACCTTGCTGTCTGACAATTAATCCTGAAAGCTGTAACTCACTTTGCTCTAAAGTGTCATCGGCTGTCACCTCAAATTGTTCTTCACTGAGGCGAATGTGTTGATACAGTTCTAATAAATATCCGGCTCGTTGTTCGTTTTTCAGAATTCTAGATTGAATCGTTCTTAAATGCTCTGGTTCATCTTGTGATGTCCAATTTTCAATCATCTGGGTTCTGACAACTTCTGCAACAGAACGAGGATTATCTCGTGCTGATTCTTCTATCATTAACTGACACAATTTTTGCGTCAAAAATGGCTGTCCCCCCGTCCATTGCAAAATCTCCTGTATTATTGCTTGGGGGTTGCTAAATTTACCATGCAAACCCTGTTCTAAAGGTGCAACTTCATGCAATTGAAACCCCTTGAGGGAAATAGCATTACCAATATTAAATGGAGTACGTTGCTTATCTGCGATTAAATTACTCGGTGATGCGACTCCCAGCAAACAGAAAGTCAAGCGATTATATTCAGGATTATCTACACGCTTATTATAACAAGCCCGAATCAGAGCAAAAAAGTCATCTGTAGGAAAATTTAAACTGAGTACACTATCAATTTCATCAATAAAAATCACAATATTTTCTGGCACTTTCACAAGTAAAACTTCTTCAATAAACTTGCGAAATCTTGTTACTAAAGTATTTAACTGATTCGCCTCCCACCAATCACCAAAATCTAAATCTATATCAAAAGTATCAATCAGGGTATCAATTAAATCTGCATACCATTCTTCCGGCGGGACATTCTGAATACCACCTGATGAAAGGTCTATTGCAGCACATTTTACGCCATAATTTCTCAGTCTTTGCATGGTTCGCACCCGCAAACTAGATTTACCACTCTGGCGCGAATTCAACACATAACAAAACCTTCCTGCTTTCAACCCTTCATATAATTCTGCGTCAGCTTCTCTGGTGACGTAGGTACTAGCATTTTCAGGCAGACTTCCAGAAAATATATATTGGTCAACCATGATTTTAATAGAAGAGCGTAAATAAAAGTTTCGTAGTAAGGACTAAAGTCATTAAAAGTATTGTTGTTGGTAAATAAACTTTTTAGATCCCCCTAAATCCCCCTTAAAAAGGGGGACTTTGATTCTAGTTCCCCCCTTTTTTAAGGGGGGTTAGGGGGGATCAATAAATGCTTAATATCATAGCCAATCACTTTTAAAACAACCCATAAACTTTTTAGATCCCCCTAAATCCCCCTTAAAAAGGGGGACTTTGATTCTAGTTCCCCCCTTTTTTAAGGGGGGTTAGGGGGGATCAATAAATGCTTAATATCATAGCTAATCACTTTTAAAACAACCTCTTACTACGATCTAGATTGAAACACCTTTACATTAGTGAACATAATTTAATGTATTTCCACGTACTTACTTAACTACCCCAAACGATTTGAGAAATACTGACGATATAAATCACAACTAGGCACGCAATCATTACTCACAAGTTTGACTAACCCTAAACTATGCAATTTGAATGTAACTTCAGTATCTAGCATGACAGGGGTATTTGTCATGACTACTTTTTTATACCCTAACTCCAGTTGGGGATTACGTTGTAAATGCTGAAATTGTTGTCGCAAATGATCCCTAAAAATTCCCTGTTCTGTGGGTGCTAGTCTCAAAAGTTCCTCTGGGGTGACTTGCTGATTTTTTAGATGATTGATTGCTTGTTGCATTAAATAAGGATGTCCGCCAATTAATCCCATGAATGCACTCAAGTCTTGTTCTCTCTGCTTTCCTAAATTATTTTGATTGGCAAGTTCTATAACTTGTTGCAGATTAAATTCTAGTAACTCAATTGTTGATCCCACATTAAAAGGAGAATGATTAATGTCTAATGAGGGATAAGATTCTGTGGAATGAACAATGACTAAGCGTAGTTTCTTCCAAATATTACCAATATGATCACTTGATTTAGCTGCTTCATACCATCCACGCAATAATAAACAGAATTGAGGAAAAATCTCTGGATAATTAAATAATCTCTCAAAATTATCAATTGCTAGAACTAGGGGTTTATCACTACTAGACAATAAATATTTTTGAAAATAGCGCGTACAATTTTTGTTCACTCCAAAGACTTCTTGCCAGTGTTTCGCCAATTGAGGTTCTAGTTCTAAACTATCAGCAACATCAACACAAATCCATTGCAAAAAAGTTTTTAAATCCTTTAGAATCTCAACTTCAGCTAATTTTAAATCTAATTTCGCTGTTCGATAACCTTGTTGTCTGGCATAGTTTAGTATTTTCTCCAGCAGGAGAGTTTTCCCCATTTTCTGAGGGGCTTTAATGCGAATCAATGCCCCTGGTTGAGTAATAGCCTGATAGCATTTATCTTCATGGGGTGGTCTAGTAACATATATACCCTGCTCTACCGCCAATATTACATCCGCAATAGCTTGTACTTCCTGTTCCAGTGCTTTCAACTTGTCACCCAATTCCGTCAGCGTTTGTTCTGCTTCCTGAAGTTGGTGACTGTATTGAAACTTGCGAGATGGATCAGTTTCAAGCTGCCATTCTTTGCGTATGCTTGCAACTTTCTGGCTTTGGAGTGCGTAGGCTTTTTCTAGCAAATCTATTTCAGATTGCAGCCTACGCAGGGAAGCAACCCGTCGCTGTTGCTGCAATTGGGCTGTATTCAGTTGTATTTGGTCTTCTGAGTCCAGCATTGATGATTTTGGGCGATTTTGAACATTCTTGTTTTGAATGTTACCATGCCACAAAAATAGCATGAACCGAAACCTGTCAAATTCTACTAAGGGACTTCCAACTTAAAAAATATACTATCACTGTGTAGGCAGAGGGGCAGGGGGCAGGGGGAAAAATAACGATGTCTTCTCTGGGAAATTGGATAATTTATTTTCTGGAAGTCCCTAAAGTTAACAGCCTAGCTTATACCGTTTCTTGATGTAGCTTGCCTGGCATAGCCATAGATGCACTGTATTCTGTACTGTAGAGACGTTGCATACAACGTCTCTACATCATTATATTTGGCGCAATTTCATAGAGAATTGGTATTAAAATCTTGATACGTGTCTTGAGACTAACGAGTTAAAGCCAAACGCCACAGTCTCACACCTTCATGATCACTAGCAGCTAGAGTTTTACCATCAGGACTAAGTGCTACTTTAGTGAAAGAAAATTTGGGTGGTTTTTTCCAAGTGAACAATTTTTTACCTGTGCTAATTTGCCAAATATTTAAACCATCATTAATTTGCTGAGGTGGAATTTGCAAACCTTCACCTTGACTAATCATCGTCCGACTATCTGGTGTGACTAACAAGGTTTGGACTGTTCCCACATTGGGAATTGTTCTTACAATCTTTCTTGTTTTCATGTCCCAGATTTGCAGATTATTGTTCTGGGCGGTAATCAGGGTTTTACCATCAGGTGTAACTGCTAGTGTAGTAACACGCTTGCCTTGATTATCACCAAAAGATTGCAGACGCTTACCTGTATTAATGTCCCACATTTCTATTTGGTTGCTGTAGGAACTATTGGCAATGACTACAGTTTTACCATCGGGAGTAATATCTATGGGATAACCGGAGTCGAGAGTTTCTAAATTAGCAGGAATAGTACGCAGTAATTTGCCACTGCTAAGTTCCCAAACTCCTACATCCTCTGTAGGTTCCTCTGTACTTTTTAAGCCAATGAGGGTTTTACCATCAGGAGTCAGCTTGATGTAATAACCACCATTCAACCTGTGCAGAATATTCCCTGTTTCCAGTTCCCGAATTTGAACTTGTTGTGGTGCGGCTGTAACTATAGTTTTGTCATCGGGAGTAATGGCGATCGCATCTATGCTATCAGTAAGAGGTGCATAGCCTCCTGTTTCTGACAGTCCCAGGAATGAGTGCAGTAATTTACCTGCATCTATTTGCCAAACTCTCAGATTCCCGGAATTAGCAACGACTAATTTATTCCCATCATGGGTAAAACCTAAACAACGGATTCCTTTGTAAAATGAGTCAAATTTCTGTTCATAGCCGATAATCTTGCCAATATTGGGTAAAAAGTTCTGCTCCTGTCCACTAGCCTTGATAAATTGAAAGGGCGGAGGTGCTAATGTCACATACATTGAAATCAACATCACACTGTAGGTAAAAATTAACCCAATCAGCGTAAAACGGGGCTTGAATTGGGGAGACAGCTTGAGTCCACAAATCCCACCTACCACACCGCCGATAATCGAACCTGCTGGTGCTACGACAATGAACTGCAATAATATCGACAGTCCCCCAAAAGGCCCTCCTATGTAGGTACTTGGACTCGCAAAAATAGGTATCATTGCCAGTAGCATCATCCCAATAAAAGAACCCAACATTGCAGGTATGAGGGTTTCTTTCATGCGGCGGCTAATTTTGCCCATAATTAGCCCAATCACACCACCTACAACAGCCCCAATAACTGCACTAATGAAAGTTGCATATATCAGTTTTGGTAGAATAAATGTAAAGATAAATTCAAAGTTAATCCAATTCATACACAGACAGTCAAGATTTGCCGAAGTTATGCCCAATAGGCTTTCATTTCAAAGGTTAATTAATAGCATAAGCATAACTTGGTAACAAAAATTGCTATGTTTATTAAATGTTTGTAGTTAGGACTTTAGTCCTGAAAGAACCATAGGAAAAAGAAATGCTTATTAATGGCAGAGTCATATTATCCTGCTGCAAACTCCTGTTGTGTAAAGTTAAAATAGCATGTTAATATCAAGTTAAAAATCGAGAAATGAAAAAAGCGATTGCTCTACATCAAAACTTTGGAGAATGAGAGCGATCGCAAATCGTTAAGATTGAATATCTCTTGTCAAATCAACGACTTTTTGATGAAAAGCCATATTTTGATGCTGGAGTGCAACTTTAGCAGAACTTTGCAGATCCGCGATCGCAATTTCTGGATTTCCTAAACGATAATAAGCTAAACCCCTGGCATACAAAGCAAACTCATCGTCAAAATCTATTTTCTCTGCAACTGCTGTTTCAATTTGTTTGGCTTCCTTGAAATCTGCAAACGCACCGCGTTCATCGCCTAAATCATAACAAGCATTACCCCGCACATAGTAAGCGGCAATGAAGTTATGATTTACATATAATGCCTGAGTTAAGTATTTAATAGCTTGGGAATTAGTGCCTTGAGAATAATAGTAAATACCCAAATTGTAATCAGCAGTAGCAGAAGGTTCTAGGCTAGCTACCATACTAAAATCTTCTAATGCACCAGGATAATTACCAGAGTAAAAACGGGCTGCACCTCTACCAAAATAACTTCTGACATATTGTGGATTTAATTGAATGCCACGATTGCAATCTTCAATGGCATTTTGATGATCACCCACTGCTGCACGAGCAACACCTCGTTCAGCATAAGCCTCTCCATAATGTGGGTTCAGGCGAATAGTTTCAGTTAAATCTGCAATGGCGTTTTCGTAGTTTTTCGTCATGAGATGAGCTATACCACGACTGAAATAAGATATATAATCATCGGGATTTAGTGAAATTGCCTGACTGTAATTTTCTATTGCCCCTTGGTAGTCACCGGAATTATAGAATATATACGCAATGCTGGCATATCCAGAAGCAACGACTAGGTTTAGCATTTGTGGATAAAAATTATGACAATATTATTATTCCCAGTTTCAGATATTGGCATATCAGGCTGTACTCTCACTTTGAGCAGAGAATATGTTTATTTAATAGCAATTGTTTAATTTATAAAAATAGGCAGATTACGAATAAAGTGGTATATTTATCATTCATAAATAGCCAATTTTTGCTATGCTGTCAATGATGTGATAGACGAGCGATCGCACTACATTTGCCGCCGAAATGTTCTAATTGCTTCACCCATGTCAGTCTCAGCCATGAGAATACAGCGTGTTAGTAAATTAAAATTGAGGTTATGTAATCCTGGTAGTTCGCTGCGTTCTATGGGTTCATAGTGACCATCACGCAAATGATAAAGCCTCAATACCCCATCTTCCCAAAACCAGACTTCCAATACTCCTAAAGCTTTGTAGCGGTCTAACTTGCTGATACTACCACTAGTAAACACAACTTCTATGGATAAATCAGGAATTGGTTTAGCACTCCCAATGCAATATGACTCATCAGCTTGCACCGAAACAACGCCTTCCTTTTCCTGAGTCACTGAGCCGGTTGACTGAAAGAAAATGCCTTTTTCAACCAGAAAGGTTGTCACTAAATAACTAATGGTTCTGACAAAAATTTCATGTTCACGTCCCGGCATGAGAATCTCTATCGTATCGTCATAGTAAAACAGTCGCACACCAGGAGAACCGTCAAAACCCTTTTGGATGAACTTGAAGTGTTCCCACGTTCCATGATGGACGATGCGTTGATCAGTGGTTTGGCCAAGTAATGGGGGCATCGCGTTTACCTCTTGCAATCCCTAATTTACAATTGTGGCATATAGCGTACCAGGTTTGTGGTTTGTATTTTACTGATCAGCGATCGCACTTCTCAACAGTGGAAAAACTTCTCGAAACTTCTCAAGTAATATCATTAGCAAGACGTTGACATTTAACTAACTTTGAGAAAGTTCGTTGAGGGCTTCATTGATCACTTCATCACTTACACCGTGACGCTTTAAACTAGCAATCAGTGCTGACACAGTATCACCTTCTAATCGCTCTAGATCAGCTCTGAGTCCTTGTCCAATATAGGCACGAACTAACGGTTGATAACCAGAAAATCCCAGCAATGGTGCTATTTTCTTCAAATCTTCAATGACATCTTCAGGAATACGAATTGTGATCGTTGTCATCGGACGATTTTTATCTAGTCGCTTTTTCAGTGCTTCAGTTTTCATAATATTCTCGCTCCTTGCGCGTGGCTTTACGAGCCGAAATAATCCGAATCATGTCATTCTCACGCTCAATATAGACGACGTAAAGAAGATTCCACCGCTTGTCTAAGCCAATAACAGCATCTCTTTCTTCATGATTGCGACTTGCATCAACAACCACTAAGAACGGATCGAAAAATGCTTCTGCGGCTTGCTGGAATGTCACACCATCATGATTAATCGGATTTATCCGAGCTTTTTCCTCGTTCCAAACGAAAGTGACACTATTCAGCACGAAATACACATCCATATCTCACAGTTTAGGCGGAGTGTATTTACATTGTCAATACGTCTTATAAAACTGAGGTATTTTCTTATAGCGATCGCAAATCGTCATAGCTTGATACTGCCATAACTCACAAACAAAAAAACTTCACTAAACACATCTTCTATTCTGTTGGCTGTTCATTAGTGTTAGCTTGCTGACACTGGGCAATCTGAATTAGTAATCTTAATGCGTTATTCACCGCTTCATCGTTAGGAAAAGCTTTAGCAACATCAGGATCTAAACGCACCATATTTGTTTTTGTACGATATCGCTCAACATATTTACCTCTAACCTCTCCTTCCATTTGAGCAAAATCATACTCAGAACGTAATTCATCTTCCATTTTGGGTTCAATTTCTTTGTGTTTACCTTTAACTTGACTCCCTAAAGTTACACAGCATGAATTATGCTGATTCTAGATGGGAAACCGGAATTTGTTCGGTTCTTTCAGGGGATTTTATTCCAGTTGCTACAGCATGAACCGTATGAAGAATATCGGCTGAGTAGTAGCGATTTCCACAGGTATCACACACGCCTATCGTCACATCTTCAAGAATGACAAAACCATCCCTATGTTTAAAGGCTTCACGCTTAACTGTTCGAGATTGTACAGTTCCTTCACAATATTCACATCTATATCCATACATAAACCTAGCCCTCAAGCTCAGTAACTTCATAAACAGTTATGATTAGATAACACCCGATCACATTTCAAGAGGTTCATAACTAAGAAAAACATGGTAGCAATAGTTGATATTGGCAGCTTAATTGTCATAACACCTGGAGTTGCTGGGGGTCGTCCTTGCATTGCTGGTACACGTATGACAGTGCAAAATATTATCATGGATTTTCAAGCTGGCTTATCTCCTCAAGATATTGTGACAGAGTATCCACACTTATCCTTGGCGCAAGTTTATGCCGCGCTTGCCTATTATTACGCTAATCAGGAAGCTATGGAACAAGAAATTGCTCAATATCAAGCAGAATGCCAAGCTTTAGAAACACAGTGGATGTCAGGTAATATTGCGTGAGTAAAGTATGCTTTTATTTAGATGAAGATGCTGGCAAGAAATCCCTAGTTAATGCCTTACGCAATGCTGGGGTTGACGTAATTAGCACGGCTGAAATAGATAGACTAGGCTCATCTGATGAAAATCAACTAATCTGGGCAACAGAACAGAATCGGGTGATTTATAGTTTCAATGTTGGCGATTTTTGTCGATTGCATAACGCTTATCTTGAACAGCAAAAAAAGCATTCAGGTATTGTAGTTGCTGCTAAACAGAGCTATTCAATTGGTGAGCAGTTGCGAGGGTTGCTAAAGTTGGTAGAAAGTATGAAAGCTGAGGATATGGAAAATCAAGTGGTTTTTCTGAGAAAATATATTGAATCTTAATTAATTCTACTGGCAGTAAATTAGTGTTAGGTTGCTAACGCTGGGCAATCTGGATTAGTAATATTAATAAGTGATTCACCGTTTTATCGTTGGGAAAAGCGTTAGTAACATCGAACAGAATATCAACAGATTCGAGTCTTTAGTCAATCTCAACTATCGCGTACTTTATACGTTCTGTAACATTATTCCAAATAATCGGATAACTGCCATTTATGTTTAGTGTATTATCCTTTGCGCCTGTCGGTTTCTGAATCGAACCATGTATGGGAACGCCTGCACGAAAATACTGATATATTCCTATTTTTTCAGAAACCTGCTTATAAAAGCCTGGTTCGTCTGTCACTATTACAAAATTACATTGTGTGAAGCCACGATCACGAAGTTGTTCAAGAAAACTAATATCTCGGCAGGAGTCAAACATTGTCTCTGGAAATTTACCATTACCATTTCGTGGAAATTTCAATTCTATGGCATATTTCTTTGATAGATCAGACGTGAAAATAGAAATATCTATTTCCTTTTTTACAAAGTCACTTTTATTCAAATTAAAGAAAGATACCGGACGTTCAAATTGAATCTTGAAAGTCGAATCAAGTTTTGAGCGTAGATAACAACCAAACTCATGTTGAATACTAAACTCATTATATATATCAACCTCTCCTTTGGCTACGGCAGAAAAGAAGCTGTGTAAATATATTCTGAAATCAATCATCTTTTTACTAAGCGAACCCAATTATTTTATACTGCCGACATAACAACATACTATGGCAATGACAAAATTGTATTAAAATTCTTATACATTTAATTCAGTGTATTTACTACATTAATATAAATAATATTCAGCCTTGTTCTCAATAAATTTCTCTCAAATAGCCTACAAGAACTGGTTTTTCTAGAGCATTGCAAGCAGATACAATACAGATTCATCTGCGTTCATCTGCGGTTAATTATTTTTCCTTTATCTCATTAAGTTAAAAACCGCTATAAGTGTGTAATCTAAAAATGTAAAAAGCAAAAAGCCCACATTAGTGGGCTTGTTAAATTAATCAACTAAATTTACTTACCGTTTCGCCAATTTCTTCGCCATCTTCCGTAGGCGAATAGATTGGGGTGTAACTTCCACCAACTCATCGGGGCCGATGTACTCTAACGCCCGTTCGAGACTCATTTCTACAGGTGCTTGCAACTGTACCAACTCATCGCCACCGGATGCGCGGTGGTTGGTTAACTGCTTGGTTTTGCAGACATTTAATTCTAAGTCTTGGGGACGGTTGTGTTCACCGACAATCATGCCCTTGTACACTTTAGTACCAGGAACAATGAAGAATAAGCCTCTATCTTCAGCATTCTTCATGGCATAGAATGTGGAAACGCCTTCTTCAAAGGCAATCAACACGCCTTTGTTACGGGCTTCAATTTCACCACACAGAGGACGATAATCTAAGAAGCTGTGGTTCATGATCCCTTCACCACGGGTCATCCGCATGAATTCACCACGGAAACCAATCAAACCACGGGCGGGAATGACAAATTCTAGCTGGGTACGGTTGCTAACTCCAGGCTGCATATCTTGCATTTCGCCTTTGCGTTGTCCAAGACGTTCGATACAGCTACCAACTGCATCAGAGGGAACGTCTAAGACTAACAATTCATAAGGTTCGCAAGGTTGACCGTTAACTTCGCGGTAAATTACCTGTGGCTGGGAAACCTGAAACTCATAACCTTCGCGGCGCATGGTTTCGATTAAGATACCCAAGTGTAATTCACCACGACCAGAAACTAGGAATTTGTCGGGGGAGTCGGTTTCTTCGACGCGCAAAGCCACGTTAGTTTCTAATTCACGGAATAGGCGATCGCGTACTTGTCTCGACGTTACCAATTTACCTTCTTGACCCGCAAAAGGTGAATCATTCACCCAGAAGGTCATTTGTAAGGTAGGTTCATCTACTTTAATTAGTGGTAATGCTTGGGGTTCGTTGGGATCTGTGATGGTTTCCCCAATGTTTGCATCAGCAAAACCAGCAACCGCAACGATATGACCTGCGGAAGCTTCTTCTAATTCCACCCGCTTCAAGCCTTCAAAACCTAGCAATTTGCTGATTTTTGCCTTGACAATTGCGCCTGTTTCTGTTACCAGAGCTGCTTGCTGACCACCGCGAATTGTGCCGTTGTGGATTCTACCAATGACGATGCGTCCTAGATATTCAGAATAATCTAGGGTTGTAACTTGCAATTGCAGAGGCTTGGTTGCATCGCCTACTGGGGGTGGAACGTGACGCAAAATGGCATCAAATAAAGGCTGCATATCCTTGGGTTCGTCTTCCAAGGTTTCTTTAGCGTAGCCAGAAAGACCAGAAGCGAATAGATAAGGGAAGTCGCACTGGTCATCATCTGCGCCTAATTCTAAGAACAGATCCAATACTTTATCTATTGCACCGTGGGGTTCGGCTTGGGGACGGTCGATTTTGTTGACGACGACGATGGGACGTAAGCCTTTTTCCAATGCCTTTTTCAACACGAAGCGGGTTTGAGGCATGGGGCCTTCATTGGCATCGACAATCAGGATACAACCGTCAACCATACCTAGTACGCGTTCTACTTCGCCACCGAAGTCAGCGTGTCCAGGGGTATCAATAATATTGATGAGGGTTTCTTTGTAGCGAACGGCGGTATTTTTCGCCAGGATGGTAATTCCTCTTTCCCGTTCTAGGTCATTGGAGTCCATGACGCAATCCGGAACGTCTTCACCTTCTCGGAAAATGCCGGACTGTCTGAGGAGTGCATCAACCAGGGTGGTTTTGCCGTGGTCTACGTGGGCGATAATGGCGACGTTACGAATTGGGAGCGTCATAGAAACTTAGTGGTGAACTCTAGAAGGGTTATTGTAGATTTACATTTCGGTGCTAGGCTGTTTTAACAGAATTGGGGATGATCAGCAAATTCTGTAAAGAAGCTTTAATAATTCTAGCCTAATTGTCACAATTCTAGGGAGGATTGTAAATGCGGCTAAAGTGGAAATCCGGTAGTTTAAGAGCAACAGCACTAAGTTTACAGTCTTTCTACGTAATTTTTACAGCCATTGCTGATAGTCCAAACTAGTAGTCAGTAGTTTTTCATAGTCCTGCTCAATCACAGACCAATCTCCATAACCTTGCTCTACATAGTCCAAATCGATATCAAGTTGATAAATGGCTGTTCTGAGTTCGTCGGAAATGCTATCAGAATCGAAAATTAAGTGATACAGCGATCGCAATAATTTACTATGTACAGGTTTGGCAAAGTGATTATTTTCAGGTGACAGTAAGGGGTAAATTCTACCCAACTTAGCAATTATCAACCTCAAGGAGATTTCTAAATTTTGTTCGCCAGGAATAGAATCTAGTAGATGCACAACATCTGATGGGTGTTTATATGCACTAGTAGATAGTTCAATCATCCAATCTTCAGGATGGTCAATTTCCAGCATCAGTTTATCTACCCAGTTGATGATTTCCCCGTAGGAACAAACGTTTAAGTAAATCCCTATCGACAAGTAATCAGCATAGTGTTTCAAACTGGGTTTCATAAAATATCAATACACCGAAAGATATGGTTTTGATATTGTTTAGCTGAAAAATTTCCCAAATAATTAAAGTTATTTAACTTTCAACCAATTAAAAATATCTACTACCTTTATTTGCCAATCACTTAACACATCTAACACTGGCAAGATATCAGCATCATATTTCACTTCAGGTAATTTATTGGGTTGAAATACCATCACTGATTTATCATTAGCGTCAATAAACCAACCTAATTTAGTTCCTTGGTTAACACAGAAAATAATTTTATTAATGACTCGGTTGGGTGATTGGTCAGGTGAGAGAATTTCAATAGTCCAATCTGGGTAACTTTCAAATTTATTGGCAATCTCTCCGTCTTCATCAGTGGGAATGCGTGACCATTCAAACACCGCAATATCTGGAACTAATGAACGTCCGCCAAAAGTGCAGCGTAATTCGGTTAAGGCTAAAGCAAGTTTGCGCGATTTACCAAGCTGATTGATTGTAGATGATAGCTCAGTTTGAAGAATACTATGTTTTCCTTGAGGCATTGGTTTTTGGTAGATGCGTCCGTTGATATATTCGCTAGCTGGTTTAGTTTCTGGTAAGTTGAGAAAGTCTTCTAAGGAAATTTGGGGCGATATCTGAGTTGATAGCATAACAATTAATTTAAAATAATTTTGTTGAAGCTACAGTAAACCATAGCTAGTATTAATTATAGAAGCAAAACACCGAGAAAGGCTAAGGATTTAAAAAGTCTAGATGTTCTACCGTTAGATTTTACAGTTCCTCTGGAGAGCCTTGTATTTTCAGATTACCTTTGTCCAAAAGCATAATAAAATCTGCCCGTAAAATTACCCTGGGACGATGACTAATAATAATTGTCGAGTCTCTAAGTTTATTTTAATGCAATTTTAAAACCCTAATTGCTTAACAATATATTATTTGAGAATAGCTCGGAGATGTTGCTGAATATGACAATATTTGGTTTTAAGTGGTGAGTCTGGTTGACATTACTGATATACTGCAAGAATTGGTTTTTCGCATAGATTATATAGTTTACATTTGCATCAAAACATCTATATTTTATGAGTTTTCAGAAAGATGTCGTTTTATTGATTACTCACAGTGGCGATTATTTCACTATTGATAGAGTGATAGCATCGCTATTGAAACGAGGTGTCCAGCCAATACGTTTGGACACTGATAAATTTCCCATGAATATTAAAATTAATGCCTATTTAAATAATGACGGTAATCATCACAGGGTAGAATTAGACGATATTGTATTTGATAGTCAACAAGTCAAATCTGTATGGATGCGACGCATTTGGGAGGCAGATTTAAGTCCAGATTTAGCACCAAAATTTCGTGTGGCTTGTGTCAATCAATCCTCGGCTGTGCTTGACGGCTTTTGGGATAGTCTTAAACAAGCTTTTTGGTTAGATGATTTAGCAAAAATTCATGCAGCAGAAAATAAGTTATATCAATTACGCGTAGCGGCGGAAGTTGGTCTTTTAATACCCAAAACTCTAGTAACTAATGATGCTGAAGCCGCTAGAGATTTTTTTGGGCAGGTTGATGAAAAGATGATTACTAAACTGCTGCGTCCGCTTTATTATGGGATGGAAGGCTCTAACTTTTTTATGTACACTAGCGTCGTCAAAGCGGCAGATTTAGAAGATGCTGAGAGTTTGCGCTATTGTCCTATGGTATTTCAAGAACAGATTCCCAAACTCAAAGAGTTACGCGCTATTTATGTGGATGGGAAGCTATTTGTTGGAGCCTTAGATGCGTCAATTTATGCTGATTCTACTCAAGATTGGCGACGCAATACCCCAAGAGATTGTGCATGGAAAATTGATGAATTACCAGAGGAAATAATTCATCGTCTTAGGGAATTTATGGGACATTTAGAGTTAAAATTTGGTGCGTTTGATTTTATTGTCACACCAGATGGAGAACATATTTTTTTAGAAGTGAATCCGAATGGTGAATGGGGAATGTTGGAGAGAGATTTAGATTATCCCATTGCAGATGCGATCGCAGAAACTTTAGTGAGTAATTTTCCACTACAATTATGAGCATATTAATTATCACCCATAGCCAAGATTTAGAACGTTGTCCTGGTTTCCCAATTTCTCAAGCGATCGCACAAGTGTTATTATCGCAATCTGGTGCATGACAAAATAATTAATTATGGCTGATGTGAATTTAGTTTCGCCTGCTGATTCTCCCAATCATCCCCAGAAAATCCCTAATCCAGATTCTCTGCACCTCGCTACGCCTAACGAGTTTCTACCACCGATTAGTAAATGGACAACTTTAGGCGGTGTGGTACTGCTGGGGATTTTTGCGGTGAGTATTGCTTTAGCAGGTGTACTCAAGTACAAAGTCACAATTAAAGCACCAGCAACGATTCGTCCTAGTGGAGAACTGCGTCTAGTACAATCTCCCATTGAGGGGACGGTTAAAGATATTACCGTACAAGTTAATCAAAGAGTGAATCAAGGCGATATCATTGCCATCATTGACGATCGCAGACTGCAAACTCAAAAACAGCAATTATTAATTAACAGTCAGCAAACTAGACTGCAACTATCGCAAATAGATGCTCAGATTATAGCTCTAGATCAGCAAATTACCGCCGAACAATCCCGACGCGATCGCAATATTGCATCCATCCAAGCCGAACTCAACCGCAACCGCAGAGACTTGCAAAACAGACAAGTAACTTCCGTCACCCAAGTTGATGAAGCTAAAGCCAATCTCCAGCAAGCGCAAAAAGAGTTACAAAAAAGCCAAGCACAGTTAAAATCGGCCGAAGCGTCTCTAAATTCTAGCCTAGCTTCTTTAAAAGCTGCTAAAGCTAAACGAGATAGATATCAACCCTTAGTACAATCCGGTTCACTTTCCCAGGATCAATTCCAAGAAGTACAGTTAGCAGTAGAACAACAACAACAACTGCTAGCCGCACAACAAGCCACCGTAGAAGAACGTCAACAAAGCATCCTACAACAACAACAAGCCGTAGCCGCAGCCGCCGCGAGACTTAAAGCCGCCTATACAGGCTTAAATCCCAGTGACGCAGATGTCACAATCACCCAAGAAAGAATTGCCAGCGAAACAGCCAGCAGTAAAATTAGTTTGGCGAAATTCAATCAAGAACGACAACAACTCATTCAACAAAAACTCGAAATTCAAAAGCAAGCCAGCAGTAATCGCCAAGACCTGATGCAAATTAACCGCGATATTGCCAATACAGTCATTCGTGCCACGGCATCAGGTATAATTCAGGAATTGAAACTGCGAAATAATGCCCAAATCGTGCGTTCTGGGGATACGATAGCGCAAATAGCACCCAGTCAATCACCGTTAGTGATTAAAGCACTAGTCGGTAATCAAGATATTCGGAAAGTGGAGAAGGGACAACAAGTACAAGTACGTCTTTCTAGCTGTCCTTACACCGAATACGGTACTTTAAAAGCCAAAGTGCAAACCATTTCCCCAGACACTATCTCAGCCGAAGATCAAGGCGGCAGTACAGGCACTTATCAAGTTACCATCCAACCAGAAACATCAGTCTTAACAGCAGGCGATCGCCAATGTGTGATTCAATCTGGGATGGAAGGTAGAGCTGATATTATTTCTTCCGAAGAAACAGTGTTTAATTTTATTCTCAGAAAAGCCAGACTGTTGACTGATATGTAGTACAGGCTAAGAGGGTGTTTCAAACAACCTCTTAAAAAGAGCCGCAACACTGGCGGCTTGATAGCAATCGGTGACTTAAACCCCTACATTTGATGAAAATCTTCCTTGTTAATGCGGTAAAGTAAAGCTTCTGCACCCAGGAGAGTAATCGAACTCTGCAATTTTTCGCCTAATTTTTCCGCTACCCGTCTCGAAGCTTGATTTTCTGGGCGAATTAAACTGATTAACTGGGTTATTCCCCAGTTTTCAAAGCCATAAGCCATCGCCGCCTTTGCACCTTCCGTAGCGTAGCCCAAACCCCAAAATTGTCGCCGCAAAGACCAACCAATTTCTAGTCCCGGCCAGTTTTCTGGTTGCCAGTAGCCAATTCTACCAATCATTTCGCCACTAGATTTTTCTTCAACCGCCCACATTCCATAACCCCGTAATTGCCAATGTCCCACCATCATCGCCAAATTGCGCCATGATTCTTCACGGGATAAAGGTTGACCATAGCCGATGTAACGCATCACTTCGGAATCTCCGCACATATCGGCGTAAGCATCAAAGTCTTGCTGATTAAATGGGCGTAAAATTAAGCGGGGTGTCGAAAGTTGGGGAATTAGCATTACAGTTGCAGATTTTCAGGAGTCTGTTCGGCATCTGACGATTCTTCACCATTAAAGAATAATAGACGCACAGCCAGAACCGCAAAACCGACAGCCGCGATCGCTTTTAATAACCGGGTGGGGAATACCTCTGCAACCGCACCCCCAGCTAATGCACCGAGGAAACTAGCCAAGAGTAACGCCGCCGCACTCCCAAAGAAAACTGCACGCACAGATTGACCACGACCAGAAAGTGCGATCGCGGCTAGTTGGCTTTTGTCGCCTAACTCGGAAATAAATACTGTAATAAAACTGAGTCCTAAAAGATGCCAATCCATAATATTGGGGAATGGGGAATGGGAAATAGAGAATGGGGAAGCTTAACCTTGTAATACATCCCACAAGAGCATGACGGAGACAAACAGCAGCATGATTCCGGCTGATTTGTCTAGAATTTTGGGACTGAATTTTTTAGAAATCCAACTACCTAACAATACACCTAATAAGCTGGTGGTAATCAGTGCAGCCGCAGAACCGAGAAATACTACCCAAGGTGCATGGGATTCTGCACTCATTAATAAAGTTGATAGTTGGGTTTTATCGCCAATTTCTGCGAGAAAAATCGTAATAAAAGTAGTAGCGAAAACAATAAGTGGTGAATCTTGCTTTTTCTGGCTCTCAGCACTAACTACAGGCTGAATCGGTTCAATTGTGCTACATTCGGTGGTCACTGTTAATGTTGGCTGGTTCTTAGACGCAGATACGCCAGTTAGGATTACAGGTGCAGAGTCAAGTTTCACAGGCAGTAGTTTTGTTACTAGAGATTTTTCATATTCTTCTCATTTTTGCAGATGGGTGTCATAAATTGCAACTCTACCGCAAAAATGCAATTTTCTTCGGAGATAACATCTAGTCAAGGATTGATTTTAGTCCCCTTCCGGGGAAATGATGTTTAGAAACTTTTGTAAATGTTGTGCATCAAATTTTTTAGGATCGTTTCAGTCCCCTTGCGGGGAAATGATGTTTAGAAACAAAATTAAATACCGTGATAAAATGAGTAAAATAGTAGTTTCAGTCCCCTTGCGGGGAAATGATGTTTAGAAACGCTACAGGTGGTAATTCACTACCAAGTAATCGAAACATGTTTCAGTCCCCTTGCGGGGAAATGATGTTTAGAAACTAAAAAGGGTAATTCATACCAAGCCTATTATTCAGGGGTTTCAGTCCCCTTGCGGGGAAATGATGTTTAGAAACTTTACCAGTGACATTCGCCCTAACTGAAGCTTGGCAAGTTTCAGTCCCCTTGCGGGGAAATGATGTTTAGAAACATGTGCATTGGTTGCGATCCCTAATCCTATGGATAGGTTTCAGTCCCCTTGCGGGGAAATGATGTTTAGAAACTTAAAAAATCATTAATTAGAATAGTTAATTTAGAATGTTTCAGTCCCCTTGCGGGGAAATGATGTTTAGAAACTTTACAGCAGGGCGATATGAACCTCGCCCGCTCTGTGTTTGTTTCAGTCCCCTTGCGGGGAAATGATGTTTAGAAACAACGCCTCAGACGATTTAGGGGCGGGATTTATAGTCGTTTCAGTCCCCTTGCGGGGAAATGATGTTTAGAAACGAATTCCTTTAGAAGCCGCTAGACAGGGATATGTAAGTTTCAGTCCCCTTGCGGGGAAATGATGTTTAGAAACCATCGCCACACTACTAACAATTCCCATTTCAGATAATCCCGCGTTTCAGTCCCCTTGCGGGGAAATGATGTTTAGAAACGCAAAATCAGAATTAATCTTCTGAAACTTCTGAAGAGTTTCAGTCCCCTTGCGGGGAAATGATGTTTAGAAACAAGACGATGAAAGTATCGCCAAAGGCTTGGAGGTGGTGTTTCAGTCCCCTTGCGGGGAAATGATGTTTAGAAACACAAAGATGATGATGCTGATTCTCTAGCCCTTGCCTGTGTTTCAGTCCCCTTGCGGGGAAATGATGTTTAGAAACTTCTTCTAGTTCTTCTTGTAGTTTTTCTAGTTCTTTGTTTCAGTCCCCTTGCGGGGAAATGATGTTTAGAAACCCTGGGGACTTGATCGCATTGGGCAGCTTGGCTTTAGCGTTTCAGTCCCCTTGCGGGGAAATGATGTTTAGAAACCGGGAATCCTGGCACCAGCTAGTAAACTCCAGTTAGTTTCAGTCCCCTTGCGGGGAAATGATGTTTAGAAACCTTCTCTGGGGACGAAACCTTGCTTGACGAGAAATGCTTGTTGCGTTTCAGTCCCCTTGCGGGGAAATGATGTTTAGAAACAACCCCAGCCGAACTTGGTGTCGTTAATATGTAGATTGGTGTTTCAGTCCCCTTGCGGGGAAATGATGTTTAGAAACATCATGCTATCTGCTGTACCTTCAAAGGCTGAGATGTTTCAGTCCCCTTGCGGGGAAATGATGTTTAGAAACTCATTGCCGTTGTTACTGCCATTATTAAGACTGTTGGGTTTCAGTCCCCTTGCGGGGAAATGATGTTTAGAAACTTCTAGGCGGGTCTGTGGCAAGAATCAACATTGGGTTTCAGTCCCCTTGCGGGGAAATGATGTTTAGAAACCATTGGCCGCGGTGGTGGCCTTTTGCACCTCTGCCTGGTTTCAGTCCCCTTGCGGGGAAATGATGTTTAGAAACGATAGAGAATGGCTGACAGGGACTAGAGGCTGTGATGTTTCAGTCCCCTTGCGGGGAAATGATGTTTAGAAACTCTTGTGATGCTTGACTGTAACAATCGCCATTGCTGGAATGTTTCAGTCCCCTTGCGGGGAAATGATGTTTAGAAACGGTAAGGGAGTATGTCAAGGACATCCCAGAACCAGCGTTTCAGTCCCCTTGCGGGGAAATGATGTTTAGAAACTTAACCCCTAAAGTCTCTATATACGTCCTAGCCTGTTTCAGTCCCCTTGCGGGGAAATGATGTTTAGAAACCCAGTTTGTAGAGTCCACTGGGGCAGCCTTGGGAGTTTCAGTCCCCTTGCGGGGAAATGATGTTTAGAAACCTGGTAGTATCAGCCGTGTAAACCAGTTAGACACTTTGTTTCAGTCCCCTTGCGGGGAAATGATGTTTAGAAACTAGCTCATGAGATTTCATCTGTGAGTTCTCTAACTCATGTGTTTCAGTCCCCTTGCGGGGAAATGATGTTTAGAAACTTCAAGCACAAAGCTCTTTTTCTTGATTACTATTTCTTGTTTCAGTCCCCTTGCGGGGAAATGATGTTTAGAAACACACCGCGAGGGCAAGAGCTACCAACGCAGCCAAAAGGTTTCAGTCCCCTTGCGGGGAAATGATGTTTAGAAACCCCCTCGCGGTGTTCAGCCTCAACAACAATGGCGGACTACTCAGTTTCAGTCCCCTTGCGGGGAAATGATGTTTAGAAACTATTTAGTTGTCTTTTAGGAGTTATTTTAGCCTTATGAGTTTCAGTCCCCTTGCGGGGAAATGATGTTTAGAAACTACCAGGTCTAAAATCTGTTAGCTGACCTCCTGAAGCTTGTTTCAGTCCCCTTGCGGGGAAATGATGTTTAGAAACTTTCTACTCTCTGACCGTCTAGGCTATGGATTAGACTATGAGATAGGTTTCAGTCCCCTTGCGGGGAAATGATGTTTAGAAACTGCTCGGTACTGAAACTGAGATAGAGCAAGCTTCCTGGGAAGCATTTTGACGAATCGCAAAATCAGGTCGATTTCAGCCTACCTTATTGCGATTAATTTGCAACTTCCCGAATTATAGAAACGCTATAATTATTATGTTGTCAAGGTTCTGGCGATTTTGACGAATCCCTGGGCTTTTTGACCCCGCTTCGATTCGTCAAACATCAAGCTGATTTCCCAATCATAAAATGACTATTTGCTATTGTCGAGTATTTTTTGGAGTTTAGCCACAAACAATGAAGTGACAACCCTTACAGAAACTCTATAACTCTAGGTGTATTAATTTTTGTACGAAATGGTATAGCTAGAGTAAATCAATAGCATTCTCTGTTCTCAGTCTTGTCTTTCTTTTGTATTACATATATAATACAAAATATGTTACTGCATCGACAGTAAGTATTTGTCGCTTTAAAAAAGGAAGTCGTTATGATTCCCCGAACACGCATCCGAAATATTGGTATATCTGCTCACATTGACTCTGGTAAAACTACACTTTCAGAGCGCATTCTCTTCTATACGGGCAGAATCCATGCAATTGAGGAAGTACGGGGAGGCGGCAAAGGTGCAACAATGGACTTTATGCCAGAGGAAAAGTTACACGGTATTACCATCACCTCTGCTGCTACAACCTGTCAATGGCACGATACGCAAATTAATCTGATTGATACACCCGGACACGTAGATTTTACGATAGAAGTTGAGCGTGCTTTGCGGGTATTGGATGGGGCTGTGATGTTGTTGTGTGCTGTAGCTGGTGTGCAGTCCCAATCAATCACCGTAGACCGTCAGATGAAACGTTATCGGATTCCCCGATTGGCATTTATTAACAAAATGGATCGGGTGGGTGCAAATCCTTTCCGTGTAGTCCAGGCGATGCACGACAGATTGCAATTAAATGCTGTGTTGTTGCAGTATCCCATCGGTAGTGAAGACCAATTCCAAGGGGTGATTGACCTCGTGGAAATGAACGCCCATTATTTTGAGGGAGAAAATGGGGAAAATTGGCTGCAAAAACCCATTCCTGAAAATTTACTGACACAAGCACAGGAAGCACGGGAAAAAATGCTAGATGCGTTATCGCTATTCTCTGAGGCGATGACAGAGAAATTATTGGCGGGTGAAGAAGTTCCCAAACAGATGATTTGGGACACCATTCGCCAAGCTACTCTCAGTCTGCAACTCACCCCTGTGCTATTGGGTTCAGCCTTTAAAAATAAGGGTGTGCAGAACTTATTGGATGCGATCGCTCTTTATCTCCCATCTCCTATTGATAGGGAAGTAGTCAAAACTGCTGAGGGCGTAAGTGTCTATCCTAACCTTGATGATTCCCTGGTGGCGTTGGCGTTTAAACTCACAGTCGAGTCCTTTGGACAATTGACCTACACCCGCATCTACTCCGGGACGTTGAAAACAGGTGATACTGTCTACAACTCCCGCACCAAACAACGGCTGCAAATCGGGCGGTTGGTGAGGATGCACGCCAATAAACGGGAAGAAATCAAAGAAGCGGTAGCAGGGGATATTATCGCCCTATTGGGTGTGGATTGTGCTTCTGGTGATACCTTCTGTAGTGGAGAACCGTTTGTGTCTCTTGAAGGGATGTATGTACCCGAACCAGTGATTACACTGGCAATTACACCCAAAAAACAAGAAGATAGCGATCGCCTCGCCAAAGCCTTGCACCGCTTCCAGAAGGAAGACCCGACTTTCCGCTTGAGTATTGACCCCGAATTAGGCACAACCTTAATTTCTGGGATGGGAGAATTACATCTGGAAATTTACGTAGAACGCCTGCAACGGGAATACAACACCGATGTTTATGTCGGTCAGCCTGCGGTAGCTTATCGGGAAACCATCAGCCAAAAAGCTCACTTTGACTATCGACTGAAAAAACAATCCGGTGGTTCTGGTCAATTCGCCCATGTCCAAGGCTGGATTGAACCCACCACAGAACCCTTTGTGTTTGAAAATCAGGTAGTCGGCGGTGCAATTCCTAAAGAATTCATCCCCGCCTGTGAGAAAGGTTTCCGTGAAGCCATCCAATCAGGACAGCTAGAAGGCTATCCAGTCACAGGGGTAAAAGTCGTGCTAGATGGTGGTTCTTATCATAAAGTAGATTCTTCAGAATTAGCTTTTAGAGCCGCCGCCCATCAAGCCTTAGAGGAAGCGTTAACTCAAGCTAAACCTTATATTCTCGAACCCATCATGCTGGTAGAAGTGGAAACACCAAACGAGTTTTTGGGAAGAGTCCAGGGTGATTTGTCTTCCCGTCGCGGTGTATTGCTGGGTTCAGAAACCATGCAAACTTACTCCGTAATTCAGGCGGAAGTTCCATTAGTGCAGATGTTTGGTTATTCTACCGACTTGCGATCGCTCACAGCCGGAATGGCGACATTCTCAATGGAGTTTGCTTGTTATCGTCAAGGAAGGAGTAGTGAGTGCTGTTAGCGGAAGCGCGCCGTTTAGCCCGTGCTGTTAGCGGAAGCGGGGCGTTTAGCCCGTGCTGAGTGGTGGTTGTTGAGTAGAGTAGAGACGTTGTATACAACGTCTCTACAATTTTAACGAGCCTTTTCAGGGTGGGAACATTCCTCAGTCCCCAATCCCCAATTCTTCTCTAATTTTGAATTTTGAATTTTGAATTTTGAATTGATCCGTCCCCAATCACCTCAGACTCCCACCCAGATACTACCTTCTTCTACACGGGTGGGAAAAACAGAAAGAGCTTTTTCTTTGGAAATCATACCCATTACCTTACCAATACCGGGGGGGAAAGGTGTCCATTCTTTGGGATTACCGGTGGATAAATCAAAAGCACTGCGGTGGAAGGGACAGACAATAGCCCCATCATCGGTGATTTTCCCTTTTTGCATGGGTAACTTGAGATGAGGACAGGAATTTTCTACGGCGAAAACTTGGTTATTGTGGTGAAGTAAAAGGATGTTGCGTTGTTCTACTTTTACTACTTTGCGTCCGTTGGGTGGCAGTTCATCTTGGGGAAGAACTTTAATCCAGTTCATTGATACCTCTCTTGATCTTTTAAAGGATGCAGGCAATTAAGTACATCATTTCACAAGTTTGGCCGAGAAATGTTAGTTTAGCTTGGTGATAGGGAATCATATATTCACACCCACAAATCTCATAACTATTCAAGTCAACTACAGTTTGAATGTTAAAGTATACTTATTAACTACACGCTAAAAATTTCAGTCGTGTAGAATTTTTTTCTATGTTAAATTTGAAACATAAAATAAGCTGTTAGTAATATTGATAAAACAGGAGAAAAGCAGGATGACGAGGAAATCACAACAGATTACACTGTGGTTAATGTCAAATACTAGTTGCTAAAGCAACACATAAAAAATTTTCTAACGTTACAATCCTGCTATATCAAAAATTACCTATGTCAGCGCAACAGCGTAGTTTTGGGGAGACAGCTGATTTGATGATTGGTGTTCACAACCAGGAAAATCAGGCCTTAGCAGCAAATGCTTCTCCTGTCGGGACTTTAGCCCGACGCAAAGGCACTATTTCCACCTTTCTAGCTCCCCTAACTCAAGACACTTTTAAACAAGTTGTTACAGAAGTTGAGCAGAAATTACATATTGTGCATCAAACCCTGTCCATGTTGGATTCTCAGGGTTTTGAGACAATTCTGCAAGAAATGTTGCACTCGATTACGTTGAAAACTGGGGAATTATTGGGAGCAGACAGAACTACTATATTTTTACTGGATGAAGAAAAACAAGAACTGTGGTCAATTGTCGCGGAAGGCGAGGGGAAACGGTCTTTAGAAATTCGCATTCCCGCCGATAAAGGAATTGCGGGGGAAGTGGCGACTTTTAAGCAAGTAGTTAATATTCCCTTTGATTTTTATAGTGACCCACGGTCAATATTTGCCCAAAAACAAGAGAAAATCACAGGCTATCGCACTTACACCATGCTGGCCTTACCGCTACTCAATGAACAAGGACAACTAGTGGCGGTAGTACAGTTACTCAATAAATTAAAATCGACACAGCAGCCAGATGCGCCACTGGCGGAACGGGTTGATCCTGTAGGCTTTACTGGTGCTGATGAGCAATTATTTCAAGAATTTGCCCCTTCTATTCGCCTAATTTTAGAATCGTCTCGCTCTTTTTACATCGCAACACAAAAACAAAGAGCCGCAGCTGCGATGATGAAGGCGGTAAAATCCCTCAGTCAAAGTAGTCTGGACTTAGAAGACACCCTCAAAAGGGTGATGGATGAAGCCAAAGAATTAATGAACGCCGATCGCAGTACACTATGGTTAATAGACCGCGATCGCCATGAACTCTGGACAAAAATTACCCAAGATGACGGTTCAACTAGGGAATTGCGCGTGACCATCGGTAAGGGTTTTGTGGGAATAGTCGCCGCATCCGGTCAAAAACTCAATATTCCCTTTGATTTATACGACCATTCAGATTCAGAAACCGCCAAATACTTGGATCAGCAGAATGGCTACCGTACTTGTAGTTTACTGTGTATGCCCGTATTTAACGCTGATCAAGAGTTAATTGGGGTGACACAATTAGTCAATAAAAAGAAATCTGGAGAGTTTCCACCTTATAACCCTGCTGACTGGCCTAAAGCACCGGAATGCTTCCAAGCTAGCTTTGACCGCAACGACGAAGAATTTATGGAAGCTTTCAACATTCAAGCTGGGGTAGCATTACAAAACGCTCAGTTATTTGCCAAGGTCAAACAACAAGAACAATTACAACGGGATATTCTGCGGAGTCTTTCCAATGGTGTGATTTCCACAGATAAATCAGGTGCAATTATTGCAGCCAATGAAAGCGCGAAACGGTTATTGGGATTAACCGAAGAAGAGCGTTTAGAAGGTAAATTAGTTAGTGAAGCGATCGCCATTAAAGAAGGTGATTTTGGTAGGTGGTGTCAAGATGCTTTACTCGGTGCTGATCCCAAACATCGTCAGCAATATTATCCTGACCGTACCTTATTGAGTGTAGATGCCGAATCAGAACAGCATAGTATTAACTTATCAATTAATACGATCGCCAATGCCAACGACCCCAGCCAAGTAGGTGGCGCGTTGGTAGTCATGGAAGACATTAGCGATGAAAAACGCCTCAAGAGTACAATGTATCGCTACATGACGCAAGAATTAGCCGAGGAATTGCTGAAGCTAGACGATGCTAAACTAGGAGGCGATCGCAAGGAAGTTTCGATTTTATTCTCCGATATTCGAGGCTACACCACTTTGACAGAAAATCTGGAAGCAGAAGAAGTGGTTAGTATGCTCAATGAATATTTTGAATCAATGGTAGAGGCTGTATTTAAACACAAAGGGACTCTCGATAAATATATCGGTGATGCGATTATGGCCGTGTTCGGTTCGCCTCTCCCCTTAGAAGAACACGCTTGGATGGCGGTACAAACGTCGATAGAAATGCGCCATCGCTTACAAGAATTTAATCAACGTCGTTACGCTGCTAATAAACCCAGAATTAGTATTGGCATTGGGATTAACTCCGATACTGTCATTAGTGGTAACATCGGTTCTAGTAAACGGATGGAATTCACTGCGATCGGTGATGGTGTCAACTTAGGCTCACGTTTAGAAAGTGTTAGCAAACAATACGGCTGTGACATTATCCTCAGTGATAATACCTTTAAACCCTGTCAAGAAAAAATCTGGGCGCGGGAATTAGACTATATTCGCGTTAAAGGCAGAAACGAACCGGTAGCTATTTATGAATTAGTGGGTTTACGTTCCGACCCTATCAACGGTGAAAAGCTACAAGTGATCGAACATTATCACAAAGGTCGGGAGTATTATCTTCAACAAGAATTCAATGCTGCTAGAGCCGAATTTGCCAAAGTTCTGGCCTTTGATAATCAAGATAAAGCCGCTATGTTACACCTTTTGCGTTGTCAACATTGGTTACAATCACCACCTACAACATCCGAATGGGATGAAGGCGTTTGGACTTTCCAGGAAAAATAAAAAATAGATTTTGTGTATCTACTTCATCCAGGATGTTACTTCTTTTTGCAAAGTTGAAACATTCGCAATTACGGAAATTTCGCGCAAACATAGCCTCACAAAATAAGTCACCCAAGTAGTGATTCCAGTTAATTTTAATGTATCCTCTACTACGGTAGGGATACTGTGCCATATCGCATCGCTAATGATCGATAGCCCTAAAAATATTGTGCCAACAACAAGAATCAGAAATTCTGTTTGTTTGAAAATTCTTCTAAATTTGATAAAAAATGAACATACGAGGATCATATAAATTGCATATAAGATACGTTCATCAATATATAGATATTTTGGCAGTACATATTCATGCAGTAAGAAGAAATCATCAACTAAAAATAATGTGTTTAATAAACCAGAATACAGGAAAAAATTGCTGTATTGTGGAGATTGTTTGACTATTTTAAGAATTACAAAACTAAATAAGCAAATTGCCGCACACGCACACCAAAATAATATGCCGATATTAGAAAAAAAGCCTATGTATGGTGGTGTACCTGCTACGGCTGCCTGATCCATTGTCAAATGAGCTAAGTTTAAATCAGTAGTTAAATAAACAGTAATTAAGACTAAAGATAATGGGATTATAGTTGATAAAACTGCGATTATAGCGATTTTAATTTGATGTGTGTATATGGACTTATTACTAATTAGTTTGTGCATGATTGTCCGGGCTTTTTGTAAAAAATACTACTTTTGTGTACTGAATAATAATTTTATACATCATTGCATAGAATATCCAGGTATAAATTTAATCAATCAGTCTGCATATTAATTATGTCCATTAACCCTTGATTAAACGAAAAAGTTGTATTGTTTTCATCTCCAATGTTAGTTAATTAGACAGGAAAACCTGAAGTTGTTGATTTACAAACCTCTAATATTAAGGCAAGGTTAATAAATTTTGCGTACATTTGCTGATAATCTCATACTAAAAATGGATATGCAATATTACTAAAAGCATAATTTTGATGAAAATTATTGTATACCTTGAGAAATTATTTAATTTCCAGTAATTTATGTTACTAAATACATAAGTTTTTATTTTTATACTGTAAAAAATATGACTTCACGCCTGATGTGAATTAGGAAAACCTTCTATATCTCCAAAAAATAGCCTATGCTTGGAGCTAATGAGACTCGGTAGGGGCGGGTTAATCAAATATCATGAACAATTAACGATGATATCGGTGAACCCGCCCCTACAAATGTCTACAGAATTACACGATTTTAATTCACATTAGACGTACTTCTATAGGAGTAAGATTTTGTTAAGGGTTATATCCCCCGATGAAAAATGCGGGGGCTTTACGTATCAAGACTTGTCAGCAAAATATATTTAACTTGGAATTATTAACTTACCTTCGCCGCCAAATCTGCGGGACTGATATGTTCGTAATGTTCAAAAGGTTGGCGAATCCAAGGATTATCAGGTAAATAGTCAATGTAATAGTTAGGTGCAAAGATAGAGCAAGCTTTATACCAAATGACGGCAGTACGGATTTCCTCGATGGGGGTAGTGGTGTTTTGCTGTAGCCAGGGGATAGTTTCTTTCAGTGTAATTCCTGAGTCTACCAAATCGTCAACCACTAGAATACGTGAACCTAATGTTTCCGTGGTCATGGTTAAATGACGGGAGAAAATTAAGTTACCTCTGGCTTGTTTGCCTGAACCACTGTAAGACGATGTTGCTAAAATTGCCAAAGGCTGCTGATATATACGGGAAAGAATATCACCAACACGTAGTCCGCCCCTGGCTAAACAAAGTATTTGATTAAATTCCCAACCAGAGTCATAAATACGAGCCGCTAGTTGCTCAATTTTATAATGATACTCTGACCAAGAAACGTAAAGGTCTGGCATAAGGTAGGTATTTTATGGGTGATACTAAAAGCGATGCTGACGCTAAACAAAGCGATCGCAAATTTTATATTTTAGTATGAGTGCAAGACATTATGAACGATTCTACTGCTGATGACTATTCCCAAGAGCATCAAGTCAGTGAAAAACTTGACTTGAAAACTAAAATCGCTTTCGGTGCTGGGGATTTGGGAACGGCTATCACAGCGATGATTGGGATTTCCTATCTATCACCTTTTTTAACAGATGTAGCACATTTAAAACCAGAGTTAGCTGGACTCACCCAACTCATCGGCAAAGTATGGGATGCTATTAATGATCCAATGGTGGGAGTATTAAGCGATCGCACTCAGAGTAGTCAGGGGAGGCGATATCCTTGGATGATTTGGGGTGCAGTCCCTTTCGGAATTTTCTTTTTTTTAAACTGGGTTGTCCCTCAGTTTAGTAGTAATGAAAATGTAAACGAGTGGGGCTTGTTTTGGTTTTATACTATCGTTTCGATTTTGTTTAATGCTTTCTATACTATTGTCAATTTACCATATACAGCCCTCACCGCCGAACTGACACAAGACTACGACGAACGTACTAGCCTCAACAGTTTTCGCTTTTTCTTTTCTATCGGTGGAAGTATTTTTGCTGTTTTGCTGGCCTTGGTAATTTCCTTAATCATTCCGCAAAATAAACAACTACAATACATAGTTTTGGGAGCTATTTGTGCAGTTGTCTCGGTGTTTCCTTTGTATTGGTGTGTTTGGGGAACGAAAAAACGCGCCAAAGCAATGGCTAAGTTACATCCCCAAATGGAACAGACGGTATCAATTCCCTTATTGAAGCAACTCCAAATTGTTTTTACTAATCGCCCTTTCTTGTTTGTTGTCGGGATTTATTTGTGTTCCTGGTTGAGTGTGCAGTTAACTGCTAGTATTATTCCTTACTTTGTTGTCAGTTGGATGCGATTACCATCTTGGCATTTTAATTTAGTATTGTTGGCAGTCCAAGGTACTGCAATGTCAATGCTGTTTGTCTGGAGTGCTATCAGTAAGCGTGTTGGTAAACAAGCTGTATACTACATGGGTGTGAGTGTATGGATTATCGCCCAAGGTGGACTGTTTTTTTTACAGCCTGGTCAAGTCACCCTAATGTATACTTTTGCCATCATGGCGGGTTTTGGAGTTTCTACAGCTTACCTTGTACCTTGGTCAATGCTACCTGATGTCATTGAATTAGACGAACTCAAAACCGGACAAAGAAGGGAAGGTATTTTTTATAGTTTCATTGTTTTTATCCAAAAAATTTGTTTAGGCTTGGCGGTGAATATAGTTTTACAAAGGTTAGGTAAGGCTGGCTATATTCCACCCACACCAGAGGTTCCTATCCCAGTACAACCAAATGCTGTATTAGATGTTATTCGTGTTTCTATCGGGCCACTACCTGCGATCGCCTTAATTATAGGTTTAATCCTCACCTATTTTTACCCCATTACTCGTGAGATGCACGCCGAAATTCTGCTCAAACTCCAAGCACGTAAACAACAACGAGATCACCTGGAATGAAATTGAGTGCTTCAGCTAACAAGATACTATATAGCCCATTCCCCATTCCCCATTCCCTATTCCCTGATAATAGACACCTTACCTGTGTCAATATCGTAAATAGCCCCCACAATTTTGAGTTTACCTAAACGCACCAATTTGGCTAATATCAAGGACTTTTTCAGTAATTTTTCAGCCTGGTATTGAATATTAGCAATAACTCCAACTTCTTGGATTTTCTCAGATTTTAGATTTACTCCGGCTAAGGCAGGTTTAATATCTTCAATCACATCGCCAATCTTACCTGGAAGGGGTTTGTTTTTGATGGCTGCGGCGACAGCACCACATCTTTTATGACCCAATACTACAATTAACTGCGAACCGAGTACCGATGCAGCATATTCTAAACTACCAATAGCTGTTTCACTGGCCACATTACCAGCGACTCGCACCACAAATAAATCCCCCAGTCCTTGATCAAAAATAATTTCCGTTGGAACTCTCGAATCTGCACAACCCAAGATAGTTGCAAAAGGATATTGACCTTGAGTAACAGCTTGCAAACGTTTTCGTGATTGATTAGGATGTTGGGGTTTACTTTCTACAAATCTTTGATTACCAGCCAGTAATCGTGTTAATGCTTGTTGCGGATTGGCGGGGTTTGGGTTAGCTGAATTAACATCAGCAATGGTAGTTTCTGGTGTATCTTTAATCAAACTACCACCCACAGTGGTAGCTACTACTCCTAAACCGCTACCACCTGCTAACCACAAGAAATTACGACGACCGATAAATCCATTAATTCGAGTCATGAACCTACGTGAAAATTTGGTGTGGTTAACAGCACGATATCAGAATCGACAATACGACAAGAGTACCTTTGCACACCCTTTAATAGCAATTTTAGATTTTGGATTTTGCGGAAAGTTCTGTAGGCGGGTTTCCCGCCGTAGGAAACTTTTCAAGACGGATTTTGGATTAACAGATTAGATGTGTAGTCTATAAGACAATACGGTTCAGTTAAGGCTAAAATCTGAGGTTTGTGAAGTAAGGAAAAGTTCGTAGTAAGGACTTCAGTCCTCATCTAAGGACTAAAGTCCTTACTACAAACTATTTTCTTAACTGAACTGTATTGGTCTATAAGACTAATTTAATTTTTGGTCACGGGTGGGTAGATTTGGTGATTTTTATTTATTAGTACGCCAAATATCAAGATAGTTAGTACGACCACTTATCAGAGTATTGCCACTAGGATGGAATTTAATTGCAGTGACTCTGCTGACATCTTGTTTGAAGGTGTTGGCGACTTGATTTGTTGATAAATTCCACAGTTTAACAGTACCGTCATAACTACCACTAGCTAGGGTTTGACCATCAGGTGTAAAATCTAGGGAAATTATAGCGGCTGTATGTCCTTTGAAAGTTGCGATCGCTTTTCCTGTTTTCAAGTTCCACAATCTAATTGTTTGATCAACTCCACTACTAGCGATAATTTCCCCATTAGGACTGCACACTACAGCAATGATTTCTTTGGTGTGTCCTGTGAAGGTTTTACTTAGGCGACGTTGATTGAGATTCCACACTTTAATCGTTTTATCCCAACTACCACTCACAAGAGTTTGATTATCTGGACTGAAGGTTACAGAGTTAACTATATTAGTGTGACCCCTCAAAGTAGCAATTTCTTTTTGGGTTTGTAAATTCCAAAGTTTGATGGTGTTACCTTGTGCAGTGGCTAAGATTTTACCATCACTACTCATAGCCAGACTGGTCACTTTTAAATTTGCTTTGCCCAAGGTAGCAATTTGTTTACCTGTTTGTGTATTCCATAATCTGATAGTTTGATCTCGACTACCACTAGCCAAAAGTTTACCATCGGGACTCATAGCCACAGACCACACAAAATCAGAATGTCCCTTGAGGGTATGTATGACTTTTTCCTGTGGCCAATTCCATACTTTAATAGTATGGTCGCTGCTACCAGTAGCGAATTTTGTACCATCAGCACTAATAGCAATACTATTAATTTGCTCAGAATGGGCTGGCATAGTCTTAATTAGATACTGATTAACGGGTAAATTGAGATTAACTTTGGGTGGAGAGGGAATATCTTTTGAACTCAAACGAGATTGGAAATATAATATTCCTGCACCGATTACTAATGAGCAAGTCACAGCAGTCAATAATGCAGTTTTTTTGCCTTGACTAGCGATGAATTTTATGAGTGTTAATTGAGTTGCTTGTAGTTTTGTCCTGAAGACAGATGGAATTAATGTTGGTGACGGTAATCGGTTTAAGTCTGCTAGCACTGCATCCGCAGACTGATAACGTTCATGGAAATCTACCTTTAACAATCTCTCTAGCACTTGAGCAAATTGCTCACTGACAGGGTGTGATAAGTGTTTTCGCCAAGATGCTACCCAACCATAGCCATATTGTATCCACAATTGAGAAGGAGAAACTCCACTGAGCATATAAAAGGCAGTCATTCCTAAACTATATAAATCACTGCTCGGATAGGCTTCCCCCTGCATCTGCTCTATGGGAGTATATCCTTGTGAGCCGATATTTGTCCCCCTTTGGGCTTTAACTGTAGCATTTAGTTGCTTAGAAGCACCAAAATCAATTAATACTAACCGCCCATCTTGTTGACGACGAATAATATTTTGTGGCTTAATATCTCGATGAATTACGTGCTTTTCATGGATAAATTTGAGAATAGGTAATAAATCAACTAATAAGTCGTAAATTTCATTTTCCTGATAAGGATAACGCTGATTTAATTCCTGGGATAAGTTTTTACCTGCAATAAATTCCTGCACTAAATATAAGTTATTATCTTGCTCAAAATAAGCAAAAAGCTGGGGGATTTGGGGATGTTCACCTAGCTGTTGCAATCTGACTGCTTCGTCTTGAAATAACTCAATCGCCTTTTTTAACGCCCAAGTCCCCTGTACTCGCGGAGCAAATTGCTTGACGACACATTGAACATTGAGTTTATCTACATCCTCTGCTAAATAGGTTCTGCTAAATCCACCTTCATCAGATAGGAGATTGATAATCCGATAGCGGTTTCTCAGTAAAGGTGTGATGGGTGTACCGCAAGCTTGGCAGTATTTCGTACCTTTACTATTTAAAGGGCTAGGGCAATCTGGATTTAAACAGCAGAGCATCATACAAGAGACATATTTTAGATATAAAAGTTTCCTGATTTTGCATTTAGATGGAGAAATTGCTGCAAATTAATCGGCTGTGATTTTAGGTACTCATAGTTATGATAATGTATAAACAAGATTCAAGACTTTGATGAATCCAATAATTATAGAGTTAGTATGAAAACTCAGATTTAATACATTTCTATCTTATTGAACTTGACAAAAAATCTGTTTTATGGATAAAAGATTTCTGCTGTTCTTAGAAGAGACAAAAATCAATTTATATCGTTAAAGAAAATAAAATTTTGACTAGAAATATCTGGATTTTCGAGAAATAAATTTTTGTGCCAAATGTGAGGATTGACTAATGAGAAGGCTACATCATCAACAAAACATCGCAAAATTCAAATTGTTTTTCATTTATGGCATGAGTTCTAGTTTGCTTATCTCCAGCATGATTCAGCCAATTCATGGGGAAGTTTTGGCAGAAAACAGAGAGAAATTTGTGATTGCTTCACTACCCATAGATGATCCAACTTTAAAAGAAGGGATTAATGAGATTCAAGTCCCTGAAACTACTACAACTCCAGCCAATCAACCAACCATTAAACCACCAATCGCACCTAACCCTCCAGCCAATACGACAATAGCTAACACTAGAGATGCTAATAATATCTCCAACAACCGAGCTATTATTAACAATCAAGCGGCAAGTAATAATACAAATGCCAATAATAGGAATACTAACACTACCAATAACAGACGTAATTCTCGGAATCGTCAACGAGTAATTGCCACTAATTCGACATCGAGACAGCCGACTTATAGAGATATTGATTTTGTCAATATTCCTTTTGGGATTCTATCTCCTGGTGATTTTCAGTCTGAAGGTAGATATGTGCATTTTTATAGATTTGAGGGGCAAGAAAATCAGGTAATTCAACTCAGGTTAACAGGTAGTGTAGATCAACGTCGCAGCAATAACCTGAGTTTAAGACCTTATATGTTTTTGTTTGATCCCGATAATAATGTCATCTTGCGCCGGAGTAGTTCAGACAATAGTAAAAGCATTAGGGATGCTTCCATATTTGCCAAATTACCGAAAAAAGGCGTTTACACGATAGCAGTTACTAGCCAAAATCCTGGAGATGTGGGACGTTATACTATAGCTTTGAGAAATGATCGCGCTAGCTACGTTGAAGATGACTTTACGGAATTGACTGCTAGTAGTCCGACTCTGAAAAATGGTAGTCCCTACAATGTCACCAAATTGGAAGGGAAAAAAGGTCAACTTGTCAGTATTCGTGTAGATAGTGTCTTAGAAGAATTTTCTCCCTTTATAGTCTTATTAGATGCTCAGGGAAGGGTAGTATCCTCAGATAATGATCGAGAAGGTAGATATAGTGCTTTAATTGATCGAGCTAAGTTACCGGCGGATGGTACTTACTATGTAGTGGTAACTTCTAAAACGCCTAATCAAAGTGGTAGATATCGATTGACTGTTTTCTAGGTTTGTTGGCTGTTCACTGGAAATATAGGTGATGAATTTTACTATCCAAAATGTATTGATAGCGGCTGAGGAGAGTTACACTACCACCGATGTACAGATTATAGAAGGGAAAATTGCGGCGATCGCTCCCAACTTAGATATTGTCGGTACAGTAATCGATGGTAGCAATAAACTGTTGCTACCAGGTTTTATCAATGCTCACACCCATTCCTCAGAAATGTGGCAACGGGGCATTATGTCAGCTTTACCCCTAGAATTATGGTTAGCGGAATTATATGATTTCGCACCCCTGGATACCGAGCAAGTTTATTTGAGTGCTTTAGGAACAGCCGTAGAAACCTTGTTATCTGGCGGTACAAGTGTTGTAGATCATCTGGTGTTAATTCCCGGACAAGAATTAGAAACCATCGCCTGCGCGGTGCGTGCTTATCAAGAAGTGGGAATTCGGGCTTTTGTCGCGCCTTTAATTCAAGATGAATCTTTAACTGCGGGAATACCTAATGGAGAATCGACACAAACCCATGAACCGTTTTTCCGTAGTACCGCCGCAACGCTAGAAATGATTGAAACAGCAATTACACAGTTTCACCATCCAGAATCGGGGGTGAATATTTTAGTTGCACCTACGGGGATACAATTATGTACAGATGGGTTATTTGAGGGATGTATTGAGTTAAGCGATCGCTATAATATTTGTCGTCACTCTCATTTACTGGAAACTCAAGCCCAAGCCAAACTCGCCCAGGAAAAATACGGTTGTAGTGCTGTTACCCATCTTAAACAAATTGGTTACTTGAGCGATCGCACTTCCTTAGCCCATTGTGTTTGGTTAGATGATGCAGATATCGCCATCCTTGCAGAAACTCAATCAACAGTAGTTCACAACCCCTTGAGTAATTTACGCTTAGGTAGCGGCATCGCCCCCATTTTAAAATATTGCCAAGCTGGGGTAAACGTCACTTTTGGTTGTGATGGTGCTTCTAGTAACGACTCCCAAGACTTATTAGAAGCCATCAAAATCGGCTCTATTTTACATAACGTTACAGATTTTGATTATCGCCATTGGATTACACCCCGAAAAGCCGTAGAAATGGCTGCTTTAGGCGGTGCAAAGGGGTTAAATATGGCAGATCAACTGGGATCTCTCACCGTAGGCAAACAAGCCGATTTGGTACTCTATGACCTCACCAATTTATCATTACTACCACGAACAGACCCCATTGGATTATTAGTTTTAGGTCGTCCCAGCAATGTTGTAGATAGTGCGTGGGTGAATGGTAAGCAAATTATTGCTGATGGGAAGGTGACAACGATTAACGTTGATGAACTGCGACAAGAACTATTTAACCGTAGCCAATGGACTACTCAACGTCAGTCGCCAACTGTAGCGCAAATTGAGGCGCATTATCGTCAAGTGATGGGGTTGTAAGGGACTATGAAAAATTAGGGGAGCAGGGAGCAAGGGGGCAGGGAGAAAAATCACTCCAATTGCGGGTTTTAGCGTACCCATCTGGAGAAGCAAGCTACGCGCAGCGTCTCGTAGAGAAGCGGAACGTAGTTCGGTTTGTATTTTTAGTTCCCTCTGCCCCCTGCCCCTTTTCCTCTTTTTGACTGAGAAAGCTTCAAAACCCCGAATTTGTTTAAGAATTTGGGGTTTTTTGATTTCTCAGTAAATTTTTGCATAACCTCCAAATCTCCAGAAATATATTCCTATGAAAGCAAGTTAACAGTTCTATTGAATTGGAATATTTTAGGAGAGATGTCCATGAACAGCTTAAAATTAGCCGCAACTATAATTGTATGCACAACATTAGCTTTCACACCCAAAGCTGAAGCTAAAAACTTATTTAATCATCAGCAAATCCCTACATCACAAGTAACTGCACAATCTACCGAATCTGAAGTTTACGCTAACTTACAACGAGGTATTGATTTACTAGAAGGGAAAAACTATCAAGCAGCTATTGAAAAATTTACCCAAGTTTTAGAAGCTGACCCCAATAATATTTATGCTTACGTTGGCAGAGGTGCTGCCAAGATATATATAGAGCAATATCAAGCTGCCAATGCAGATTTTGATGCAGCTTTAGCCATTAATCCTAATATTGCTTTAGCCTACTATTTTCGAGGTATTAGCAACTATTATTTAAGAGATAAAACAGCCGCGATCGCAGATTTTCGGCAAGCATCTACACTCTTTAAAAAAGAAGGCAAACTAGATTTAGCGCAAAAAGCAGACAGCGTAATTAAAGAGATAGAAGCTAGCTAAATTATGGCACGATTTTCCGCCAATCACTAAATTTTTCAGCTATTACATTAACTGTTGACGGTAAGATTGTAAACTATCAACAGTTAACAGCACGCATTGTTAATTTACTCATATCTTCTTTAATTTCTCAATTACAGCTATGCGCTATCGCAAACTCCATTTAACTAGCGTATTTACTACCCTCATTTTAATTACTGCACAATCATCAACAACTTTACCAAGACTATTCCAGACATCCCAAGTATTAGCGCAAGCACCACAAAATCCCCAAGCCGCAGCAGCAAACCTTTACCAGCAAGGTGAAAAGCAGATTCAGACTAGTCAATATAGAGAAGCCTTACAATCATTTCAACGAGCCTTGGCTATCTATCGAGAAATTAAAAATCGCAGAGGCGAAGCCTTGACTCTCAATTACATTGCAATAGTTAATCGTACACTTGGGGATAATATCCAAGCACTAAATTTTTACAAACAAGCTTTATCTATTTTCAGAGAAATAGGCGATAGTTTAAATGAAGGAACTGTTTTAAATAACATTGGTATAATTCATGAAAATTTAGGACAATATCCCCAAGCCCTAGAATTTTACCAGCAAGCTTTAACTATTCGTAAAAAAGTAGGCGATCGCAATGGTGAAGCCTTTACTCTGACTAATTTAGGTTTTATCAATACAACTCTCGGACAATACCCCCAAGCACTAAAGTTTTATCAACAATCATTAGCTATTTTTAAAAGTCTTGGCGACAAAAGAAGAGAAGCATTAACTCTTAATGCCATTGGTATATATTACCGCACAATTAACGAATATCCCCAAGCCTTGGGATTTTATCAACAGGCTTTAAATATTTTTATTGAAATCGGTGAACGTCGAGGTGAAGCAACTACCCTCAATAATATTGGGGATTTCCGGCGCAATCAAGGTGAATATTTACAAGCACAAGAGTTATTTCAAAAAGCCTTGAATCTTTTTATTCAAGTTGGCGATAAATCTGGTGAAGGAGTGGCATTAAGTAATCTTGGTAGAGTCTACCTTCATCAGAAACAATACCCACAAACACAGCAGTTTTTCAGACAAGCTTTAGCAATTTTTCAACAGTTGGGGGATAAAGCCAGTGAAGCTAGAACCTTGAGATATATAGGTAGTGTATTTTATGAGTCTGGTGAATTTACATCAGCAGAACAAACTCTCCGCGAAGGTGTGGAAATTTTAGAATCTCTCCGCACCAAATTGAGCGATGCTAATAAGATATCTATCTTTGAAACTCAAATTGCCACATACCAGTTATTACAAAAAGTCCTCATCGCTCAAAATAAAATATCTGAAGCATTAGAAATCTCTGAACGTGGACGTTCTAGAGCCTTCGTAGAATTATTATCTTCTCGCCAGAATTTAGCTATTACTCTTGATAAACCAACAATATCTTCCCTAAAACAAATTGCCAAAACTCAAAATGCTACCTTAGTTCAATACTCCATTATCAGTAACGAAAATCTCTACATCTGGGTTATTCAACCTACAGGAGAAATCGCTTTTGAGCAAGTAGACTTACAAAAAAATATCAATATTCCTCTCAAAAATCTTGTGACGATGAGTCGCAAATCCATTGGTATATCCCAAAGAAGAGGTATTCAAGTACAACCAAGCAGAAATAATCAACCTCAACAACTGCAAAAACTCCATGAAATTCTCATCAAACCTATAGAGAAACATCTGCCAAAAGATGTTAATTCCCGTGTCATATTCATCCCCCAAGAATCACTGTTTCTCGTTCCCTTCGCAGCATTACAAGACGATAACGGTAAATATTTAATCGAAAATCATACTATTCTTACTGCACCATCAATTCAAGTATTGGATTTAACATCTAAACAAAGAATTAGCCGCAGGGAATCAGTTAAGAAAAAAGGCGACATTTTAGTAGTTGGTAATCCTACTATGCCAAAAATGCCCATTACAAATGAGCAATTAACATCCCTCCGTGGTGCAGAAAAAGAAGCAATTGAGATTGCAGACTTACTCAAAACCCAAGCAATTATCGGTAGCAAAGCCACTAAATCAGCCATTCTCCCCCGAATGAAACAAGCGAGAATTATTCATTTTGCTACTCATGGCTTACTAGATGATTTTAAAGGATTTGGTGTGCCGGGTGCCATTGCTCTTGCTCCTAGTAGTCAAGATGACGGCTTTCTCACAGCCGGGGAAATTCTTGACATGAAACTCAACGCCGAATTAGTGGTTCTCAGTGCGTGTGACACAGGCGGCGGAACTATTACAGGCGACGGTGTTATCGGTTTATCCCGTTCGCTAATTACCGCCGGAGTACCCAGCGTTATCGTCTCTCTCTGGTCTGTCAATGATAACTCAACCGCCTTCTTCATGAGCGAATTTTATCGCCATCTCCAGAAAAATCCTGATAAAGCCGTAGCCTTACGTCAAGCAATGCTGACTACTAAACAAAAGTACAACCATCCCTTTGACTGGGCTGCATTTACCCTCATAGGCGAAAGCAATTAACTCCATCAATTTTCTGTGTCTGTACGTGACGATATGTATAAAAAATCAATCAATTACATCAACTTCATTCTGCTGACAAATATCTGTTTATTCACCAAAGTTGCTGCACAACCTACAGATTTACCAACCCAAACATTACAAAGACAACTCATTTTACAAAACAACTATCCAGCAGCTTTAGAAATTTCTGAACGCAGCCGCAACCGTTCACTAATCAATCTTTTGTCTACACCCTTAATTAATCCAATCAGCATTGAGCAGATTAAACAAGTTGCGAAACAACAAAATGCCACTCTGGTACAATACACTATTATTAATGACACAGTTACCATTGCGGGTAAAAAACAAACTCAAGCATCAGAAATTTATATTTGGGTGATTCAACCTACAGGTGATATTGCTTTTCGCAGCATTGATTTAAAAACTTTTTCCCAGCAAGAACATACATCTTTGTCGGAATTAATTAATAGCAGTCGTCAGTCTCTCGGTGTGAGTAGTGATTACACAAAAGGTATTATCAAAGTATCTCCCCCAAACACTATTAACTCTCAAAAAAAACTACAAAAACTCCATCAATTATTAATTGCACCCATCACTGAATTATTACCCAAACAAGCAGACGCACACATTATTTTTATTCCCCAAGGAGAATTATTTCTCGTCCCTTTCGCCGCCTTGCAAGATAGCAAAGGTCAATATTTAATTGATCAACATACCATCGCCACTGCACCCTCAATTCAAGCACTAGACTTACTCTATCAACGTCAGATTTTACGTCAAACATCTCCAGAGAATGTGCTGATTGTTGGTAATCCTACTATGCCCGATGTTTCTTTAAATACTATGCCTGGTGCAGAACAAGAAGCAAAAAACATTGCTGATATATTTAACACCCAAGCAATCATAGGTGACGCAGCCACAGAAACCGCCGTAGTAGCAAAAATGTCCCAAGCCAAACTCATTCATTTAGCTACCCAAAACGGATGCAGTGATTCCTCAAAAAGCCTGTGTGGGTTAACTTTTGCATCATCATCACAAGACGACGGTTGGCTCACATCTGAAGAAATTCTCAACTTAAACCTCCAAGCCGATTTAGTAGTGCTGAGTGCAGGTGAGACAGCATTAGGTAAAATCACTATTGATGGTGTCATCGGCTTATCTCGTTCTTTCTTCGCGGCTGGGGTTTCCAGCGTCATTGGTTCTTTATGGACTGTATCAGATCGGGAGACGGCATTTTTGATGACAGCGTTTTATCAACAACTCAGTAAAAACCCAAATAAAGCAGCAGCCTTGCGTCATGCGATGCTAGAAACTAAGAAAAAATACCCAAATCCGAGGCATTGGGCTAGTTTTACCCTCATTGGTTTGTTGTAGCAATAGTAGCTGGTTGGTGACTTTCCTGAACTGGATATCACAAATAAAAAAATTCATTCCTGAGCTTTTATTCGTGGTGTCTTTGCTGAAGATTCATCTAATTGAACTGATATAAAAAATGAAAATATTTAAGTTTTTTTTCTAAAGGTTAATGTTATTTTTGTTGATTAATTCAACACTTTTACTAATCACCAAGGAGTTTTTTATGAAAAAAGCAATGCTTACTTTATTTACTTTTATTACTATTCCATTATTTATGAATAATGGAATAGCAAAAGCAGATGGTAGTGTAGACTATATGCTCAATTGTCCACCCAGAGAATTTAATAGATGTTACTCAGAGTACCAAGCAAATAGAGACTCAGGATGGCAAAGCATCAAGAATATTTATAATTCTATGCTTAGTGGTTGCAATCGTAAAGACGTAAATCAATGTTTTGCTCATTATTCATCTGATTTTCAAGTACGTCAGTCAAATGGAGAAGTGATTAATTTAGAACAGTTGCGTCAAGCTAATCGGCAGTTCTGGCGACAAACTGGTGAATATAGAGAAAGTGTATATATTATTCGTCGGGATGTAGGTAGAGAATATGCAAAAGTGATGGGTATTGAATACGTTGATGCAATTGTGTTCGATGCTAATAATTCTCCCGTACCTATGCGTATAGAAGCCACATTTGAACAAACTTGGAGACGTACAAGCAATGGATGGAAATTAGCTTATCAGAACAATCTCGACAGCAAAGTTTCTCGTTCTAGAACATCGCCGGGAGTACCATCTACAGGCTCAGGTATAGGTTTTGATACAGGCGCACCTGCTAATTTTATTCGAGAAGCAGGAAATGGTTTCTCTCGTGTGAGATGATATGAATGTTATTTAAAAGTCAATAATTGCGTAGTGGTGATTTAACAATTACCACTACCTTATTTTTCAAAATCTATTTTTATTTAAAAATTAACCAAATAATAATGAACAAGATGTTTTGTCAAAAAAAATATTTAACTTATCTCAGTTATATTATGGCTATATGTTTGCCACTAACTATTAATTTGCCGAAACCATTAGAGATGTTGCAAGTATTGGCACAAACACCAAACAGCCGTAAAGAAGCCGCAGAAAAACTTTTACAACAAGGTAGAGAACAATATCAAGCTAGTCAATTTGATGCGGCATTGCAATCTTGGCAACAAGCATTAGTGATATATCAAGAAATACGAGACTATGAAAATGAAGTCAAGGTATTAAATAATATTGGTCTAGCATACCAAGTTAAGGGAGAATATGACAGTGCAATTAATTATCTAGAGAGGTCTTTAGGGATTGCTAAAAAAATAAATTACCGTTTAGGAGCAGCTAGAGCTTTAGGTAATCTTGGCATTATATATCAAGATAAAGGCGACTATGGTCAGGCAATTGATTATCATCAACAAAATTTAGCGATCGCAGTAGAACTCAAAGATAATCAAAGTCAAGCAAAAGCCGTTGCCAATATTGGTCTTGTCTACTATTTTTTAGGTGATGTGCCAACAGCAATTAAACAATATTCACAAGCTTTAGCTATTTTTAGAAACCTTGCAGACCGTCAAAGTGAAGCCACATTACTCAATAATCTTGGTCTGGCTTACTCTGCAATTGGCAATTATTCAAACGCTATTCAAAACTACCAACAAGCTTTAATGATTATCCAGGCAATAAAAAACCCACAACTTGAAGGTAAAATTCTGGGTAATTTAGGTAGTATCTATTATTTTTTAGGGAAATATCCTCAAGCTATTGATTATCAACAAAAATGGTTGACAATTGCCCGTGCTATTGTTGACCCTCGCAGTGAAGGAGACGCTTTAGGTAACTTGGGTCTCACTTATTCGGTGCAAGGAAATTACCCCCAAGCCATCAATTATCAACAGCAGAGTTTAGCAATTGCGCGGAAAATTTCTGACCAACTGGGGGAAGGTCAATCTTTGAATAATTTAGGTCTGACTTTCTTTAAATCTGGTAATCTTTCCGCCGCCGAAACAAACCTGTATGCAGCTATTAATATTTGGGAAAATCTCAGAAGTCCCAAATCAAAATTACAAAATACAGATAAAGTCTCTCTTTTTGATACGCAAAAAAATACTTATGCCCTATTACAGCAAGTTTTAGTTGCCCAAAATAAACCTGATGCCGCCTTAGAAATATCAGAAAGGGGTCGTGCTAGAGCTTTTGTTGAATTGCTGGCATCACGCTCATTTAATAATAATAAAAATGTAGTAAATCCGGCGCGATCGCTTACAATTGAGGAGATGAAACAAATTGCCAAAACCCAAAATTCTACCTTAGTGCAGTATTCCATCATTAGAGAAGAATTCCAAGTTTCTGGTAAGCTGCAATTTCAAGAATCAGAACTCTATATTTGGGTCATCAAACCCACAGGTGAAATCACCTTCCGTAAAGCTGACCTCAAACCTTTATGGCAAAAAGAAAACACAAATTTAGAAAAACTTGTGAGTATGAGTCGTCAGTCTATTGGTGTGAGGGGACGAGGTGGCCTTAGCGTCAGTCCAAAACCTGATGCACCCAAAACCAAGCAAAGATTGAGCCGACTACATCAACTACTGATTCAACCCATCGCTGATGTTCTCCCTAAACAAGACAGCGAAAAAGTCATCTTCATCCCTCAAAATGAGTTATTCCTTGTCCCCTTCCCTGCATTACAAGATGAACAAGGCAAATATCTCATCCAAAAACATACTATTCTCACTGCCCCAGCAATTCAAGTATTAGATTTCACGCGTCAACAAAAATTAGGCGTGGGAAATGGGGACGTATTAATAGTAGGTAATCCCACCATGCCCAAGGTAATTTTAGAACCAGGAAAGCCGTCCGAAAAATTAACATCCTTACCTTGGGCGGAAAAAGAAGCACGAGAAATTGCTGCTAAGTTCAATACTCAAGCATTAATCGGCAATAAAGCTACCAAAACCACAATTGTCAACAAAATGACACAGGCTCGAATCATTCATTTCGCCACACATGGGTTACTTGATGATAACCGAGGCTTGGGCAGTGCGATCGCTCTTGCACCCTCCAGCACTGATAACGGTCTGTTGACGGCGGAAGAAATCCTCAATCTGAAGCTGAATGCAGACTTAGTAGTGTTAAGTGCTTGCGACACCGGACGCGGACGCATTACTGGGGATGGTGTGATTGGTTTATCTCGTTCTTTAATTAGTGCAGGTACACCCAGCGTTATTGTTTCCTTGTGGGCTGTTGATGATAATTCCACATCTTTTTTGATGACAGAGTTTTATAAGAATATCCAACAACAAGATAAAGCCACGGCTTTACGTCAAGCCATGCTGACCACGATGCAGAAATATCCCCAACCCATAAATTGGGCGGCTTTCACCCTAATTGGGGAATCAAAGTGACTAAAACAATTGTCAATTCGCAATTCGCAATTCGCAATTAAAATGCACGACTATCTAATTGGATAATTGTTCATTAATGGATTTCAAGCCCCCACTGATTGTAATTGCAAATTGCGTAGCTTACTTCCCGCGAGCGGGTACTGGTAATTGCGAATTGGTATGACATTTTGAATCTGAACACAAGAACCTGCGTTCTAGGGAAATTTTTACATAACCTCGCTATGCAGAGAAATATTAAGTCCTAACAATTATTTTTACAAAGACAATCAGATGATGAACCGCATTGCATCTAGTCTTTTAATTACAGGTTTTATTTACTCTAGCTTGGGTGTATTCTCTCTTTCACCACAAAAAAAAGCTGTTGCTCAATCTTCAAAAAGTGGTGATTTATTTTACCTGTATAAAGGACAACCTATCCCTTTAAATCAGCGTCAAGATGCGATCGCAGTTTCCTTTAAAAAGGGTCGCACCCGTGATATCGGCGCGCCTCCTTTGTATCTCCAACTCCAGCAAGACTTACAACGTGGAAGTCGCAGCACTACACCCCCTAGTGTGAGTCCTTTAGGTGAAGACTACGCTGTGGTGAGTTTACCCAAAGACACCCCAATCAACATTGAACAGCGCATTCAGAAGCAAGCGTATGTAGAAAATACCTTCCCGGTTCTCAGTCGTCAAACCACCAAAGAAGTCATCGTTCTTCCCAATGAAATTATCGTCAGTTTTGACCCCAAACTCTCCCAAAGCCAAAGACAAGCGATTTTACAGCAAAACAAACTAGCTATTGTGCGTCCCCTGCGCTTTTACCGCGATCGCTATCTCGTTAAATCTACTGAGGCGACTGGTACAAAAATTCTCAACGTTGCCAACCAATTAACCAACGTCAAGGGTATTACATCCGTATCCCCCAATTTTATCCAATCTGTAACTGAGCAGAATCTCGAAGCTGCGACAAAACAAGCCGCTAATCTGCAAGGGACTGGGAATAAGAATACACCCCAATCCCCAGTTCCTAATCCCCAGTCCCCCCTAATCGGACTAGCTTGGCATCTTAATAGTTCACCTCTCAAACAATGCTTATTACAACCCCTATCTAGTTGGGAGGGATTGCAAGATTGTTTACAACAACCCAATGTAGCGAATAAATCTACAATTTCTCGCACAGATGTACGTGTTACCGAAGCCTGGAAACTCAGCAACGGCGGACGCGGTGTCGTTGTGGCTGTGATTGATAGCTTGATTCAATGGGATCATCCTGATTTGGCTGATAGTCTTTATACAGTCAAATCTGCGGATAAATGCCCAAATGAAATTCACGGCTGGGATTTTTCCAGTGGTGGGAATAGTCTTGAACCCTGTGAAATCGGTGATGATGATACCCGCATCAGCCGTACTGAACTAGCTATTCTCAGAATCAGATTTCAAGATACTTTCAAACTCTCCGATGCAGAACTAGTCCAGCAGTATCCCTTGGAAGCATTGGAGATTAAACAAACTTACCCCAATTATTCTTTAACACAAATCGCTCAAGTATTACGTTACGTTTTTCGCACAGATAAAGTCGGCGGAGAATTTCATGGGACTTGGGTAAGTGGTGTGATTGCGGCTCAACCCAAGGATAATCAAGGACTAGTAGGTGTTGCGCCCAATGCGAAAATTTTACCTGTGCGGTTGTTTGGGTTGAATGGGAGTTATATTCCTTCTAACTATATAGAAGCCATTGGTTATGCAGCCGATCGCGGTGCTGATATTATCAATCTCAGCTTGGGTAGTACACTTCCTAGTGCTGGAGAAGAAGAAGCGATCGCGGAAGTTCTCCGCAACTATCCTAAACTGCTAATTGTGGCGGCGGCTGGCAATGCTAACTCTAATCAAGTCGCCTATCCTGCGGCTTATCCAGGAGTATTGTCTGTAGGAGCAACCAATATTTTAGGCGATCGCGCCTCCTATAGTAACTACGGCAAAGGCTTAGATGTAGTCGCACCAGGAGGAGAATTGAGTACACCCGGATTACTCGGCGGTATTCCCACCACTGGCGGAACTTGGCTAGAACCCTTTTGGCAGGGAATACCCAACCCCACATCTCGTTGGTCTGCGGTGGTAGATCCCCGTGGTAAATATTGGTGGGTACAAGGGACATCCTTCTCCGCACCCACAGTAGCCGGAGTTGTGGCTTTAATGAAAGGAGAAGATCCCCAAAAACGTCTGAATAGACAACGCTTAGTTAACATCCTCACATCTACAGCCAGCTATCAAGGGCTGAATATATCCGATGGAGATGCTAGATTATACCGTTCCCAGAGACGCAAAGGTGCAGTTTCCTCTGCTGTCAAAGGTCAGCAATACTTTTTTGGTAGCGGTTTGGTGAATGCTGAAGCCGCAGTGCAGGCGGTGAAGCAGCAGAAATAAGGGACTTCCAACTAAAAAAATATACAATCGCTGTGGTGAGCAGGGGGGCAGGGTGCAGGGAGCAGGGGGAAAAATCAAAATATTCTCTCTCGGAAATTGGATAATTTATTTTCTGGAAGTCCCTAACTTAGGCGTAGTATTCCACCCGATTGATTTTGACAGGTTGCGGGTGTTCAGATACCCGACTTTTTAAAGTCGGGTATCTATAGTTCTTGGTTTTGTTGGGTTTCACTTTGTTTCACCCGACTCACACTCTACAGTTGTGGGAAAATCCGACTCAAATCTAACAAGACATCTGCAAATCCAGGAATGGCTACTGACTGATGGGGTAAAAATATCTGCTTGCTGAGGTAATTAAATTCACCTTGAGCGTTTTGATAAGATTGGCTGTAACACTCAAGTTGCCTAACATTTAAATTAACAATCCAATAATCAGAAATTCCGGCTTCTGCGTAGACTTCTAACTTTGTTGTTTGGTCGTAATTTAGGGTTGAGTCGGAAATTTCAATCACGAATAAAATATCTTCGGGATAGGGATGATGGGGAAGATAATCTTCATCTTTGCCGCGTGCGATCACCACATCTGGTTCAGGTTCACTGTGGTTTGGTAAAGTAATCGGATCTTGTCCACGAATCACGGCGCGATCGCCTAATAATCGATCCAGTTGTCTACAAAGTCGAGTTTTGCAGAATGTATGAGATGTGCCTTTGGCTACCGTCTGAATTAGTTCTCCCCGAATCAACTCAATACGTTCGGCTTTGCCGTCTCGAAGAGACTCACCCTCCTGGAGAAATCCCAGTTCAATCAGCCGATGATATTCATCAATCGTGAATCGCTTTGGTGTGACAATATTCATGAGACATCACCGATTAACTGTCATATAGCAATCCTATTTGATTTATCAACCACTTGCCGAATTTTGCATATCCAGCGATCGCCTAGAGATATATGTTGGTGAAGTACTCCGGCTCGCTTCGAGTCAAGCATATCGCTCATAGAAACGACCATCAACGTTTCGCGTCTCGTTCGCCGTTGCCTCCTTGTACAAGTACAATTTGGTCTTACACAGCGTTTCTGGTATCGCTACCTTGATCTCTTCAAGAGAGAACCCGCGCAGCTATCCGCCTTCCGCAGACAGTTTGATTACTTTTCGTCTTACTCGCCTTGGATTTACGACAATGGTCTACCAGCTAGGTTTTCAGCTTTCCCGATCTCTGCCGAGTGCATGCTTTATACCTCAAGGGTGGCCTCTTAGTCAGTCGGGTGGGTCAACAACCATCAATATTGTCTCACAAACATTGACGATTCCGACGCTCGCGGACACGGCTTAGCTACGCTATCAACCATCCCTTTCCCTAATCAACCTAACGGTTGATATCCGTCGGAGATGCTTTCGTCATCGTCCTGCTATCCATCCCTACCCGTAAGCGTTGCGGGGTAGGGACTTCCGCAGATTTTGTTAAATTTCACCTCGTTCTACTTATGCGTTCTCCAAAACCTTATTTAACGGCTATTACTCTAATTTTGGTGATCTCAGGGGCGATCGCTAATTTACCGATATTATTCTCAACACCGCAAGTATTGGCACAAACACCACAAGACCGCAAAGCTGAAGCAGACCGATTGCTGCTGCAAGGTATTAAGCAATTTCAAACTGGTCAACTTGAAGCAGTATTACAATCTTGGCAACAAGCACTCAAAATCTACCAAGAAATCAAAGACCGTAAAGGCGAGGGTGCTGCACTTGCGAATCTTGCTAATGCTTACAAAGTTTTAAAAAACTACCCTAAAATTATTGAGTGCTATAAGCAGTATTTACCAATCGCACGAGAATCAAAAAACCGTCAAGGTGAGAGTGATGCACTTTTTAATATTGGTCTTGCCTACGGTAGCTTACAAGATTACACCAAAGCCATTGAGTATTACGAGCAAGGATTGCCAATCACAAGAGAAATTAAAGACACTCAAAATGAGTTTTACACTCTTGGAAATCTTGGTATTGCCCACCTTCAACTAAAAAACTACCGCAAAGCAATTGAATATGAACAGCAATACTTGGTGATCGCACGGAAAATCAAAGACCGTCCCAGGGAACTGCAAGGACTGAAAGCTCTTGCTGTTGCCTATCAAGGATTGTCAGACTTTCCAAAAGCCTTGGAATACTCACAGCGAGGTTTGGACATAGCAAAAGAAATAAAAGACCGGAATGGAGAGGGACAATTACAGGGACTACTCAGTATGCTCTACGCGAATCTAGGATACTACCCCAAAGCTATTGCGTCCGCGCAGCAGAGTTTAGCGATCGCTAAGGAAATTAAAATACCCGAACAGGAGGGTTATGCACTGGAAAATCTAGGTAATATCTACGTTGTATTGGGAGAGACCTCCAAAGCTGTAGAATATTATCAGCAGAGTTTAGTGATCTCTCGAAAAATCAAAAACCGTAATGGCGAGGGTACACTACTGGGTAATCTTGGCAACAACTACGCGATTTCAGGAGACTACCTCAAAGCGATTGAGTCTTATGAACAAAGATTAGCGATCGCAAGAGAAATTAAAGATGATTTAGGAGAGCTTGTTGCACTGGGGAATTTAGGCATATCCTACATGATATTAGGAAACCACCCCAAAGGTATTGAGTATTATCAGCAAGAGTTAACAAAAGCAAGGAAAATAAAAGACCGTCTCGGTGAGGGATCGGCTTTGAGTCATTTCGGTGGTGCCTACATTGATTCGGGAGAATACTCCAAAGCGATTGAGCATCTCCAGCAAGCTTTGGTGATCGCACAAGAGTTAAAAGATGCTGGCAGCAAGAAGATTGCGCTGAATAGTTTAGGGCTAGCTTTCTACAAACAAGAAAATTTGACTCTGGCAGAAAGTAATCTAATTGAGGCAATCAAACTCCAAGAGTCTCTACGTTTACGAGCAAAGGAATTAAAGGATATACAAAAGATATCGTTGTATGACCAGCAAAGAAGTTCATACGAAACTCTACAACAAGTCTTCATAGCCCAGAATAAAACTGATGCAGCCTTAGAAATATCCGAACGAGGCAGGGGACGTGCTTTTGTAGAGTTACTGACTTCTCGAATTTTCTCTAACTCCAAGGAACAATTACTCACTCCACCAACAATTGCAGAAATTAAACAAATTGCAAGATTACAAAATGCCACTTTGGTACAATATTCGATTATTAGTGATAAATTCAAAGTAGAAGGTAAGATTCAATTCAAAGAATCTGAACTCTACATTTGGGTAATTAACTCCACAGGTGAAGTTACTTTCCGTAAAGTTGACTTGAAACCCCTGTGGCAAAAAGAAAATACAACTCTTCCACAACTTGTTACCACCAGCCGTCAAGCGATAGGTGCAAGAGGTACAGCTTTTCGCGGTATCAATGTAACCTATAACCCCAATGCACCCAAAGCCAAAAATAATTTAAAGCGTCTCCACGAATTATTAATCAACCCCATTGCTGACTTATTACCTAAAAATCCTAACGAAAGAGTAATTTTTATTCCTCAAAATGCATTATTCCTCGTCCCCTTCGCCGCCTTACAAGACGCAGAAAGTAAATATCTAATTGAAAAACATACTATTCTCACGTCACCATCAATTCAGGTGTTAGACTTAACCCGCAAACAAAGACAACGTTTAGGCACAAAACCCATCCAAGGGAAAGACACGCTGATTGTTGGTAATCCCACCATGCCCTTTTTCGCACCTAAAATTGATGAAACTCCCCAACAACTTACGCCTTTACCTGGTGCAGAAAAAGAAGCAACAGCAATTAGCAAATTACTCAAAACCGCACCTCTAATTGGCAACAAAGCCACAGAATCAACTGTAATCAAACGTTTACCCCAAGCACGATTTGTGCATTTAGCCACCCACGGTATATTTGATGATATTCAAGGGTTAAATAGTGCGATCGCTTTAACTCCATCGGGTCAAGATGATGGCTTATTAACAGCTTCGGAAATTCTTGATTTAAAACTGAATGCGGAATTAGTGGTGCTGAGTGCTTGCGATACCGGCAGGGGACGCATTTCTGGGGATGGGGTGATTGGGTTATCTCGTTCGTTAATTAGTGCGGGTGTCCCTAGTGTTTTAGTATCGCTGTGGGCAGTGCCAGACGCGCCTACAGCCCGATTAATGACGCAATTTTATCAAAATCTGCAAAAAAACCCTGACAAAGCCCAAGCACTGCGTCAGGCGATGTTGACGACGATGAAAACGAACCCGAACCCTGTTGATTGGGCGGCTTTTACTCTTATTGGAGAAGCTGAGTAGTTTTTTAAATTAGCAATTTTCTCATTATGTACAAACTGCACTTTCGCAAAATAATCCTATTGCTGTGTCTATCCTTTTCAGACTTCGTAGACTTCGTATAGTCAACAATGTAAAGTTTTATATCAACATTAAACATTTCTAGTATCTGTTAACGAAGAGGCAGAGGGGAACTGAGCTATTACCCTCTGAGTGGAGCGAAGCGGAACATGAGTATGTTTGCGGAGCGTCTTGTAGCCCCGTCTTTACAGCACGCTTGGCTGTTTCTGCGTCTGAGCTTCTGTCTCAGCCTCTCTCCCCTGCCTCTTTTGACTCAAAAGCCTGTGATATTTTGCATAACCTCACACGACTCAGAAATACAATCCTATGAAGCGACTTCAGCCAAGATATACGTAAAATCCTATGTCTTACATCAAACGCCGCCAATTTCTGCAATTCTCTGCTTCCACCCTCGCAACTTTGGGTTTGAGTCAGTTGGATATTATGCAGCAGGGTCATAATTTGGGTAAAGTTCTGGCTCAAAAGACAGGACGTAAACTAGCTTTATTAGTGGGAATTAATCAATATCCTCAAAGCACAGGTTTAAAACCTCTATCTGGTTGCGTTACTGATGTGAGGTTGCAGCAAAAGTTACTCATTCACCGCTTTGGTTTTAAAGCTGAAGATGTGATCACTCTGACTAACCAACAAGCCACCCGTGAAGGTATTCTCAGCAAATTTGAACAACATCTGATTAATCAGGCTCGTCCTGGTGATGTGGTGGTGTTTCACTTTTCTGGACATGGTTCGCGCCTTTATGACAGAGATGGCGATGCACCAGATGGACTCAATAGTGCTTTAGTTCCCGTGGATGGTCGATTACCAGAAGGCTATCCATTTCAGGGGGGCTTTGTCAACCACATTATGGGGCATACACTATTTTTACTCATGTCTGCATTGAAAACCGAGAATGTCACGGTGGTGTTAGATTGTTGTCATTCTGGTGGGGGTAAACGGGGTAATTTACGTGTGCGTGCTGTTGATGATGGAGAGTTACTAAAACCCAGTCTCGAAGAATTGCTATATCAAGGTCAGTGGTTGGATAAGTTAGGAATGTCACGACAAGAATTTATCCAAAAACGTAGACAAACTGTGGCTAAAGGGGTGGTAATTGCTAGTGCTAGAAGGGAACAATTAGCGGCTGATTTACCCTTTGGAGATTTCCATGCAGGAGCGTTTACTTACCTATTAACGCAGTATATTTGGCAACAAATTGGCAATGAACCGATCAATAGAGCGATCGCTAATGTGGGTCGCAGTACAAAAATCTTAGCTAGTCGTGAAGGCTACTATCAAGACCCAGAAATTGAGTCTAATCTCAATTCTCAAAATCCTAATCCACCCCTCTATTTTTTCCCTTTTCAAGCTATACCGGCAGAGGCGGTAATTACTCAAGTTAATAATAATCAGGTTCAGTTATGGTTGGGTGGCATTGATTCACAAAGTTTAGAAGCTTTTACTAATAATCCTCTCTTTTCAGTTGTGGATAATCAAGGTAATGAAGTTGGGTGGTTAAAGTTAGATTCCCGCCAAGGATTAGAAGGAAAAGGTACATTAGTAAATACACGCAATGGCTCAGTTAAAAATTTACAACCAGGCACTTTATTACAAGAACGGATTCGCAGTATTCCCAATAATCCCACTTTAAAAATCGGTATTGATGAATCTCTTAATCAAAAAACTGCCCAACAAGCTATCCAATCTATGCAAGCAATTAAACGCATTGAACCTACAGCTTTAGGGAAACAGGAGGTGCAATATATTTTTGGGCAGATGACAGCAAATACATTGCAACAACTCCAGAAATTAAAAATATCTAACCTGCCAAAAGTTGGTAGTTTTGGTTTATTTTTACCCAGCCAAGACCAAATTATTCCTCAGTCTTTTGGTGAAGCAGGTGAATCGGTAACGAATGCAGTCAAAAGGTTACAACCCAAGTTGCAATCTCTTTTAGCTGCACGGGTGGTCAAGCAAATTCTCGGTAACACTAATTCATCCAGATTGAATGTAACTGTGTCGATGAATATTGCTGATAGTAATGAATTATTAGCCGAAACTTTTCCGGTACGGGGTAATACTAAAAAGTCTACTTTCTCTACATCTGCTGCATCTGTAAAAATCTCTGAATTTGGTTTGAGTCAACTACCTATAGGCACTAAAATTGCTTTTAAAATTCAAAATAATGAGTCTCAATCTCTTTATCTGAGCATTTTAGTTATTGATGCAGAAGGAACGATGACGGTCATATTTCCTAATAATTGGTCAGCGTCAGAAAATGCAGCGTTAGTCGAAGCCAATCAAACACAACTAATTCCGCAGATTGATGATGAATTTGTCTTAACTGTTTCTGAACCTTTAGGGGTTTCTGAGGCTTTAATTATTGCCAGTACCTCACCTTTAAGAACATCTCTCCAAGCATTACAAAAAATCGCTAGCCTTGCAGGAGCTAGTAATACTCGTCAACCCATTTCTACAAAGCCTGACCAAATTTTAGATGTGACAAATAAGTTACTAGATGATCTAGATACGGGAACACGTAATGCTTTAAGAGGTCAAGAAGTCACTTTACCATCAGGTGTGAGGGGAATCGATACTCAAAAACTAGCAGCAATGGCGATCGCTTTTGAAGTCGTACCCTCTTAATATCTCTAATTTTTCCCTATTTCTAAGAATAATTTTCGCAATCTCATTTGATTCTCTAACCAAGCCATAAAACATCATGGAAGCAGAAATCAAAGATGTAAATCTTCCCAATGGTCAATTATTGACACCCTTTCAACGCAAATTATTACTGAAAAATTTGACCGAAGATTTACCAGGATTATACCGTCAACGTATTCAAATTATGTTGTTAGCAGATGAAGGTAAATCACAAACCAACATCTGTCGTACCTTGGGATGCTGTCCCGCTACAGCCAGACATTGGATACATATTGCTCGGAGTGGAATGGCGCATCAATGGCAAACTGCCCCAATTGGTCGTCCTAAAGCCGTCAATGAAGAATATTTAGAGCGTTTAAAAACACTAGTTAATGATAGTCCCCGTAATTATGGTTATGCTTTTCAACGGTGGACAGCAAACTGGTTAAGTAAGCATTTAGCTAAGGAATTCGGCTTTCAGTTGAGTGATTGTCATATCAAACGCTTACTCAAAACAATGGGTTTATCGACAAAATCTAAACCTGTTATCACCCCAGAAACTCCATCCCAAATATCTACCAATTCCCAGATTTCTATCGGTAATCTCAGTAGTGAAAGTTTGTTAAATGAGAGTGAAAGATTACCGATTCATTTCTTGAAAATTAAGACAAATTCATAAAATCATGTTGCATAATTCATCCATAGCAGAAGTTTCTAGGGAACTTTTGCAAAATACGCTTGGCTATTCTCTCACAGAAGCTGAATTTCAAGATATTCAGCCAAAAGTTAAATATCTAGAACCAAAAATTGGGAAGTTTTGGCAAGGAATTGATGTAGAACCAGGTATTTATATTCTGCTTGGTGGTAAGGTCAGGTTATTAGATGAAACTGGCGAATTAATCACCACATTAGAAACTGGAGGATATTTTGGCTGTTTTACTTTATTTCCCGATGCCAAATTTATACCCTATGCAGCTAGAGCTAGCGCAAATTTACAACTTTGTTTTATATCTGGTGACGTTTTATCACCCCTACTAGCTAAACATTCCCAAATCCGTGAACATTTATGGTTACAAGCACAAACTCTCAATTCTTTATTGACTAAATCTCACATTCCTATTTCAGAAAAGCCAGAACAAATACCTGTTGTCTCTGACTCTACAACACAGATAAAGCAAGATAAAAAGATTAGCAAAGCCTACTTTCCTAACCCTAGCCAAAAAGTTAGTCATTTGTGGCAAAAAGTCACTCGACGCTATCCTTTTTTTGCTCAACAGAGTTCATCTGACTGCGGTGCAGCTTGTTTAGTAATGATTGGACGCTATTGGGGAAAGCAATTTAGTGTGAACCTTTTGCGAGAACTGGCTAATGTTGACCGCAATGGTTCATCTCTGCGTGGGTTGACAGTAGCAGCAGAAAGTCTGGGGTTGAATACTCGTCCGGTGAAAGCTAGTTTTGAGCAGTTAGCAAAACAAAAGTTGCCTGCGATCGCCCATTGGCAAGGAAAACATTATATCGTTGTATACGAGATTACCGCCAAACAAGTGATTATTGCTGATCCTGCGATCGGTCAGCTTACTCTCTCTCATCAAGAATTCCAAGCAAACTGGACTGGATATGCGCTATTACTAGAACCAACCGCCTTATTCAAAGATGCACAAGAAAATACCACGCCTTTTTGGCAATTCTTTGAATTAATTAAACCTCATTCTGTGGTGATGTTAGAAGTATTTATTGCTTCCGTATTTATCCAAATATTTGGACTCATCACACCCCTATTTACACAATTAATTTTAGACAGTGTAGTACAACAGAGTTCTTATGTGACCTTGTTGGCTGTGGGGTTAGGGTTAATGATGTTTAGCCTCTTCCGCGTAGCTATGACGGGGTTACGGCAATATTTAATCGACCACACAGCCAATAAGATAAATGTCGCGTTAGTAGTAGCATTTATTCGTCACACTCTACGCCTACCTTTGAGTTATTTTGAAACTCGTTATGTGGGGGATATTATCTCTCGTTTACAGGAGAACAATAAAATTCAACGCCTACTTTCTGGTGAAGCATTATCCATAATCCTAGATTTATTGACTGTATTTGTCTATCTAGGGTTGATGTTTTGGTACAGTTGGCAAATGGCATTATTATCATTAATAATTGTGCCGCCATTTTTCTTATTGGCGTTGATTGCTACACCATTTTTACAAAGAATTTCCAGAGAAATATTTGATGCTATTGCTAAAGAGAATAGTTATCTCATTGAAATTTTAACAGGCATCCGCACAATTAAATCTACATCTGTAGAACAAACAGTCCGTTGGCATTGGGAAGAGTTATTACAAAAAGAGGTCAAGAAAAATTTTGCTGGACAAATAATTGGTAATCGCCTGCAAATTTTTAGTAATACTATTGAAGCAGTGGTATCTACAACCTTATTGTGGTACGGAGCTAGTTTAGTAATTGCTAATCAATTATCCATTGGTCAATTAGTAGCATTTCATATGCTTTTAGGTAATATTATTAAACCTTTTCAGCGATTAACTGTACTCTGGCATCAGTTACAAGAGGTCATCATTTCAGTAGAACGTATTAACGATGTCTTAGATGCTGAGGCTGAGGAAGATTTACAAATAACAAATCGTCAATCAATCCCCCAAATTCAAGGAAATATTTGTTTTGAAAATGTGACATTTCGCTATCATCCAGATAATGAAGTCAATATTCTGGAAAATCTCAACTTTAAAATTAAATCTGGGCAAATAGTCGCCTTAGTAGGACGTAGCGGTTCTGGTAAAACTACAATTTCTAAGCTGGCTTTAGGTTTATATCCACCTACCGACGGCAGAATTTTAATTGATGGATATGATATTAATACTATTTCTCTACATTCTTTACGTCAGCAAGTAGGAGTAGTTGATCAAGATACTTTTTTATTCGGGAATACAATTCGAGAAAATATTGCTTTAGGAAATCCGAATGCTAGTTTATCGGAAATTAGAGAGGCTGCTAAATTAGCCGGTGCGGATGAATTTATTACAAAGTTACCTATGGGTTATGAAACCGAAATCGGGGAAGGTGGAGGGTTATTATCTGGAGGACAAAGGCAAAGAATCGCCATTGCTAGAGCTTTATTAGGTAATCCTCGCCTGTTGATTTTAGATGAAGCTACTTCCCATCTTGATACTGAATCAGAAAGAATAATTCAGCAGAATTTAAAGAAAATTTTGCAAGGAAGAACTGCTTTAATTATTGCTCATCGTCTTTCTACTATCAAGAGAGCGGATTTAATTTTGGTGTTAGATAAGGGGTTGTTAATTGAGAGTGGTAAACACGAGGAATTAATGGCGAAGCGTGGTCATTATTTCTATCTCAATCAACAACAGTTAGGTGTGGAATAAAAATGTGAGGTAAAATATGACAGATGTAATAAATGACATAAAAAGTCAAGACAATAATCAAAATGAGTTAACCGAAATCATCAGTCAAACAAATGCAGATTGGTCTGTTGCTACTAAAGAATTATTGGATAGCTTACCTCAAGTTTGGACGAGGGGATTACTGTATTTTTTAATATTGGTTGTTTCTTTTGTTTTACCTTGGTCAATGTTATCTAAAGTTGATGAGACAGGTACAGCTAGAGGTAGAATTGAGCCTCAAGGTAAGACAATTAGATTAGATAGTGCTGTGTCTGGTAAAGTTACGGAAATTCGAGTTAAGGAAGGTGAGCAAGTTAAGGCCGGACAGAGTTTATTAATGTTAGATGCAGATTTAATTAAAACAGAATTGCGGCAGATACAAGATAAATTAGAAGGACAATTAAACAGGCGATCGCAATTAAATTCCACTAAAAATCAGTTAGTAGTCGCCTTGACAACGCAAGAACAACAAAATCAATCCCAAGCTTTAGAAAAGCAAGCACAAATTGACCAAGCTAGACAAAACTTACTAGCTTTGAAAAACACTTATGAGTTGCAAACATCAGAAAAACTAGCTCAATTAAATCAGGCTAGGCAAAATTTTGAGCATAGTAAAACAGCGAGTAAATTAATGGAAAGTAGTTTGGCGATCGCGCAAAAAGAAGAAACCAGATATCGTAAACTGTATCAAGAGGGAGTCATCCCAGAAATTAACTTCGTGGAAAAGCAAGAATTAGCCAAAGAAAAGCAACAGTTATACGAACAAAGTCAAGCAGATATTCAACAAGCCAAATTACGTTTCACAGAACAACAGAGTAGTTATGAACGAGTTGTCAAGCAAGGAAAGGCTGATATTACTCAAGCACAGTTACGTCTCGATGAACAACAACGCAGCTACCAAACTTTAAATCGTTCTGCTAAGTTAGCCTTATTGCGAATTGAAGAACAACAAAAGAATCTGCAAACAGAAATTACCACTCTAGACGCAGAAATTACTCAAACTCAAAGACAAATAGAATCCTTAAATATTCATTTAGCACAACGGGAACTAAAAGCACCAGAAAGTGGAAATATCTTTCAATTTCCCTTTTCTCAAGTTGGTGCGGTAGTCCAACCAGGAACCATGATTGCAGAAATCGCGCCTGTTGGTGCATCATTAATTGTGCGCGCGCAAATCGCTACTACACAAAGCGGTTTTTTGCGGAAAAATTTACCAGTCAAACTCAAATTTGATGCTTATCCTTTTCAGGATTACGGTGTAGTAGAAGGAGAAATATTAGCTATTTCTCCTTCTACTACAGAAATTGACACTCCTACTGGTAAAGTTGCTGTTTATAACTTAGAAATCTCTTTAAAACAGCACTGTATTAAGAGTAGTAATAAGTGCATTCCTTTGCGTCCAGGTGATACAGCCACGGCTGAGGTAGTTGTACGCCAACGCCGAGTGATTGATTTTATCCTTGATCCATTTAAGCAACTGCAAACAGGCGGTTTAAAGCTGTGATAATTTTTTTGACTATTGACTGTTGACTACTGACTATTGACCTACCACACAATATCAAAATACCATGTCATACCCTATCACTATCACTAACAAAGATATCCTGCGACAAGTTAAATTGTCATGTCAAATACCTGAAATAACTCAACAGATTATCACACGCCAAATAATTGAAAATACTGCTAAACAAGCAGCGATTAAAATTGAATCAGAAGAACTACAAAAAGCCGCAGATCAAATGCGCTTAGTGAATAATCTGTTAAATTCGGAAGAAACTTGGCAATGGTTAACGACACATCATTTATCTCTAGATGATTTTGAAGATATTGTCTACACAAGTCTATTATCTGGGAAGTTAGCTGTTCACTTGTTCGCAGATAAAGTTGAACCCTACTTTTATGCACATCAATCAAATTATCTAGGTGCGGTGATGTATGAGGTTATCTTAGATGATGAGGATTTAGGCTGGGAACTTTTTTATGCAATTAAAGCAGATGAGATGAGTTATTTTGATGTGGCTTACAAATATATTCAAAATACGGAGTTACGTCGTAAATGTGGATATTTAGGTTTAGTTAATCGTCAAAATCTCACGCCAGAAGTTTCTACTGCTGTTTTTGCGTCTCAACCACCGCAAATCTTAAAGCCAATTGTGACAGCTAAAGGTGTGCATTTAATTTTCGTTGAGGAGATTGTGCAAAGACAACTAGATGATAAATTACATCAAGAAATCGCTGCACATTTATACTATGAATGGTTAAATTTACAAAGCCTACAAGTTGAATGTAATATTCAGCTTGATGGAAGTTGATTTGGGGGGTTGCTAGATCCCCGACTTCTTTGAGAAGTCGTGGATCTTGATATCTGCTAAATCATCACAGGTTCTCCCGCTTTTTTCAACGCAGAAGATGCTTCTGGGATGTAAGAGGTTCTGGGTTGACTGGCTATAGCTTTTTGCTGTTCTCGTAATTCTGATAGACGAATATTACTCCAATTTAGCAAAGCAGAATTACCCAAACGTGGAGCTAAATTATATAGTCTTTCCACCGCAGAAATAGCCAGTGAATCCATCTGAATAGAAGCTAAATAACAATCACAAGCTATATCTAATTCACCTAATTTTTCGTAACATTGACCAGCCATAAACCAAGCGATCGCAGTTCCTGGTGGCCCTAGTCTAGCAGCTGAACGATACATTTGAGCAGCTTCTACAATTTTACCCTGTTTGATGAAGATTTCCCCCAATTGTAGACGATATCGAGAATAGAATGGTTCCATTTCCACTATCTTTTTAGCCCTTGCTTCAGCTAAGTCAATATCACCTAACCATAATGCTTCTTTAGTACGACTTTCAAGCACAGTAATTAAATTTTCATGTGCGGTAATTCGCTCTATTTCATTCTTATATGCGTGAGTTAAACTCTCTGCTAAAGATTCACATAAATCCATTTCCCGCACTACGCCTTCCTTATCTTTTTGCAGCAGAGGTAAAAATACAACTGCACGATAGTAGATACTAGTAACTTGTTTATAGCTAAAATCATCCAAAGAAGATGCAAGATTTTTTAGTTCCTGTGTTGCTAGGGAACTCCAAAATTGAGTAGCGTTTAAATCACGGAATGTCTTAGCAGACAAAGCTACTAACTCTATAGCCGCATTCAAGCGAATTTTGCTCCCTGGAGGTGTATGATTAGCAATAATCTCAAATTCCTGAAGATTCTCCATACTACCACCGTCAGACCTAGCCATTAAACCAGACATCGCCCGACAATAAGCTATTTTGGCACGGTTTAAACAATCAGCAATATCTGAATTAGAAAACTTTGGTGCATATTCTAGAACAGCATGATGTAAACATAAATTTGATAGGAGATATAAAACTCGTAGCTGAGTAGTAAGTGAGAGTTCTTGATAATGAATTAAGTAGTTACACAAATTCTGCCATCGCTCATTCCTTAACTCATCAGCTAATTCTAATGGGTTGTTTATCTGGTATTGAAATAAACCAGATTCGCGAATTAAAGATTCCCGAAATGAAATGGGATGAATAATAGTAACTGGGTTGATTAATATCGATTTTTCCGAGCAATTTAAATCTGCGATGAGGTTATTATAGCTGAACTCTATCGCTTTGATATGTAATGCACCTGCGTTATACTTTCCTAAGTCGAAATAGGGGCGATTAACCCAAGTAGTAAATGAATTATCTAGCAAAGACATAAACTTTTATCTGATTAATTACAAATTTCGGTGCAAAAAACCACAGTAACACTATGAAAACATTTTAATAGTGCTACTGTAGTAAATAAATTTCGTTAAATAAAACAGCTACTTGATGTTAGTTACTATAGAAATAACTATCAAGTATTTTGTTTTATCAAACTAGCATTCTTGTACTTGCCATTTGCAAGCAGCTCCACCACGCAAGCTGATGAAAGCATGAATAGCTTCAGAGTTACCTTGTTCAGCTTCTTTTTTGAGGTCAACCATTTCTGTTTGGTTAGCGATGGTGAGTTTGTTGATTTTAATTTCAGCCATTGAACTATTACCTCGTTAATGAATTTGTTATGTTTGGAAGTTGACTTTTGCTTGTCTCTTCCTGTGAATATAATTGCCGATTTTTCTATTAATTTCAATTATTGTTTGACTGTAAAACGTACATAAATCTTACATTTTCTATCCAAAATTTCCCTAGAAAATCGATGAGTTTTAAAATTTTTGCTAGGAAGTGAATCAAAAATAAAGCAAAATTAATTTACTTCAGCTATCTTTACTTACATTCCCATCTCTATAGGACTCATATTTGATTTTTGAATAGATACGTAGGGGAGGCAAATTGCAGTGTGAATTTTCCTCTTACAATATTGCTGTTGTGTTAGCAGTGAGAGTACAGCAACTACCACCAAGGCCTTTGGTGCGTTACGGCTTACGTCTAACACACCCTACTGGCGTGACACGATTAAAATGTTGCAAAAAATTATAGGTTGAGTTGACGTAAGGAAACCCAACACCAATATCCGTGTTGAGTTTTCGAGATAACCAGTGTGCTAAGTGCAGAATTTACTTTTTACTTTTTACTCTTTACTCAGCACTCACTACTCAGCACTCGAATATCTAGACTTAAAACAATGATTTTTCAACCGTGATTATGACTAAATAATTATTTATATCAGAATAAATTTAATCAGTAAAAAATATTCTAGTGAATCATTGGTTGATAATAAACTTTTCTTAAAGATATTATGAAATTATCATGAACTTAAATTTTTTTGGATAAAAACTATTGACTAGTTGCCAGAAAATTTCTAAAAAAGTAGCAGTAGGTTAAATGACTAAATCGAGAGACTGTCACTTTTGAGTTAACTTCTGCCAGGTGAATTAAAAATTTGACTCTTAACTGTCGAATTAGTGACGATTGATTTACTAGTATTGCCATATCGCTAGATATCTCTCTGATTTGTAGTTACACTCTGATTAACTTCAACATTCACTACGTGAATCTTTACCTACATTCCAGGTTTTAACAACATCCTAATAGCAAAATCATCATCAGACTTGAGGTAGATTTTTCAGATTTCAACCAATTTTTTTGATGAAAATGAATGATTTTGCCTAAATCTACATGAGACATGACCTGGTAGTAATTATGTCTGAATATTTTCGTCAAGAACAACTTATTGAACACTATGACTTGCACGAGAGCAAGTTTTTAACTCCCTTCCAACGTAAAGCCTTGCTCAAAAATTTACAAACTAATTTACAGCCAGAATATCGTAAACGTATTGAAATCATTCTACTGGCAGATATGGGAACATCACAAAGTCAAATTTGTGAAAAACTTGGTTGTTCTCAAGAAATGGCGCGCTACTGGATTGGCATAGCAGAAGCAGGTTTAGCACACAAATGGAATGAGCGTCCCATTGGTAGACCGAAAATTGTCAACAATCAATACATAGACAGATTGAAAGAATTAGTTAGTAATAGTCCCCGTGATTATGGCTACGCTTTCACCAATTGGACAGCCCAATGGTTAAGCAAACATTTAGCCTCAGAATTGGGAATTAGTATTAGCGATCGCCATATCAATCGCCTCCTAAAACAAATGGGACTTTCAACTAAACCAAAGAATAAACCCCATCTAGAAAATGAACTAATTCAGGACAATAATATCTCAATTTCTGACTTATCAACTCAATCGGAACCTCATATTAATTGGTCATTTAATGTGGGGATAGAAGCTAGAGGATAAAGAAGGCAGGGGGCAGAGGAGCAGGGTGCAGGGGGAAGTAAAATGTAAATATTTTTTTCACCTTTGAGCTTTTGCTGTTTGTAGCCCAATGCCTAATACCCAATTTTGAATTCTTTAGGCGCAAGCCTTTTCTTAGATTATTTTGCATTTTAATTTCATGTCGTCAGGTTTTTCTCAACAATATTTAGCCCAACAACTCACCCAGACCTTGGGTGAGTCGCTGTCAGAAAAGGAAATAACAGACTGCATCCAAAGATTAGAAATAATTGCACCGCCGATAGCTAAACAGTTTTGGCAAGCTGGGACAGATGGGGCGGGAATATATATTATCCTTGGGGGAAAGGTGAGATTACTGGATAGTTCGTTGAACTTAATCACCACTCTCTCTACAGGCTCATCTTTTGGTCAATTAACTTTATTTCCTGAACAAGAATTTAGTCCTTATGTGGCTAGGGCTTCTGTGAATTTAAAACTAGCTTACTTGCCACAATCAACTTTACAACCACTGATTAGTGAACATCTTAGCATTGGCGATCGCCTGAAAAAACAAGCCGAAACTTGGGATTTATTGGTTTTTTGTAGCCAAAATTCCCTATTACCAGAAAACGGTTCTGTGGATGATGCTTTAAGAGCGTTATTTTTATTTGATCGTCATACTTTAGCTAGTGGTTCACTTCCTCCGTCACTTTTGCAAGATGTAAAACTATGGGTATTGCAGCGAGGAGAATTAACAGATGCACAAGGACACAAGTTTACCCCTGGAACAATTACCACATCTGGAAACGTAGGTAATTGGCAAGTTACACAATCAGCAGTTATCTATGCTCTCACAAATAACCATTGGCAAATAGCCCTAGAATATTGGCCGCAGTTAAGAGAATTTCCAGAATCTGGTGCTAGTATTGAAAGTAACCCCTCCCCATCCCCGGTTGTAGAAACGCGTTCTGTCGCGTCTCTACAACCCCCCCCTCAAAACAAACCCAAGTCCCGACGCACCTATTTTCCCAGTCCCAAAGTGAAAGTCGGACATTGGTGGGGACGCATTACTCAACGCTATCCCTTATTTGAACAACAAAGTGCGGCGGACTGTGGCGCAGCCTGTTTAGTGATGATTAGCCGCTACTGGGGTAAAAATTTCAGTGTAAATCGCATCCGAGATTTAGCTAACGTCAGACGTAGCGGTGCATCCCTCAAAAGTTTAACAGCCGCCGCCGAAGCCCTTGGTTTTACCACCCGTCCAGTCAAAGCTAGTTTGGATAAATTAGCACAACAAACCCTCCCTGCGATCGCCCACTGGGAAAATAAGCACTACATCGTAGTTTACGCCATCACCAAAAAACACGTTATTGTCTGCGATCCCGCCATCGGACAACGCACCCTCAGCACTTCCGAATTCAAAACCGGTTGGACTGGTTACGCGTTGTTACTGCAACCTACTAGCCAACTCCAACAAGCGGAAGAAGCTAGTACCCCATTCTGGCAAATGTTTGAGTTAGTCAGACCCCACTCACGGGTACTACTAGAGGTGTTTGCAGCTTCGGTGTTAATTCAGTTGTTGGGACTAATTACACCCTTATTTACCCAGTTATTGCTAGATAGAGTAATTGTCCAAGGTAGCACGCTCACATTAAACGCTGTCGGTTTAGGTTTGGTGATTTTTGGCTTATTTCGCGTCGTCGTCAATGGACTCAGACAATATTTACTAGACCATACAGCCAACCGTATTAGTGTATCTCTACTGGTAGGTTTTATTAAACATACCTTCCGTTTACCGTTAGCGTTTTTTGAATCGCGTTATGTCGGCGATATCGTCTCCCGCGTCCAAGAAAACCAAAAAATCCAGCGTTTTTTGACTGGGGAAGCCCTATCAATCATCTTGGATTTACTGACGGTGTTTGTTTACGTGGGGCTAATGTTTTGGTACAGTGCGGCAATGGCATTATTCAGTTTAGCCATTGTCCCACCATTCGTATTATTAGCAGTTGTCGCCACACCATTTTTGCGCCGCATCAGCCGAGAAGTTTTCAGTGCTACCGCCAACGAGAACAGTTACTTAATTCAATCCTTGACGGGGATTCGTTCAATTCGTTCAATGGCCATTGAACAGACGGTGCGCTGGCGTTGGGAAGAATTGCTCAATCATGTGATTAAAAAAACCTTTGCTGGGCAGATTATCAGTAATCAATTGCAGATTTTTAGTTCTGGGATTGAAACTGTCGTCACAACCGGCTTACTGTGGTTAGGGGCGTGGTTGGTAATTCAAAATCAACTGACCATCGGTCAGTTAGTAGCTTTTAATATGTTGTTGGGTAACATTATTCGACCCTTTCAACGCCTAGTAGTGTTGTGGAATCAGTTACAAGAAGTGACGATTTCCACCGAACGTATCAACGATGTTTTGCAAGCCGAACCCGAAGAAGATTTACACCACCATCCCCGGCAAATTTTACCCAGACTACGGGGTCATATCCGGTTTGAAAATGTCACATTTCGCTACCATCCAGAGAGCGATATTAATGTCTTAGAAAATCTCACCTTTGAAATCCAACCAGAACAAACCGTGGCCGTAGTCGGGCGCAGTGGTTCAGGGAAAACCACATTATTTAAACTCTTATTGGGTCTATACCTACCGACAGATGGCAAAATTTTAATTGATGGCCACGATGTGACTAGTATAGCCCTGCGATCGCTCCGTTCTCAAATCGGTGTAGTAGACCAAGACACCTTTTTATTTGGCGGTACAATCCGCGAAAATATCAGCGTTGCCCACCCTGAAGCCAGTTTAGAACAAGTGATGACGGCGGCGCGATTAGCTGGGGCTGACGATTTCATTCAAAGATTGCCAATGGGTTACGAAGCCGAAATTGGTGAAGGTGGCGGAATGTTATCTGGCGGACAACGCCAACGCCTAGCCATAGCCCGTGCTTTAGTAGGCGATCCTAGACTATTGCTGTTAGATGAAGCCACCAGCCATCTCGATTCCGAATCCGAACGCCTGATTCAAAACAACCTCAAAACCATTCTTCAAGGACGCACCAGCATCATTATTGCCCACCGCCTGTCCACCGTGCGTCACGCAGACTTAATTCTAGTTTTAGATCGTGGTTTACTAGTCGAAAGCGGTACTCACGATCAACTAATCACACGAAAAGGCCATTACTTTTACCTAAATCAACAACAACTGGCAACTAATTTGTAACTAGTTAGTTGCCTTGGGTATCACTGGGAAATCTGCAAAAAATGGGCATCGGTTATTGGGTATGGGGCATGGGGCATGGGGCATCGGGAAAGATTTTTCCGATTCCCAATTCCCGATTCCCAATTCCCAATTCTCAGCCTCCACTCCCTCAAAGTAATTTATGCCACACATATCCCACAACTCATCATCCGTAGTAGTCACACCACAGGCGGATGAACTGCATTATGTCTTCAATGAGCAAACATCAGATATCAACGAGACTAATGATTGGTTTTACGGTACTGAGGAATTACTCGATGCTGTACCCAAGCGTTGGACTCGTTCCATGCTGTATCTCTTAATTAGCTTTGCGGTGATTGTTCTACCTTGGGCTTCTCTGAGTAAAGTTGATGAAACCGGCACAGCCAGAGGACGTTTAGAACCCAAAGGCGCAACCCAAAAATTAGGTATCGTCGTCCCTGGGAGAGTGAAAACTGTCAATGTGGCAGAAGGGGCGACAGTAAAAGCTGGGCAAGTTTTATTAGAATTAGATGCTGATGTTTTACAAAAAGAACTTGAACAAGCTGAAACCCAATTAGAAGGATTCACTAATCGCCAAGCACAGCAGGAATTACTCAAAAATCAACTAATGCTAGCCATTAATATCCAAGAACAGCAAAATCAAGCCCAAGCTTTGGAGAAAATGGCACAGGTGAATCAAGCCCAACAGAATTTAGATGCTAAACAAAGTACCTATAATTTACAAAAACTGGAAAAACAAGCTCTAGTAGAACAAGCTAGACAAAGAATTCAATCCACTCAAATTATTCAGCAGTTAGCACAAAGGCGTTTGCGGCGAGATTTAGGAGAAGTGGGACGCTATCGCCATTTGTTAAGCCAAGGTGCAATTCCCCAAATTAAAATTGTGGAATTAGAAAACTCTGCTGAAGATAGTCAACGCTCTTTGCTGCAAGCTGATGCAGAGATAATGCAAGCACAGTTGCGTTTGAGAGAAGAACAGAGTCGTTATCAAGCCACCATTAGTCAAATTCAAGCCGAAATTGGCCAAGCACAACTGCGTCTGCAAGAACAACTCAGTAGTTATCAAAGCGTTGTCCAAGCTGGTAAATTAGCAGTATTAAAAAGCCAAGAACAGCTAAAAGATTTGCAAGGACAAATTACTAACTTGCAATCAGACATTGCCCAAAGTAAGAGTAAAATTGCATCCTTAAAACTACAACTACAACAAAGAGTAGTGCGATCGCCCATTGATGGCACAATTTTTGACCTACCCATAGATAAACCAGGCCCCGTAGTTGAGTCAGGCCAGATAGTTGCCCAAATCGCACCCCAAAATACACCTTTAATCCTGAAAGCGCAAATGCCCAGTCAACAAAGCGGTTTCTTGAAGGTAGGAATGCCAGTTAAAATCAAGTTTGATGCCTATCCCTTCCAAGATTACGGCATCATTCAAGGGCGCGTCAGTTGGATTTCTCCCGACTCCAAAATTCAAACCACCAGCCAAGGTAATACAGAAACCTACGAAATGGATATCACCATCGACCAACCCTATATCCAAGCTGGTAACAAACGTATCTTCCTCACTCCAGGACAAACAGCCTCAGCCGAAGTCATTATCCGTCAACGTCGGGTAATAGATTTTGTCTTAGATCCTTTCAAGAAGTTGCAAAAAGGCGGTTTGGAACTTTAGGGGATTGGGAATGGGGAATCGGGAATCGGGAATCGGGAATCGGGAATTGGGAATCGGGGACAAGGTGGACAAGGAAGACAAGGAATATTTTACCTCAATTCCCCATGCCCTATGCCCCATGCCCCATGCCCCATTTCCCAATCAATAATCACCACCAATAATTATCAGGGAGAATGTATCATGTCGAAGCTGATCAAGTTATCTGTTGCAGATATTGTTTATCATCTGAAATTATCTTGTCAAATTCCGAATTTTTTAGAAGCGATCGCTACTGCCAGAATTATTACGGAGGCTGCTGCCCAAGCGGGGATTGAAGTTTCTATAGAAGAGTTACAACAAGCTGCTGATGGTCTGCGTTTTACTTACCAATTATTCAAGGCAGAAGATACTTGGAATTGGCTGAATAAACATTATCTTTCTTTAGATGACTTTGAAGATATGGCGAAAACTAATTTACTCTCTGCTAAATTAGCTAATCATTTATTTGCTGATAAGATTGAACCTTTTTTTTATGCTCATAAAATTGATTATGCTGGGGCTGTAACTTATGAAGTTATCTTAGATGATGAAGATTTAGCTTTAGAGTTATTTTATGCTTTAAAAGAAGGTGAAATTAGCTTTCAAGAAATTGCTCGTCAATACATCCAAAGCCCAGAGATTCGGCGTGCAGGTGGATATCAAGGAATTCGTTATCGGCGAGATTTTCGCCCAGAAATTGCGGCGGCGGTTTTTGCTGCTACTCCTCCCCAAGTTCTCAAACCCATCATTACACCCCAAGGTGTACATATCATTGCTGTCGAGGAAATTATTACTCCCACATTAGATGAACAGCGACGGTTGCAAATTACTAGAGAGTTATTCTCAGTTTGGTTAGCAGAGCAAATCAATAGCGTCGAAGTTGTCGCTGAATTGAACTGAAGGATTGAAGTTCAATGAGTAGGGGCTGGTTGATCAAGATCCTCATTAATAAGTAGTCGGACAAAATTAAATTCACTCGTTGAGAGAGGGAACAGGGAACAGAAAAATCAGTTGTGTAATTAATTCTGTCTCATTACTTATATTGATAATGTTTGTAAACCCGCAAGGGTTAACTTTTGGTCGTTTCCGTAGGTTAGGGACTTCCAGAAAATAAATTATCCAATTTCCGAGAGAGAATATTTTTATTTTCCCCCTGCTCCCTGCTCCCTGCCCCCCTGCTCCCTGCCCCCCTGCTCACCACAGTAATTGTATATTTTTTTATTTGGAAGTCCCTTAAAGCTTGGTTATCACTCATTTTTGCTGATGACATAACAGATTTGCTCAAAATCGTCATCACTACTAAGTTATATTTTCCATTGTGATCTGTAATCAAAGAAACAAGTGTGAGTGAATGTGGGAACACTAAATAAAAGTGTTTAATATACTCTGCAATTATGACCATCAACGATTATGAAACTGACCACCAATCAAACCAGCAAGACTGTTGTCAACAGTTAGAGCTAGTAACGCAGTACCAGAAAATTCTGGCGAGAATTTTAGCAAAAATTCGGGCATCTGTGGGCTTAGAATCTCTCTGTTCGACTTCTTGTCAAGATATTGGTCGGCAATTGAAAATTGAGCGCATCGCCATCTATCGCTTTAATGCTGATTGGAGTGGTAGTTTCATCAATCGTTTTGGTTTTGCAGAATCTCCGTGGAATACAATGACTGCTTTTGGCCAGGACTTAGTTTGGCAAGATTCCCATCTGCAAGAAACTCAAGGGGGACGCTATCGGAAGAATGAACCATTTGCTGTGGCTGATATTTACAGTGCAGGTCACGCCCGTTGTCATATTGAAGTATTAGAACAGTTTCAGATTCGAGCATATGCGATCGCACCGATTTTTGTGGGTGCTAAACTTTGGGGTTTACTCGCTGCCTATCAACATTCTGCCTCTAGACAATGGTATCCCCATGAAGTGGAATTCTTAGCGCAGGCGGCCAGTCATTTGGGTGTGGGGATGCAGCAAGCAGAAATACTGGAAGAAACCAAACAACGCACCACTGAATTACAAAATGCGATCGCCCGTCAACGGACTTTAGCAGAAGTTGTTAGCAATATTCGCTCCTCTGTAGATACGGGAATTATTCTCAACACGGCTTGTCAAGAACTGTGTAAACTACTGAAGCTAGAACGAGCCGCAGTCTATCGTTTTCATCCCGACTGGAGTGGTGAATTTGTCAGTCAATTTGGGATAGTAGAACCCCTATGGGACAGAATCCAACCCTTTGGCAAAAATATGGTTTGGGAAGATAGCCATCTCAAAGAAACCCAAGGGGGACGCTACCGCAATAACGAAAGTTTTGCTGTCAATGATATTTATCAAGCTGGACATTCGCGCTGTCACATTGACATTCTAGAGCAATTTAAAATTCGGGCTTATGTCTTAGCACCCATCTTCACCGGCGCAAAACTCTGGGGATTAATCGCCGCCTATCAACATTCTGGCCCCCGCCAATGGGCAAATTACGAAATTGAGTTTTTAGGACAGGTAGGGGCGCAATTAGGCGTGGCGATTCAGCAAGCCGAGAACTTTGCACAGTCCAAACAACAAGCGATCGCCCTCCAAGATGCGATCGCTCGTCAACGCGCCCTGACGGAAGTAGTGGGCAAAATCCGCTCTTCCCTAGATATTGATTTGATTTTGAAAACCACTTGTCAAGAAGTCTGTAAACTACTAAAAGTTGAGCGTGTCGCCGTTTATCGCTTTAATCCCGACTGGAGTGGCGAATTTGTCAGTAATTTTGGCATGGTAGAAGCCCAGTGGGATAGTATCAATCCCTTTGGTAAAAATCTAGTTTGGGAAGACACCCACCTACAAGAAACTAAAGGCGGACGTTACCGCAACAATGAAAATTTCGCAGTTAACGACATCTACCAAGTCGGACACTCGCGTTGTCACCTAGATATCTTAGAACAGTTCAAGATTCGCGCCTATGTATTAAATCCGATTTTCGTCGGTCGTCATCTCTGGGGATTGCTAGCTGTCTATCAACATTCTGCCCCCCGTCAGTGGGATCATGTGGAAGTGGAATTTTTAGGACAGGTGGCTAGTCAACTAGGAGTAGCACTGCAAAGTTCCCAAATGGTGACGCAAATTCAAACTCGTGTGGATGAACTGCATCAATCAGCAGAACAACGCCGCATTTTATTTGATTTAGTCGTCAAAATCCGCGAATCTTTGGATTTAGACACCATCTTCAAAAGCATGGTTCAAGAAATTAGGCGATCGCTGGCAGCAGATCGAGTGGGAATCTTCCGTTTTGATCCCCATGTCGGTTTTTGCAGTGGTGAATTCATCGCCGAAGATGTAGTACCTAAGTTTAATTCTGCCCTTGCAGTCAAGGTGCAAGACTACTGTTTTGGCGATCAGTTCGCACCCCAATATCGTCAAGGGGAAGTGCAAGTGATCTCTGATGTCAACAGTGTCGGGACAAAAGTACCCCATTTAGATATCATTGAAAAATTCCAAGTCAAAGCCCAGATTGTCGTCCCCTTAAAAGAAGGTGATGAACTTTGGGGATTGTTGTGTATTCATCAATGCACCCATGCCCGTCAGTGGGACGATAGTGAATTAGAATTTGTCACCCAAGTAGCGGCTCAAATGAGCGTTGCATTGCGTCAAGCTAACTTGTTTCAACAATCTAGTTTACTCGGTCAAACCCGTGAAGAAGCCAATCAACTAGCGCAGACTTTAAAAGAACTACGCAAAGCTCAAATGCAAATTGTTCATGCTGAAAAAATGGCTAGCTTGGGACAACTAGTAGCTGGAGTGGCTCATGAAATTAATAATCCCATCAATTTTATCCACGGTAACTTAGAACACGCCAACCAATACACCCAAGATTTACTGCACTGTGTAGAACTTTATCAACGTTATCACCCCCATGCTGCACCAGAGATTCTAGAGTTTCTCAAGCAAGCCGAAATAGAGTTTTTATTTGACGACTTACCAAAATTATTCCAGTCAATGAAGGTAGGTACTGAGCGAGTTTGTGAAATTGTCACCTCATTGCGAAACTTTTCCCGCCTAGATGAAGCTGACTTTAAAGTCGCCAATATTCACGAAGGCATTGATAGCACATTAATGATTTTGCAACACCGTTTAAAGTCCTCATCCGATAATCTTGTAATTCATGTCATCAAAGATTATGACAATCTGCCCCAGATAGAATGCTATCCTGGTCAGCTCAACCAAGTGTTTATGAATCTTTTATCTAATGCCATTGATGCCCTAGAAGAACGTCATACCCAAGGAAAACCAGAAGCGATCGCAGCTTATCCCAGCGAAATCCGTATTTCTACTTCCCGCGTCAATCAAGACTGGATCAGTATTCGGATTGCAGATAATGGACACGGCATGGATGAAAAGGTGCTGTCTCGCTTGTTCGATCCATTTTTTACTACTAAAGTCGTCGGTAAAGGTACAGGATTAGGACTCTCTATCAGCTATCAAATTGTCACAGATAAACACAAAGGCAAGATATACTGTCAATCTGAACTAGGTAAAGGTACAGAATTTGTTGTTGAGTTACCAATTCATCAGGTAGCAGCTTAGGATTGGGGATTGGGGACTGGGAATTGGGAATTGGGAATCGGGAATTGGGAATGGGAGACAAGGTAGATTTTACTTTAATGCCCCATGCCCCATTCCCTATGCCCCATTCCCATATCTTTAATTATTTAAAGCCAGTTCTCGCCGCCTCGGAACATCATAAGTCATGAAATCATAAGCCATTTCTGTCTTTGGAAAAATAGCACGGGCTTCTTTGAGTAAATCTTTTAACTCCACGACATTACCAGGGGCGTAGCGTGGACTGAAGTGAGTCATGATCAATTTACGCACACCCGCAGTTAATGCTGTTTGTGCTGCCATTGTGGTTGTTGAGTGTAGTCTCTGAAAAGCCATATCTGCGTCTTGATGAGCAAAAGTAGCTTCATGAATTAATACATCAGCATCCTGTGCCAATTCCACTGCACCATCACAATAAATCGTATCTGTACAGTAAGCAATTTTACGCCCTATTTCCGTAGGGCCACATAATTCCGTACCGTGGATGACTCGCCCATCTTCTAAGGTGACAGTCTCACCCCGTTTGAGTTGACCATAAATTCTTCCTGGGGGGATTTGCAAGCTTTTAGCTTTCTCTACATCAAAACGTCCGGCGCGGTCTTTTTCGGCTACCCGATAGCCAAAAGCTGTGATCCGGTGATGTAAAAGACCACAAGTCACAGTAAATTCTTCATCTTCATAGATGACACCAGGACGGACAGTATGAACTTTAATCGGGTAGGAAAAATGTGTATGGGAGTAACGAGAAGCTGCTTGGAGATAGTCATTTAGTCCGGGTGGCCCGTATATATCAACTCTTTCCACATTTCCCGCCAAACCGCAACTAGCCAAAAGTCCCGTCAACCCAAAAATGTGGTCGCCGTGCATATGGGTGACAAAAATGCGAGAGATTTGGCTAGTTTTCAGTTCACTCCGCAAAAGTTGGTGTTGAGTACCTTCACCACAGTCGAATAGCCAAAATTCTGCCCTCTGCGGTAATCTGAGGGCGACACTAGAAACATTACGTGATTTTGTAGGTACACCGGAACTTGTCCCCAAAAATGTGATCTGCACAGCGTTTTCTAGCCTTTACTTTGCTGAATTTAAAGCTCTGTCTTCTATAGTGGCATGATTATTCAGCAAATTTACAACTGGTTTAGGGGTTTGGCGGTGTAAGGGAAACTTATCTATGTTTTGATTAATTAACGGCTTGAGTTTTAAAGCATCAGAGGAATCTTTTGGCGGTTTTTGATCATCGGGTGGCTGATAAGTTGCGAATGCTACCTGAAGGGGATTGATAAACATACTGAGAATGCAAATGAGCAAAAGTTTGTGCAAAGGACATTTCCTGTCAGTCATAATTTTCCCCCTTGCGGTATGGCACTGCTCAAAGATTCGGAAAATTTTAGGTTGATACTTACCAGTTATATTTCTGGAGAGATCAAAAATTGCTTCTAAAATTGCGTGAAAACATTCTGAAATTTAGCAATTACCAAATTTCATGGGGAATGAGGAATGGGTAACAGGAAAGCAAGAAACAAGAGGTGTTGAATTATTTGGGAGAAAACAGTAATTGCATGGTTTGTTCCAGCACCTTTAATCCTTGCAAAGAACCTCGAATGAGGCGATTTGCTGCTATGGGTTGACGAATAAATTTCCATGCTAGAGATAAAGGATTTAAAGAACCATCAGAATTGATTGCTGTTGAGATGTCGGGGATATCATAATTGCAATCATCGCTCACTACTCTTAAGATTGCCACTTCTACACCAATGTGATGAAAAAAATCCAGAACAGCGAAGCCTTCCATATCCACCACATCAACCCCCATTGTTTCCCCAAGATAGCGTTTTTCGGTAGCAGAACAAATCACGCGATCGCTTGTTAATGATTTAACTATATTGACTATTGACTGTTGACTATTGACTATTGACTGGATATGTAAATTAACTATATGACTACATTCCAGTGTTTGTTGTTGATAAAGACAATTTTGATACAGCACAACATCCCCGACTTTGTACTGTTGAGTTAAACTACCACATAAACCGACAACTAATATTCCGGCTTTGACTTGATTTTCAAAGTCTTTGGTTTGTGACCATTGTTGTAAATATTCTCCGACAGCCTGAACACCTACTGGTATAAATTTAACAATTGGCTGATCACCAGTCACGCGCTTTAAACCGCGACAAACCGCCCCATATTCTGCACCCTGCGGAACTAAAACCGTTAGCATTGTTTTTCTTTCACCCCTACACCCCTACACCCCCAAACCCCTACACCCCTAAAAATATCTCACGAACAACAACCAATTATTGTAGTAGCATGGCAAATAATTATGTCTTCCGCGTGATGATTTCCCAAGATGGCAAAGCTTAATGGCTCAAAATCTGCACGAGAGCGTTTTAATATTTCGCGATTAGCCATTGAGTATTCATGGCTAACGGTAAGTTTCTGGATAGCGGTGGCTGTAGCTGGGTTTCTGGCGTTCAGTTCTCTCAAGTATGCTTTATTTCCAGATATTACATTCCCAGTAGTAGTAGTAAATGCTACTGCTCCCCTGCAAACGGCTATTGATACTGAAAAAAAGCTGGCCATCCCCATAGAAGAAAAGCTGAGTTCTCTAAAAGCAGAAGGATTAGAGGATATTCGCTCATCTAGTTATCCAGGACAAGCGGCTGTCAGTTTATCTTTTGCTGTAGGAACGAATCTAGAAACATCTACTCGCAATGTCGAAACTGCACTCAAGCAGCTGACTTTACCCCAGGAAGCGAATTATAAAATTATTCCCCTGAATTTAAATGAATCGGCTGCTGTGAGTTATGCTCTGGAAAGCTCCACAAAAAACCTCAATGATTTAACGAAACTGGCAAACGATAAAATTATCCCAGTGATCGCTAAATTACCAGGAGTTTTAAAAGTCTCACTGTTGGGTGTTCCTAACACAGCGTCCCCTCCCAACCCCACCAATAACACGGCGGCTTTACCCCAAGGGGGAGCGACTTTAGTCAGATTTAATGGTCAAGAAGCATTAGCATTTCAAGTCATCAAGCGTGGCGATGCTAACACTTTAGAAGTAGTCAGTCGAGTTGAAAAGGAAGTTCAAAAACTCCGCACAGACTTTAAAGATATTAAATTCACCCTAGCGTCTACCCAAGCGGAATATATCCGCCATGCTACCCAGTCAACTATAGATGCGTTAATAGAAGCGATTGTGTTAGCGATCGTCGTCATTTTCCCATTTTTATGGAATTGGCGCGCCACCTTGATTTCTGCTTTGGCAATTCCTACGTCATTACTGGCGACGATGATTGTTATGGCGATATTTGGCTTTAACTTAGAGACAATTACGCTGTTAGCTTTAGCGTTAATTATCGGTAGCGTTGTAGATGATGCCATCATCGATGTAGAAAACATCCTCCGTCACATCCAAGAAGGTGAAACTCCCCGCCAAGCCGCACACTCAGCCACAGACGAAATCGGGTTAACAGTCGTCGCCACTACCGCCACTGCGATCGCAGTTTTCCTTCCTATTGGTTTAATGGGTGGAGTAGTGGGACAATTTTTCAAGCCCTTCGGGATTACAGTGTCCGCCGCTTACATTGCTTCTACCTTAGTAGCACGGACTTTATCACCAGTTTTATCTATTTACTGGCTAAAACCACCAAAAACAGCTTCTCGACGTAGAGAAATCGACATTGGGGTATATTTTACCGAAGCTTATCGCAATTTACTAGCTTGGTCGTTAAACCATCGCACCATAGTTATCGGTTTAGCCGTACTCAGTTTTGCTGGCGGAATGGCGATCGTTCCTTTCATTCCTAAAGGATTTATCCCCAAATTAGATCGCGGTGAATTTAATATTACCTACACCGCACCCCTGCCGAAAATCCCTGATTTAGCAGCTTTGCAGCAGTTAGCACAGCAACAAAGCAGAGGCGCAGTTTCACCCAATCCCCAATCCCCAATCCCCATACCCAACCCCCTCAACGACTCTCTAGAAGTAGCGAAGAAACTAGAAGCAGTGGTGAGAAAATACCCAGATGTGGAGACAGTATTTACTACCGTCGGTTCACGGGAGGGCGAACCCAATAAGGGAACACTCTATGTCAAACTCAAAGAAGACCGCAAAATAAAAACCGCAGAACTACAAGACGAATTACGGCAAAATCTGCCTAAACTTCCTGGCGTAACTACCAGCGTCGAGGATATTCAATTTGTAGATACCGGCGGACAAAAACCCTTACAGTTAGCACTGCGCGGTAATGATCTCCAGACTTTGAACCAAGCAGCGAAAAAGTTGAAAGACCGAATTACCAAACTCCCCGGATTTGCAGATGTTACAGTGACAGGCGAAACCAATGATGCAGGACAAGTGTTCAACATTGAACGCTTGAACAGCCAACGGGTAGCCTATATTAGTGCCAACTTAGGTCAGGATTTAAGTTTGGGTGATGCAACAGATAAAATTCTGGCGGAAGCCAAAACAGTGTTACCAAATGATGTCACTCCCGACTTAGGGGGAGATTCTGCCCGTCAAAATGAAGTTTTTGGTAGTTTTGCCACGACTTTGATTTTATCGACCTTGTGTATCATCGTTGTGTTGATTTTACTGTTCAAAAGCTGGATAGATCCTGTAGTCATCGGCGTTTCTCTACCTTTAGCTGTGGTGGGAGCGATGCTAGCATTACTGTTTACCAAGAGTGACTTCGGGATGATTTCCCTAATTGGTTTCGTCTTCTTGCTAGGACAGGCGAACAAAAACGCCATTTTGTTAGTAGATTTCATTAATCAGCTACGCCAAGCCGGTTTAGCACGTACAGAAGCCATTTTGAAAGCAGGGCCAATCAGACTGAGACCGATTATGATTACCACTGTTTCTACTATTGTCGGGATGCTACCCATTGCCTTGGGCTTTGGTGCTGGTTCAGAATTGCGATCGCCTATGGCTGTAGCCATTGCTGGTGGTTTGGTCACATCTACCATTCTCAGCTTGATTGTCGTCCCCGTAATCTACGCCGTCTTAGACGATTGGTTTCCTCGATTTCAGCAGGTGAAAGACTAATGCAAGTATTTGTCACAGGGGGAACTGGTTTTATTGGCTCTCATGTGGTGCGCCTATTGTTACAGCAGGGATACCAAGTCACAGCACTGGTACGCCCGAATAGTAACTTGGGCAATCTGCAAGGGTTAGACGTGGAAATTGTCAAGGGTGATCTTAATCATCCAGAATTATGGCAACAGATGCTTGGTTGCAAGTATCTCTTTCACGTCGCCGCCCATTATTCCCTGTGGCAAAAAGACCGGGATTTACTCTACCGTGACAACGTCGAGGGAACAGCCAATGTGTTAAATGCTGCCCAAAAAGCAGGCATTGAACGCACTGTATATACAAGTTCTGTCGCCGCCATTGGTGTGGGTGCAGCCGGTGAAATTGTTGATGAAACCCACCAAAGCCCCGTAGAAAAATTGGTAGGAGATTACAAAAAATCCAAATACCTTGCTGAACAAGTCGCCGTCAAAGCCGTAGCTAATGGTCAAGATGTCGTCATTGTCAACCCTAGCAGCCCCATTGGAGCATTAGATATCAAACCCACACCCACAGGTGAAATTATCTTGCGGTTTTTGCGGCGACAAATGCCAGCCTACGTCAACACAGGACTCAACTTTATTGATGTGCGCGATGTCGCCTGGGGACATTTATTAGCATTGCAAAAGGGGAGAAAAGGCGATCGCTATATTCTAGGCCATCAAAACCTCACCCTCAAGCAACTACTAGAACAACTCGCAGACATCACAAACATTCCCGCACCCCAACACACAGTCCCCAACTGGCTACCTCTAACCGTCGCTTGGGTTGACGAAAAAATCCTTGCACCTCTGGGCAAAACCCCCTCCGTTCCCCTAGATGGTGTGCGAATGTCACAGCAGACAATGTATTACAATCCTGACAAAGCCGTTAGAGAATTAGGATTACCCCAATCCCCCATCAATATCGCCCTCAAAGACGCTGTAGATTGGTTTATAGCCAGTGGCTACGTCAAAATTTTGGTACCATAATTTAGCGATCGCTCTTCCTATCTCTTGTGAAGCAATCCACGCTTGTCCATTCCGTTATTGTAGTGGCTCGCAGCCCATTACGAATTACTAGAATTAACCTTTTCTAAAATAATCCTAATAGCATTTAAGATTAACTCAGGCTGATCAATCCAAACAAAATGACTACTTTTATGAGCATCAATTTGTATAAAATCTGTGGATAAATTGTTTATTCTCTTGTGCATTTGTTCTCGTAACTGATTAGCTGATTTTATCGGTAAAAGCAGAGTCCAAAGGGAGGTTTGAAAAAAAGTATAGGCTTGAATACTAACTATAGGTAAGGCTTTTAACTGAGTAGTTAACTGAAGTTGGCGACTGCTATTATCCAGACTTAAGAGTTCTCGACTCATGGTAATCCAGTGTTTAGGGCGGCAGAAAGAACGCTTAATTGGGTTTAGATCTGCTTGAGGAAATTTAGTTAATTCTGGCTTAATAATCTCAAAAGTACCAATCAATTTGAGTAATCTGATAATGCCCAATATTGAACCTAAAATTGACATAAAGAAACCAGAAACAAAAAATAGTTTCAAAGCTTGTAAATAGATGGACATTTTTAGCATTCCTGTTTCATGGAGTCCATCAGTAAGTACGATCCCGATTACTTTTTCGGGAAAATAATGGGCATATAACCGGACGTTATAACTACCAAAGGAATTACCTACAAGAATATAAGGTGGCTCAATTCCTGCTTGTGTGAGAAGAGAATCTAATTCTGTAACAATTTGCCGACTGGTGCGTGGATGCGGACTATGATCACTCCAACCATACCCAGCACGATCATATATAAAAACTCGTGATAGCTTGGCTATTTCTTGCACAAGCAAATAACCTTCAATTCCGCCTAAACTATGTTCTAAGACCACGGTGGGGCTAGACTTGCCCGCAGTGTAGTAGTGTAAGCGATATCCACCCACATCAATTAATTGTCCTGGCGGCGGTTGTCGATTTTCTATTGAGCAAGCGATCGCCTGATACAACGTTGTAGCTAATATTACGATAGTTCCAATAGGGAATGACATCATAATTCCTTAATATATCCTGAATTTATGACCAAAAGTGTTTAATTCAGCTTTATATAAACTACATTACAAGTTAGTCAGCCTCATCTTAAGTGTTTTGTCTCTTTGTTACGAAACAGTTGAGTCATAGATAGACTGGGGGCAGAATCAAAAAATCACTCATCGAAATAATTTATTTTCTGCAAGTCCTTGGGCAAAACTTTCTCTGTTCCCGCAGATGGCGTGCGAATGTCATAGCAGACAATGTATTACAATCCTGACAAAGCCGTTAAAGAATTAGGACTTTTAAATATTTGATGATTTCTGCCTACAGCAAATTTTTTATGTTCCTAATAGTGCTTTGATCTATATAGAGAGGAGTGAATAACAAAAATGGCGATTAATCTACAACAAGCTATAGACATTGGTAAGTATCTAGTAACTCAACGCCTTCTAGGACGGAAAAAGTTTCCTTTGGTATTAATGCTAGAACCACTGTTTCGCTGTAATTTGGCGTGTTCTGGTTGCGGTAAAATTCAACATCCTACAGAAATACTCAAGCAAAACTTGACTCCAGAACAGTGCTTTGCTGCCGTGGAAGAATGCGGCGCACCAGTAGTATCTATCCCTGGTGGCGAACCCCTGCTACACCCACAAATTGACGAAATTGTCAAGGGTTTAGTAGAACGCAAAAAGTATGTTTATTTATGTACCAACGGCTTGTTATTAGAAAAAAGCCTCGATAAGTTTCAGCCTTCTCAATATTTAACTTTCAGCGTCCATTTAGATGGATTGAGAGAATGGCATGATCAATGTGTAGACCGTAAAGGCGTATTTGATATTGCCGTTAAAGCCATCAAAGCCGCTAAAGCCAGAGGATTTCGCGTCACCACCAACACCACAATTTTTGAAGGTTGTGACCCCAAACAAATGCAGGAGTTTTTTGATTTCCTAGAAACCCTCAATACTGATGGGATGATGATTTCTCCTGGTTACAGCTACGAATGGGCCCCAGATCAAGACCATTTCCTCAAACGCGAACAAACCCGCGCCTTATTTAGAGAAATTCTCGCGCCTTATAAATCTGGTCAGAAAAACTGGAATTTCAACCACAACCCCCTATTCCTAGATTTTCTCATCGGTGAAAAAGATTACGAATGCACACCTTGGGGAAGTCCTAGTTACAGCGTTTTAGGTTGGCAAAAGCCTTGTTATTTATTAAATGAAGGATATTACAGCACCTTCAAAGAATTACTCGAATCAACCGACTGGAGTAAATATGGCCGCGCCAGTGGTAATCCTAAATGTGCTGATTGTATGGTTCACTGTGGCTATGAACCAACAGCCGCAATGGATGCTATGCAGCCACAAAACATCGCCCGTTCTCTAGGGACAGTATTTGGGAAGTAGTAATTTGTTAAACAAATTCTGAGAGGTCATAGATACCCGACTTTTTCAAACAGTCGGGTATCTGAATAACAGCAATCTGTCAAATAGACCAAGGATTAAAGATTACAACCCCTGTTGCGGCAAAAACATTTTCGTTGCGACTGACTAATGTTAGAGAACGTTGCAGGGCGATCGCAGCAGTTAAAGAATCGATAACCTTATTTTAACGTAAGTATTATTTCGGTTTTTCGTCTAGGAATTGCCTCGTAACTCTAGGTTAAAACTTCTGATCTCCCTAGTTTCACTTTGTTGCTTTCGCCCTTCCCGCAAGTTTGCCTCCGTTGGAGACTCATGTTCAAGAAGCAACTATAATCTTGGGCAATAATTCTGGCAAAATCCCGTATTTTTACGGAAGCAATTTTCAGAATTAGCCTGAAATGAAGTAATTATAAAAATTTTAAGTATTAATACTGATATACAGTAAGTTAAATTCTGTTAATTTTGCATTATTATTTCAGTGGTTATGAATTAAAAGTTACTCATGAAGTATATAGCTCTTGGGAAGCTTTACTTTTTTTGACTGAATTTGACTCATTGACTATTAATTTCTGTACAATTGGCTGCATTCACAATAGCTTACACATGGTTTTCATCAAGTTTAGCCACAAATCTTGGGTTCAAAAATTTGTATTTAAAATTACAAACAACTATTAAATGATCCTTGCTAGGAATTGTGGTAAAACTGCTAAACACATTTAGCTAAGATCAAGGCAAAATGAACACAACTCCTATAAGTAACTACAGATTAATCCAGAAGCTACATCCTATATCTTTATTAGCACAGCTAACCAGTCGCCATGCTACTGGATGCTTACGTATATTTTCTGAAACAGCTTTTTGGACAATTAATCTAGAGCAAGGTAAACTCACTTATGCTTCATACTCAGATAAACTATTTGAGCGTCTAGATAGTCATTTGCGGAGATTGAGCCAACGAGTTCCTAATCTTAACAGTGCGACGCGAGTGCAGATGCGCTTGATGTTTGAACCCCAAGATGAAAGTCAATCTTTGGACTATGCTGATTACCAAGCGATTTGTTGGTTAGTAAATCAAAATTATATTACCGCTAAACAAGCAGCCATCTTGATAGAAGAATTAGCAAAAGAAGTGCTGGAATCATTTCTAGGATTAAAAGAAGGCAGCTATGAATTTTATCCTGAACAAGCTTGGGAAGAATTACCAAAGTTTTGTTATCTAGATTTACGGTTATTAGTTGAACATTGTCAAAAACAGTTACGCACCCGTCAACGCATTCCATCTACACCCAATAGTGCAGGTAGTCCTTCTATTGCCACTCCCAATAATCCACCAAAGGCTCAACCACAACCAGAGAATCAGCAACCTTTGACGCAAGGAAATATTGTAGAACCAGTGCAGAGTCCTCGATTAGTCAGAAGAAGTTTATATACTATTGCTTGTATAGATGATAGTCAAACAGTCTTGAATTCTATCAAAAGTTTTTTAGATGAAAATGTTTTTGCAGTTGTTACTATTAATGATCCTGTTAAAGCTTTAATGCAAATTCTTCGTAGTAAACCAGACTTAATTCTTTTAGATGTAGAAATGCCTAATTTAGATGGTTATGAATTATGTTCTTTACTGCGGAGACATTCAGCTTTCAAAAATACGCCAATTATTATGGTGACAGGAAGAACAGGATTTATTGACAGAGCAAAAGCCAAAATGGTGAGAGCTTCAGGTTATTTAACCAAGCCATTTAATCAGTCAGATTTATTAAAAATGGTATTTAAGCATTTGGGGTAGGTTTTGAGATGAGGGAGAGAAGTAATGAGTAATGAGTAATGAGTAATGAGTAATGACTATTGACTATTGACTATTGACTATTGACTATTGACTAAACGGGAGACATAACTGTGAACTTGACTTTAGTAGGGACAATTTTAATTGTGGAAGATTCGCCTAGTGAATTAGAACTGATGAGCCATTATCTTCAAGAGAGTGGTTATAACGTGATTAAATCTGCTAGTGCAAAAGAGGCTATAGAAAAGGCTTCATTATATCAGCCAGATGTCATTGTTAGTGATGTAGTTATGCCCGAAATGAGTGGTTTTGAATTATGTCGCTCTTTAAAGAAAAATCCTGTAACAGCGAAAGTGCCTATAATTATTTGCAGTTCTAAAAATCAACCAATTGATCGTTTATGGGCGATGAGACAAGGTGCTAATGCCTATATAACTAAACCATATACTCGTGAACATCTGCTGCGTACTATTAAATCAGTTGTGAATTAAATAAATGAATAATAATCATAAATCTATTTTGACCATAAATAATCATCAAAATAAAGTCGGAGATACTTATCTCAAGTTTCAGCTAAATCAACAATCTGCTGCTATTTTATCCATGAATTTCACACAAGAGGCAGTGGTTTTACCTGTGGATGCGATTACTCCTATGCCTAATATGCCTGCCTGTATTTTAGGTTTAATGAATTGGCGTAGCCGCATTATATGGACGATTGATTTACCAAGAATGCTAAATTTAGAATCCTTAGACAATAGATGGCGGCAATACAATATTATTGTGATTAAAGTGGAATCCCTAATTTTAGGGTTAGTAGTGCAGGAAATCAAAGGTATAGCTAAATTTATGCCTGATGAAATTCGTTCTCCTATAGGACAAGTGGCATCTAGTTTAGTACCATATTTGCAAGGTTGTATTGCCCAACCAGAAGAAGTGTTTTTAGTGTTAGATGCAAAAGCGATTATAAAATCATCAGTTCTATATAGTAATTAGTGACTGCAATTAGAAAAATTGTTTTGTGTTCTCTGTACTTATTTAGGAAAATTACGTTATGTTTCATAAAACTAACATGGCTGAGAGTGGAGATTCAGAAAATGAACAATCATTTATTGTGAATCCCCAAAATACAACTAGTATAGTTAAACTACCTAGTGTGTCTCAGAATCAGAAAAATAGTCGTAATGTTGTCAATAATTTAGTGAATTATGTGCAGCGATTGAGTTTAAAAACCAAAGCTGTAATTTTAGCGATCGCTATCGGCACAATACCTATAGTTACTATCGGTGCGATCGCCTATAATTTGCTCAATAAATCTATCACGCAGCAAGTCACCAAGACGCAACAAGACGAGGCCGCATCTGTAGCCAACACAGTTAATCGATACATTCTAGAACGTTATCAAGATATTCAAACTCTAGCCAATTTACCCTTCTTAACGAATGTTCAAGTAAGAAACGTTACCACGGATGCCCAAAAGCAAGCACTCCTCAATCAAATTCTCCAAGTTAATCCTAACTATGACAGCATTGCTGTATTTGATACAGAAGGTAGAGTCATTGTTCAGTCTACCGGCGAACCATTAGATACAGAAAAATATCAGACTTATTTTCAAACAACAATCCAAAAAAATACACCTGTTATTAGTCAACCAGACACAAAAAATCTTTACCTAGCTGCACCAGTAAAAGATGCAGTCACCGATGAAACTATTGCTGTGGTGAGAGCGCGTTTGCCTATCAAATCTCTCGAAACGGCGATGAAAAATTATGTCGCTAATGGTTACACCTACAGTTTACTAGACTCATCAGGCAAAGTTTTTCTGAGTACAGATCAAAAATTATTAGGCAACTCAGCCAAAACTGCCAAGCCTGAATTAGCCTCACTTTTAACTCGTCAAAAAGCTGATAGTCTGATTAACAATGGTAAACTTTATAGTTTTGTCCCATCACCATTACTAGAAGGTTTACCTAACCTAAATTGGCAAGTTTTATTAACTACAGATGCCACAGTTGTGTGGCAACCCCAAAGACAATTACTCTGGATTATAGTAATTGGTGCAGTAATTACCGATGCTGTAG